>CAJLYQ010000095.1 GCA_905210905.1 uncultured Christensenella sp. | reverse complement strand
AGGGATGCAACGCTCGGCGTTGCTTGCGTAAAGGGATGCAACGTCCCACGTTGCCCCTTGTGCGGCTATCTATTCTACCGTTACGCTTTTAGCCAGATTTCTCGGTCTGTCTATGTCGCATTTTCTGAAGAGAGCGGAGTAGTATGCGAAAAGTTGAGTAGGTATCACGCTTGTAAGTGGCGAGAGTAAGTCGTTGATTTTAGGGATTATTATAGGATAATCGGCTAAGGTAAGGACTTTTTCGTCGCAAAAAGGGGTGATTACGATGGTTTTCGCTCCGCGCGATTTTACTTCGGCAAGGTTTGTCACGTTTTTTTCAAGCGTTTTTTCTTGCGTAATTATAGCGACTACGAGTACGCCTTTTTCGATAAGGGCGAGAGAGCCGTGTTTAAGTTCGCCTGCGGCGTATGCTTCAGAGCGGACGTAACTTATTTCTTTAAGTTTCAGACTTCCTTCTTTTGCGACGCAGTAATCTATGCCGCGACCTATGTAAAAAACGTTTTTCGCCGTTGCGTTTTCTTTTGCGATTTTTTCCGTTGCGTAAGACGAAACGATCGTTCGTGCGAGAAGTGACGGAACGGAGCGGAGTTCACAGCGAAGTTTTTCGGCGGTTGTCGTCGGAAAATCCGGATTAAGGACGGTTGCGGTGTCTATGCACGTCGAAATAAGGCAAGCGATTTGTGCGGAATACGCTTTGGTGCTTGCTACCGAGATTTCGGGTCCTGCGTTAGTGTAAATAACTTTGTCGGCAATTCGACTTACGGTGGAGCAGGGAACGTTGCAAATCGCGACCACACGCCCGCCCCGCGATTTGACGCATTTTACTGCGGCGATTGTATCGGCGGTTTCACCGCTCTGAGTTACCGCAACGAATAGTGCGTCGCGAACGGGGTATTCGCTGAAAAGAAATTCGCTTGCCGCCACGGCATAGCAGTCGATCAAAGGGGCGAGTTCACGTAAGACGCGCAAAGCCACAAGACAAGCGTGCAGTGCCGTTCCGCAACCGATAAAAACGATGCGTTTAACGCCGAAAACGATCGACGTGTCGAAAGTCGTGTCGTAAGAAGTGAGCGCACGCGCCACCGCGTCGGGTGTTTCGTGGATTTCTTTAAGCATATAGTGCGGATAGCCTTGCAAAGAAAATGCGTCGGAAGACGATACGGGAACGAAATCAAGGGGCAATTCTTCAAGTGTTTTTGAGAAAAGACGAACGGAAAACGGCGTGACGAACCCTAGGGTTCCGTCCGGAACCGGCAGACATTCTTTTACGCGAGCGGATAACCCGTTAAAGTCCGAACAAACGTAGCCGAATCCGTTGTCGAAAGCGGCGACGAGCGGATTGTTGCGTTTTGCAAAGAATATTTTGTTTTCTTCGCAAGAAGAAACTAGAGCAATCGCAAAAGAACCTTTAAGGCGAGTTACGGTATCCGAAATAGCGCGAAGAATATCCCCTTTATGATAATATTGAATTAGATTAACAATGACTTCGCTGTCCGTTTCCGAAGAGAACGAGAATCCGTTTTCGACGAGAAAGCGTTTCAGGGAGAGATAGTTTTCGATTACGCCGTTATGAACGAGCGCAAGAGTTTCGTCGTTTGAAACGAACGGATGAGCGTTTTTATCGTCGGGAGAACCGTGTGTTGCCCAACGCGTGTGACCGATACACGGCGAGCCGGAAATGAGGGACGCTGAAGAAGTAACCGCCTTGCGCATAACGGACACTCGACCGGCTTTTTTCACGACGTCGATACGTTTAGCGGAAGAAGAAACAACTGCAATGCCGCTACTGTCGTACCCCCTGTATTCGAGAAAGGAAAGACCGTCGATAACAACGGGAACGCAATCGGAAAGACCGACGCAACCGAAAATTCCGCACATAAAAAACTCCTGAATAATAACATACTATGCGTGCGGGAGAAAAAATGCCAAGAAAAGGGTAAAAAATGCTAGACAAAATAAAAAAATATGGTATACTAAATAATGCTTAAAGCGAATGCTGGTGTGGCTCAGTCGGTAGAGCAGCTGATTCGTAATCAGCAGGTCGCCGGTTCAAG
>CAJLYQ010000094.1 GCA_905210905.1 uncultured Christensenella sp. | reverse complement strand
CCCCGCCGATATCGTCTTAAATAAGTTAAGCAAAGGAAAAGCGGAAATAAAAGAACTGGAAATCATTACCCAAATCAATACCATTTTTGCTTCGGACGATTCGTTGAAAAAATCTCCGGCGCAAATGAAATTCGAACAAGCGGAAAAAGTAAAAATCATAGAAAGCGCTCTGCTTAAAGGCACGATTGTAGCGGTTAATCCCCTTTCCGTCTATGTAAAAGTTCCGTTAAACGATGAATTGCTGGCTCTTTCAAAACAAGAACCCGACGCTTGGTTTCAGTCCGGAGAAGACGGATTAAATTACATATCTTCCGACAAAAACTCAACTTTGATAGAAATAACGTCAAACGATTATCGTTTACTTGCTTATGGCATAGACAAACTCACCATAGACAACGCTATTCAAAACAATTCACAATTAGGTTGGTATTGTATCGGCATAGACCGCGCGTAATTACAAAAACGAGAATTTTTGATAAACGTTCAAGAAAATTACTTCTTAGGAATAAGGATAAGACATTATGAAATACTGTACAAAATGCGGACATGAGATCGCGGACGATGCAATCGTTTGTCATTATTGCGGTTGTTCCGTTGAAACAAAGAAAAGCGATGAAACAAACGGCATGGCGATTGCCGGTTTCGTTAGTTCTTTCTTTATCCCCTTGCTTGGTTTAATATTCGGCATAATCGGGTTCAGAAATTCAAAAGAACTTAACAACGGCAAAGAACTGTCGGTTGCGGCAATCGCAATATCCGCTGCGTCGTTTATTATTTACATCTGCCTATTACGGTTTGTATTATATGCATTTCTATAAAAAACATAAAAAGGAGAAGACATTATGAAGTACTGTACAAAATGCGGACAAGAAGTTATGGAAGAAGCGGTTGTTTGCCCTCACTGTGGTTGCGAGGTGGAAACCCCAAAAAAAGACGAAACGAACGGCATGGCGATTGCCGGTTTCGTATGCTCGTTCTTTATCCCTTTGCTCGGCTGGATTTTCGGAGGTTTAGGACTTAAGAAATCAAAAGAAACGAACAAGGGAAGAGGTTTATCCGTAGCCGCCCTTATAATATCTACCGTTTCGTTCGTGGGATATCTTTGTATGTTGCTGATCTAACGGTTTACGCGAAGATTGAATTACTTAATCCGTCGTATGGTATAACCTGCGGCGGATTTAGTCGTTTTTGAGAGTTTTTTTGATGTGGACGAAGGACTCGGCGGAGATTATCATTATTAAAACGAACGCGATTACGCCGGAAACTGCGGAAAGAAGTCGCATTTCGTTCGACGTTGCGCTGCCGTTGGTTGCGATGAGTGTGTTTTGCAACGTCAAGAGCGAAACGATTGCGTCGACGAGATTAACCGCTCGCCTTGCGTATGATTGTTTTAGCGAGCAAGCCACGCTTTTGCGATAGTTTCTTGTCGCAAGAATTATTTTAATAAGCGTGTACGTAGCAACCGCGACGACAGGAACGGAGCCTAAGGAAACCACGCGTTTTTGAAAAACCATTAAAATCATCGGACCGATAAGGAAAATATTGACGAGTAAAAGCAACACTGCGGAAACGACGTAATATCGGTCAAAATTCTCATCGGGATATTGTTTTTCTTTTTTTAGAGCGACGTAAGAAACTCCACGCACCGAGCAAAGAAGTAAGTAATAAACGGCAACTGAAAATCCGAAATAGTAGTTTTTCGCCAAACCGAGATAACCGTTATACACGGCAAAAGAAAAAGCAGTGATTATCGAGAAAAACCCGTCGTGCCATAGTTCTTTTATCTTCACGTTTTTTATCATTTCGTCCCGTTCTTTTTATTCCCACAGACCCCTTTTTCAAAAGTATCTTCTTAAAAACTTGTTTTATCCTTAAAAATTGCATAATGTTACAGAAACTTCGGCAAACTTGCGCACCCTCACACGGAGCGTTCGTCCCCCTTTTCCCCTAAATACGGCAAAAGCGGTCGTTTTGACCGCTTTATGCCGTATTTGGCGGAAGCAGAGATATAACTCGTTCTATTTTTTCTCTTTAATTAAGTATCTTCGTGCTTATGTTTTTTTCCTGTTTTTAAGTCGCTCTCACCTCGTCAGGTTTGCCTTGCGGCAAACTTGCGCACCCCCACACGGAGCGTTCGTCCCCCTTTTCCCCTAAATACGGCAAAAGCGGTCGTTTTG
>CAJLYQ010000093.1 GCA_905210905.1 uncultured Christensenella sp. | reverse complement strand
ACTATCTGGAAAAACAGAAAAAGAGTGGAAAAAATGCCTGGGATACGGTGCAGCTTTCCAGAAGCGCAGCCCGTCCGGTGGCACTGGATTACATTCACGCGCTGTTTGATGATTTTATGGAATTCCACGGAGACAGATATTTTAAAGACGACCACGCGATCGTAGGCGGCATCGCTCACTTCCATGGAATGCCGGTGACAGTGATCGCTCAGGCAAAGGGAAAAACTACAAAGGAGAATCTGGACAGGAATTTCTCCATGCCCTCCCCGGACGGATACAGAAAGGCGCTCCGTCTTATGAAGCAGGCGGAGAAGTTCCGCCGCCCGATTATCACCTTTATCGATACCTCCGGGGCCTATCCCGGCCTGGAGGCCGAGGCACGGGGCCAGGGCGAGGCCATCGCCGAGAACATTCTGGAAATGATGGGTCTGCGCACGCCGGTCATCTCCGTGGTGATCGGCGAGGGCGGCAGCGGCGGCGCGCTTGCTTTTGCGACCGCCGACAAAGTTTTTATGACGGAAAACGCTTATTATTCGGTTATCACCCCCGAGTCTTGCGCCGAAATACTATATAAAGACGTAAAAAAAGCGCCTTTGGCTGCGGAAATGCTTAAACCGATTGCGACGGAATTACTCAAATTTAACGTAATAGACGGCATAATAAAAGAACCGTCCGATTTTAGTAATATCGACGAAAAAGCAAAGTTTTTCAAAGACGTAAAAGATCTGATTTATCGAGAAATAAAGTCGTTATCCGAAATCGACAAGGATAAACTCGTTTCCGCAAGATACGATCGGTTCGGTGCGTTTTAACACAGTCGGTATTGACATTTTTTTAGGTATATGATAAAATTATAGAAAATTTTTCCGGAGAGAAGATTATGAAAACAGCCGTAATTATCGGCGGAAATCAAAGCGGACTTAATATGGCAAGATGCCTTGCGGACGTGGGTTTTCAGGTGACCCTTTTTGAGAAAAAAGCGCAAAACGAAGTTGCGTTCGACTGGACGGACGACGTTGATCCGACGATTTTTTCCACTGTCGGAATACCCCTTCCGCCCGAAAGAACGTATTTTAAGAAAAAGGACTGGACGTTCGTTAATCCCTCGGAAACGGTAAAAATAACCGTACACGGCGGAGCGCAAAGCGAAGACATATCCGTTTATCGTCGTCCGCTTAACGATTATCTTTACGGACTTGCCTGCAACAAGGCGACAATAAAGTATCGTACGGAAGTAAATTCTTTAATCGTCGAAGGGAAGAAAGTAGTCGGCGTAACGGTGGGCGAAGAAAAGATTTTTTGCGATCTCGTAGTCGATTGCAGCGGCGCACTCAGCACTTTCCGCGCCTCTCTTCCTGAAGAAACGATGATTCAACGTATGCCCGACAAAACCGAACTGTTTTACGCATACAGAGGATTTTTTAAGGCAAAAGACGGAGTTAAGGCGCCCGAAATGACGAATAAGGCGTACCTAAGACACGGAAAGAAAGAAGGGATCAGTTGGTGCATATACCACGAAGGAACCGCCGACGTGCTTATCGGCAGGATAGGCGGCATTACGGAAGAAGAGATAAGCGACGCATTGAACGAACTTAAAAAAGACAATCCGATTATCGGGGAAGAACTCGTTAAGGCGGGGTTCGTTTCGATAATTCCCGTAAGATATCCGATATCGAGAATGGTTGCCGACGGGTACGTTTTGTGCGGCGATTCGGCGTTTATGACTATACCGATGATGGGGTCGGGAATAGCGTGCAGTCTTGATTGCGGAAAGATGCTTGCCGACGTTTTGAAACGCAGCGACGATTGCGGAGTGAAAAATCTTTGGCATTATCAGGTTGCGTTTTTCAAAAAATACGCCGCTTTTACGGGTGTTGATTTACTTAAAAGGTGGTTGTTGTCCACTGCGGCGGAAAACGTTGACTTTTTGTTTGAATCGGGCGTTATCGATGAAGAAATGCTCGCCAACGGCGTAGGCGGTGAAGGCGTTAAGATGCCGTTCGGCGTTATGATGAAAAAAGGTTGGTTGGGAAGAAAACGTTTGGGCGTTTTGTTGCAGGTTGCCGGCATTATGAGTAAATCGGATAAGGCGAACGCGCTTGCGAGAAACATACCCGAAGAATTCGACGACGAAGAAGCCGTTAAGTGGCAAAACCGCATAGACGGGCTGTTTAACCGTT
>CAJLYQ010000092.1 GCA_905210905.1 uncultured Christensenella sp. | reverse complement strand
TGCGATACAGGGATGCAACGTCCCACGTTGCCGCGCTGCGTTGCCGTTGCTAAGCGAGCAAAAGAAGTAAAGGAATGGTTATTATGCAAAAAATTGCAGTCATAAGAATGGTGTTTGCGGCGTAGATCTGACCGCCGGTGTCGCGGATTTCGCTGAGCGAAAGGATAACGGAAGCGGACGGACAACAGCAAAGGATATAAATCGTGACTTTCATTACGTTGTCGATAGGCAGCCAGTGCGTGACGAGAAAAGCCGCAAGCGGAAAGATTACGAGTTTTATTACCGTGGAAACGTAAACCGTGGGTTCGGTAAAAAGTTTTTTCATATCCGCCGACGCAAATCTCATACCCAGTATAATCATACAAAGCGGAGTGGTGAATTTCGCCGGTACTGTAACGAAATTAAGGAGTATCGGAGGCAGAACCGTTTTCGTAAAAAATAACGGAAGAGATACGAAAAGCGTCAAAACGGGCGGATTTAATAATATTTTTTTAGGTCTTATATAACTTTTATCGCCGGTAATAATGTACGCGCCGACCGTCCAGGCGGTAACGTTAAGCGCAATGATAAACGTTGCGGCGTACGCGATTGCCTCGGGATTGTCGGGGAGCAACGCCTCGATAAGCGGTATCCCGAAAAAACCGACGTTGCCGAGAACCGGCGCAATCGTTGCGATCCGAAAACGCGCCTCATCTTTCTTTTTGCGAAAAATAATCGATAAAATCAATATAAAAGAAAGTTGTAAAGCGAAACTCAACGCAAGAAAAATCAGCATATTGACAAAAAGTTCTTTCGTGTAAGTCGCTTTTTGAAAAGAATATAAAGATAAACACGGCTGGCAGAAATACAAAAGCACCTTTGCCAAAGCCTTTATCGAGTCCTGATTAAGGAATTTAGTTTTAATGAAAATAAACCCGGGTACGGCGTACGCGAGCATTACGGCGACGTTAAGCGCAACTGTACCGAATTGCATAGTCTATTCGGCGACCCCCTTTTCGAGAAGTCTGGACTTGATTCCGCTGAGAGTTTCTTCGCTTATTCCGCTCTTTTTAGCAACGCTCAAAAGTCCGTAATAAAGACTTTTCGTGAGTGCATCGTCGTCGCCGTCAAGACTGTTTTGCAACGCGACTACGAAATCGCTAAGATTCTTTTTATCCTTTTCGTCAACGTCGCTTTCTTCGATTTTCGCTAAGAACGCGTCGAATTCGTCAAGCGAAGTATCTTCGCCGTTTTGGATATCCAAAACAGGCTGTTTCAGATCCGCAAGTTCTATCGCCGACTTAATTTCCGTGCCGAGCGTTCCGAAGAAAAGAGGGTAGGAATCGAATGCGTCGAACCCCGGATACACGCTGCTGATTAAGTCTTCCGCGGAAAGTTTGCCCGAGTCGACGAGATAAAGCACGCTGTAAATAAAGGGGAGCGAAACTCTCGGATCGGGAGAGAATTTTTTCGTTTTGGCATACAGGGTAAGTTGCTCTTTGAGAGAAACGTTTTTTGCGTGAAGATTGATAAAACAGAGCAGGTCGGCGTCCAGCGCGCTTTCTCTCAGTACGTCCGATACCGCGCGAGTACAATTTATCAAATTCGACGAGTTGAGTTTCTGAAGATAATATTCGAGATTGTTTCCGACGATCATTTGTTTTTCTCCGTTTTTTCTTTTTGCGTTAATTATACCAAACGGCGAAACAATTATCAACAATAACTTGACAACTTTTCCCTGTCGGGTATAATATTTTGTAGCAAATGTTACAAAAAGGGAAATAAAGATAATGAAGTTTTTCAAACAAATCAAGAAAAATCCGTTGTTTAACGGGCTTACCGACAAGGAAATAGAAACGCTTTTCGACTGCCTTGCGGCGAGGGTGGAGAAGAAATCGCCTAGGGATATAATTTTAAGACCCAACGAAGAAATAGACGAAATATGCGTAATTCTGGAAGGTAACCTCGTGGAATTTACCGTTCGTCCGAGCGGCGACAGAGTGGTGGTAAGTTCTAAGGTGGACGGAGATATGTTCGGACTTCCTTATTGCTTCGCTACGGACAACAAGTCTGAAACCTTTATCACCGCCGCAACCGAGGCGTGCCTTTTATACGTCGACGGAGCGAGCGTAAAAGAACTCGGCGACGCGGATTGTCCGTGCAAAAACAAATTTATCGCGAATCTCGTCAGATACCTGTGCGACGGCTATCGCGATCTGAAATGCAACAACGACTTTATAACGATAAAGGGTATGCGCAAAAAAATCGCTAAGTTCGTTTACGAGAAGTACGTCGAACAAGGGACGAGAGAAGTCCGACTCGGCGTGGACAGAAACGGTATGGCGAAGTATCTTAACGTGAGCAGGCCGAGTATGAGCAGAGAAATGATAAATATGAGAGAACAGGGTTTGTTCGAGTTTCGGAAAGATCTCGTTACGATAAAAGACCCCGAAGGTTTAAGGAAAATCGTTTACGAAGACTGATATAACGGCAAAATCCGATTAAGGCGAGCGGAAACGCTCGTTTTTTTATGCGTTTTCCTTAAAGGCGTATTGACAATATGGTTCTTTTAG
>CAJLYQ010000091.1 GCA_905210905.1 uncultured Christensenella sp. | reverse complement strand
TTCTTCGGCGGTTTTTGCCGATTTATTTATTTTTTTCATTACGAGAACGTACAAAACTATACTAAGAACGGTGGAAACGCCCCAACCTATCGGCCAGGACACCCATATTCCGTCCGTACCCATAGGTTTTGCCAAAACGACTGCGGCGACTACTCTCAGAATTAAATCGACGAAAGTCGTGGTCGCGAAAGGCAGCATTTTGCCCATTCCGCGCATCGATCCGTCGGCGATAACTTTTATCGCTACGACCGGGTAGAACGGCGCGACGAACAAGAGGAAGCGAGAACAGACTTTCATTGCTTCGCCCGTGGGGTGTTCGAGAAAGGCAAGAAGAAGATATTTGCCGGCGAAGACGTAGACGAGAGCGAGAGGAACGGCTATTATCAGTGATATAATCACGCCTGCTTTGAGCCCTTTGGAAATACGTTTGGGTTTGTTCGCGCCCAGGTTTTGCGAAGAGAAAGAAGAAATACCGTTGCTCATAGTGACGAGCGAAGAAATAACCAGACTGTTTATTTTGATTGCGCCGGAGTACCCTGCGATTACGCTTTCGCCGAAAGCGTTTACCACGCCTTGAATAATGATGTTTCCGACGGAGATAAAACTTTGTTGCAGAATGCTCGGAATGGCGACGATGGAAATTTTGCCGAATATTTTCCAGGAAAACAGTTTGGTTTTGCCCTCGGTTTTCATTTTTTTCAGTCTTACTATAAGGAACGCCACCGCAAGAACGCAACTCACGCCCTGACAAATGAACGTTGCCCACGCCACGCCGGCGATACCCATTTTGAATACGGTTACGAAAAGTATATCCGCGCCGATGTTGCTTAGAGAAGACGCGGCAAGGAAACAAAACGGAGTAAACGAGTCGCCGAGAGCGGAAAAAATACCTGTGGAAACGTTGTAGAGAAACACGAACGGCAGTCCGTAAACGTAAATTTTCAGGTACAGCGCGCTCGGATCGACGAGGGAATCCGGGGTGTTGATGATTTTTAATATGGAAATGCAGCAAACCAGTCCTATTACCATAAGGATTGCGCAAAGGACGGACATTGCGATAAATGTCGTATAAACCGCCGTTTTCATCTCTTTTATGCGCCCCGCGCCGAAAAGTTGACCTACGATAACCGAGCAACCGATATTACAGCCGAACGCGAAAGCAAGGAACAAAAGCGTGATTTCGTAACTGTTTCCGACGGCGGCGAGAGCGGTTTCGCCGATGAATTTTCCCGCAACGAAACTGTCGGCAAGGTTGTACAGTTGCTGAAAAACCATACTGCCGAGCAAGGGAAGACAAAATTTAAGCAATACCTTTCCCGGGTTGCCGACCGTTAAATCTTTGTTCATATCTTTCATATCTTTTTACAGTTAGCAATTATATTCTTTTGTTTTATAAATGTAAAGAAAAACAGTCGGCAAAAACGGTGAAAAAAACGAAAAAAAGAGCGACGGATTGTCGCCCTTTTTCGTGAAACGATAGGATTAAAGTTTGATTTTTACGATAACGGGGAAGTGGTCGCTCGGATATGCTCCGTCGATCAGTCGGTCGTTGACTTTGTAGTCGCTTACCGCGATACCGGCGGAAAGGAAACAAAAATCTATGCGTGGCAAAGTAACGCTTCCGTAATCCGTCCAGGTCGAACCGTTGCCTTCGTAACGGGTTTTCGCAAGGGCGTAGGCGTCGTTAAGTCCGCCGTCTTTCGCCTTTTCGTACATATTCGACTCCGCAAAGTCGTTCATATCCCCCGTCAGAATAGTGGGAAGAGAGTTCGTTTTCTTCATTTGTTCGAGAATTACGCCCATTCCTTTTTCGCGAGCCAACGCGCTTTTCGAGTCGAGGTGAGTGTTGTAATAGACGAATTCTTTGTCAGTGGTTTTGTCGACGAGAACAACGTAGTTTGCGTCGCGGTAGTTGCCCGAATACGAGTATTTGCTCATTTTTTCCGGAGTGTCGCTAAGCCAGAAATGCCCTTCGCTTTTAAGGGCGAACCTGTCCGCGCGGTAAGCGATAGCGGTCGCTTCTTTGCCGGGCGATTTTTCACGGTATTCTATATGAAACTCGTACCCCGAAAGATGCTCGGTAAGGTACTTTGTGTGCGTGGTCGTAACTTCCTGAAATCCGATAAGGTCGGGTTTTTCTTCGCTTATTATGTCGATAACCAAATCCGCACGATAAAACCAACTCTTTTTAAGGCAGTCTTTTGCGCTCAGATAACGCAGGTTATAACTCATTACCGTTATTTCGTCGGTAATCGGCGCGCTTTTTATATCGAACGTTTTTTCCGATTTAAGATACGACGGTCTGTAATAAAAATAACAACTCAGCCATGCAACCGCCGCAATAACCACGGCGACGGCAAGAGAAATTATGGATATAACGAGTGCTTTTTTGTTGATTGCCTTTTTCATTCCGCTCTCCCTAAGGTGTTTGTGTTATAAGTATAACATAGTGGGGAAACGATTTCAATACGGTAAGATATCAGAATAAACGATGAGTTCCGACCAAACGTGATGTTATCCGACCACACGTTACACGGGCGTTTGACGCAGTCACTGCGTTTTGTGCGCACAAA
>CAJLYQ010000090.1 GCA_905210905.1 uncultured Christensenella sp. | reverse complement strand
TATAAGGAAATTCCTTTTCTGTATTCCGTATGGTATATAGTTCTTCTTTCGGCGTTCGTTTATCTTACCTGGTTCTTTGACGTCGGAGTTTACGGCGTTTTTGCGGTGCTCGTTTTATGCGGATTTATTCTTGCTTTTTGCCGTGATCTTACGCCGGCCGTACCGTTTGCATTTTTCGTTCCGCAATTTTTTTCGGGAAGAATGAGCGCGGCGAACGGTTATCTTTTTTACATTATCGGATTTAGTTTTGTCATAATCGGATTTATCGTTCATCTTGTACGGTTTCGTCCGTTTGAAAACTACGGGAAAGTTAAAGGCTTTCCGTCGGCTTTGTTTTTTGCCGGGATAGCGATTGCGCTCGGCGGCGTAACAATACCGAACAGGTCGCTTTATCCTGCGCTTATTTGCGTGGGGTGCGGTTTGGCTTTCGCTTTTGCCGGGTTCTTTGTCGTGGGATCATTCGGAAAAGACGGAAAAGAACGGCTTGTTAAAATCGTTATCTCGACGATTATCGCAGCAAGCGTGCTTGCCGCGGTGCAGATGTTTACCGTAATTTTCCGCACTGGCGATCCGATAGGCGCGATAAAAAACAAGTACGCCATCGACACCGGGTACGGGCACCCCAACTATCTTGCCAACATTATCTCGCGCAGCATACCCCTTGCTGTATGGCTTTCCGTGCGCAACAAAAAAGGCTCGCCGCTTTGGCTGTTTTTTGCGTTCTTTCTCGGAATTTGCATACTTATCACGAGTTCGCGCGCGGTTTTACTCGTCGCCTTGATACTTTCCGTGGCTTGTCTTATCTCCTTTTTCCCGAAACTCGAAAACAAAATTCCGTGGGTTTGTTGCCTTGCGATGCTCGTAGGAATTTCGATGATTGGGCTTGGCGCTATCGGCGAAAGAATAACCAAACTTTTTGCCACGATCACCAAAAACGGTTTCAACTCGAGCGGACGGTTTGACCTATGGAAAATCGGTCTGGAACGCTTCGCCGCACATCCGATTTTCGGCGTAGGGTTCGATTACGATCTCGGCGGCAGAACCGCTCTTAATCCGACGAACACTCCCTATACGCCGTACTGGTACCACAACACCGTCGTACAAATGCTTTGTTCTACGGGTATTTTCGGCACGATTTGTTTTATTCCGTACTTTATCCATCAATATCGGACGATGTTTGCGACAAAAAGGAACTCCGTATCCGCGCTTGCGTTCGTTCTGATTATGATACAGGCGATTTCTCTGCTCGACATTGCGTTTTTCACGCCGCAAGAGTTTTTGCAAATGATAATTATTACGGCGGCAGGTGTTAAAATGCTGCCGCAAGACAAGGGTAATTCGATTTTTTATCCAATTTTCGGCAAAATTAAACTAAAAACCAAAAAAAATCTTTCTTAGAGGAGAAACAAATGGGACTATACATACTTTACGGGATTTTAGCCGCACTGGGCGCGCTGATCCTATTTATGATAATCAGAACGATGTATTTCTGGAAGAAAAAGCCGTCGTTCGACTTTCAGCCTAAGGACGTGGACGTAGACGAAATAGCGGACGTTTTGTCAAAAGCCGTTCAGGTTCCTACCGTTACCAAATACAACGAAGGCGACGACGAAAGCAGTTTTCTTACTTATCACGAGTTTTTGAAAAAGTCGTTCCCTTTGATTTTCGCACGCGCGGAAGTAACCACGATCAACGATTACAGTTTGATTATTAAAGTAAACGGAACGGACGAAGCGCTTCTCCCCGCTTGCTTTTTGGCGCATCAGGACGTCGTTCCCGCAACGAAAGACGGTTGGGAAGTGGATCCGTTTTCGGGTGAAATAAAAGACGGATACGTCTACGGCAGGGGCAGTCAGGATATGAAAAGCCAAATGATAACCGCCCTTTTCGGACTTGAACTCATTTTACGCGAAGGGAAAGAACCCGTCAGAACGATTTATTTTTGTTTCGGACACGACGAAGAAGCGACCGGCAAAAACGGCGCGCGCAACATAGTCGCTTACCTCAAAGAAAAAGGCGTAAGATTTGCTTACGTTCTCGACGAAGGCGGCACGATCTTCGACGGAAAAATACTGGGAATAAAAGGAAAACTCGCTTTAATCGGTACTTGCGAAAAAGGTTATGCCGACTTCATTCTCACCGCCGAAAAAGACGGCGGGCACGCGTCGAACCCGAAGAAAAAGAGTTCGGTCGACATCATAGCGGACGCCATACACGATCTGCGCCGCACCCCTATGAGATCGTACTGGTCTAAGCCCGCAAGAGAAATGTTCTTCTCTCTTATGCCTTATATGGACCCTATTCACCGCTTTGTTTTCGCCAACAGGGATATTTTCTCCCCCTTGCTTAAACGTGTCCTTGCCGCAATTAACCCTATTATGAACAGCCTTTTCCGTACTACTTTTGCGTTCACGCAAATGAAAGGTTCGGACGCGCCCAACGTAATTCCGGTAAAAGCGACGGCGATTGTAAACACTCGTATTAACATCGGACAAACCGCCGATCAAGTAAAAGAATATATTCAAAAAGTAGTCGGCAACGAAGTTAAAGTGGAAAACTACGGCTACGGATTCGACCCTACGCCGATAAGCAAAACCAAAGGTTCGGACGTGTACGCTACGCTCTCTCGCTCGATCGAAGAAGTCTTCTCGGGTTTCGTCGCCGCACCATTCCCCTTCATTGCCGCAACCGACGCAAAACACTACTATCCGATATGCGACAACGTCTACCGCTTTACCCCGTTCGAAGTCACTATAGACGACCAAAAACGTATCCACGGACTTAACGAACGCTGCGAAATCGAAAGTTTAAGAAGAGCCACTCAGTTCTTCCGCCGCTTTATGGAAAACACCTGCTACTAACAACGTGGAACGGCAACGTGGGACGTTGCATCCCTTTACTCATTAAGTGCATTACGCGTATAAGTTTATCGCACGATAATGGGTAACCGCTTTTTTAATAGGAAAAGTTAAACATAACTATTCCCCTTTCACTCTTCACCCTATCGGGCGGGCGGGTG
>CAJLYQ010000089.1 GCA_905210905.1 uncultured Christensenella sp. | reverse complement strand
ATTACTCAAAAAGTTACCTAAAAAAAGTTCGGTACGGACCGAACTTTTTTTGGTTATCGATATAGTTTTTTCGGCGTTGCGATACAATGTTAATCCCAGTCGATGACTTTAATTTCGCCGGTACGGGAATCGATTTCGAATTCTATTTCGTATCCGCCCGGTTGGTCGATTTCCACTTTATAGGAATAGAAAGAATTTTTCAGCGGTTTGGTAAATTCGACGTCTTTTTCGCTGTCTTTAACGAATGGTTCGCCTTTAGCAGCGGAGTGCGTGTAGTTTTTCGCATAATACGCAAGGGCTGTTTTTTCCGCATCGCTCAGGGATATTTTCGCATTTTTCTTAGCGGAACTCATAGCCGTGCCGAATACTCCGCCGCAGACCGCCCCGACCGCCGTCACAGCTACCGCTAAGGATATTGCGAGCGCTTTTAACGCGAACTTAACGGAGTGTCTTTTGCGCGCTTTTTTGATTGTCGCAACGTCCGCGTCGGCAAGAATTGCCCCGTCCGTTTTCTTTTCGTCGATGATTTCGCTAAGTTTTCTTGCCTTTGCAATCTCTTCTTCGACGAATTTTTTTTCTTCTTCGGTCGCCGTGCCTAAGGTGTATTTTTCATAGATCTTTTCAAAACTCATTCTTTCTTCTCCATTATTTTTTTCAGATTCTCTCTTGCCCTGTAAAGAAGCACTTTGACGTTGTCTTCCGTTTTGCCCGTAACCAGAGCGACGTCTTTTATGCTTATATCTTCGAAGTAAAACAGCAACACCGTTTCTTTTTGCGTTTCCGGCAAAAGTTCTATCGCTTTATACAACGCTTTGTACCTTTCGTCGCGAATGATTTGTTCCACCGCGGTTTCGCTCTCGTCTATAACGTTATCCGGCAGTTCGGTAATCCTTTTTCTGCGTTTCAGTATGTCAAAACTCACGTTTCGGCATACCCGTATAAGCCACGGTTTGAAGTTTTTTATTTCGCCGTCGCCGCCGCGCAACGCCTTGTAAAACGCCGTGGACACTACGTCTTCCGCAAGCGATTTGTTCCTTGTCAAAGACAAAGCGTATAATAGCGCGTCGTTATAATATCTTACGAACAACTCCTCTATTACGTCGCTTTTCATAGTGTTTAATCGTCTAACTCCTTCTCGACCGAAACTACGTTGCCGCTTTTCGCGTCGATTAAATATTCGTATTCGAAACCGCCTTGCTTGAACTCGACTTCGTAAACGTACACGCCGTTTTCTATTTTTAGTTTAACGTTCTTTTCGGTGACGGCGGTTGCGTCCGCGCCCGAGTGCGCTATAGCGGTGTTCATCGCGGTTTCCGCCCCGACGTATCCGTCGCCCGTCGGAATATCGGTTTCTTTCTCGCCTTCGATTTCCTTCTTGATAATCGCTCCGCTTATCGCGTTGATCTCGTATTCGTATTCGGTTCGGTTCACGACGAACTCGACTTCGTAAACGCACGTTCCGTGATCTCTTTCGAACTTAACCTTTTTCAAAACCGCGTCCGCTTCGTTTATTCCGCTGTCCGCAAAGGCTATTTCTTTAGCCTGCCCGGCCGTAAGGTAACTTCCGCTTTCTTCCGACGGCACTACGACGGTTACGTCGTCGATCTCGACTTTGTATATTTCGCCCGTTTCCGCAACGAGTTCGTATTCGTATTCTTTGCCGTTGTAAACGAACTGAATTTCATACAGATATTTTCCGTCGTCGAAGTCGAATTCGACTTCCAGCGCGGTCGCTTCGTTTTCGCTGCAACCGACTTCGTTAAAAACGATTTCTTTCGCCCTGTCCGCACCGATGTAGTTCGCTTTCGGGTTTTCGGGCGCAAAAGGCTTGTTTTCGCTGTCCACCGCCTGATCGTTGACGGAAAGTCCGAGAATACTGCCGTCGTCGGGGTTAATACGGTACGAGTATTTCACGTTGCCGATCGAAAACTCCACTTTGTAACAGTTTTGCCCGGCTTTCACGGTCGGAGTGATAACGACGTCTTCCGCAACTCGCTCGCTGACTCCGAGATTTGCAAACGCAATTTTCGCCGCCTGCTCTTCCGTCACGTTAACGCTCTGCTTGTCGCACGCAACGAACACAGCCGCCACGACGACAATAACTGCCGCAATCATTATAATTATACCCTTCTTCTTTTTCGTTGTCATTTTTAATTCTCCTTTTGCAAACTATTAGTAAGTGTTTTTTTAAGGCCTTTCGCTTATAAGACGAACGAAAGAAGAAAAGGTTACAAAAAAATTAAAAACCGCTCGCCCGAAACGTCACTCGTTCCCGTTTTTGCCACAAAAACAATATTATCCAAAACAAACGATAAACACGAAAAAAAGGTTGACGAGTAAATCGTAAAATAAATACAATGAAAACGTTAAGTAAAAATTTGTAGCACTGTAAGTCAACGAAAATCTATACGATTTTGCAACATAATATTTCTTCCGGCGAAACTTCGAGAATATTGATTAAACGATATAAAAAATCTACAAACAGACATAAAAAAGAAAGTGAACTGCATAAGACGATTGTCCACTGCGTGAGAACTTAATAAGGCAAGTTCATATTCCACTTTCTGAAAAGCATTATAATCTATCAAATAAACTTTGTCAACCCGGGAGCGTTAAACGTTTTAGAATGAATAAAGGAATAAAACTCGTTTTGTTTTTACTCGGCTCTTTATATAAAACAAAAAGCATGCCAACTTAGTGTCATGCTTTTGTCAAAATATTTAATTTTCCTCGAAAAACCTCATATTCCCGCTAAAATATCATAAATATAACCAATTTCAGAAATTGGAATTTTCACACTATAAGTCTTTTCAATCACACTAAACGCTGCCTGTATCTGACGAATTTCCTTTTTGTGAATTTTTTGAAACTTATCTTTCTCTGGATAATCTTCAATTGCCGAATTACGAATCAAACGTTCTGTCAAGCAGCCCACATGAATAAAAAGATTAATTTTTGTACTATTTTTTAGCTTCCTTCCTGTCAAAAACTCATACTGTTTCATTGCCTCTTCAATATGCTTGCTGGTCTTTAATACACCT
>CAJLYQ010000088.1 GCA_905210905.1 uncultured Christensenella sp. | reverse complement strand
TAATCATTCTTTCTATCGTAACGTGCGGAATTTATTCCCTTTACTGGATTGCTTCCGTATCCAACGACATCGAAGCAACTCTCGGCGAGAAAAGCGACGGCGCTTGCCGCAGCGGCGGTCTCGTCATTCTGTTCAGTTTTTTAACCTGCGGCATCTACACGCTCTACTGGTTCTACAAAGAAGGTCAACGCCTCGAACTCATCTGCTCGGATAAAGGCGTTCGTCGCGGCAACGAGCCGTGGCTCTATCTCGTTCTCGATATCTTCGGACTCGGTATCGTAAGTATGGCGCTTATGCAAGACGATATTAACAGAATTGCCGACGCGCTCTAAGATTAAAACCGAATATACGGCGAAACTCACCGTTTCGCCGTCAAAAAAGAAAAAGCGTCTTGCGACGCTTATTTTTCTGTTCGCTTTTGCCGTTTACAGCGTTTCTTTTACCCTTCTCTTCGGTCACGCTTGCCCGATAAATCTCGTATTTGGCATTCCTTGTCCGAGTTGCGGTATGACCCGTGCGGTTCTTTCCCTTTTACGCGGAGATATAGTCACGGCGTTCTGTATGCATCCGCTCGTTTTCACTCTGCCGTTTGTCGCGGTTTTCTTCGCCGTAGGAGCGGTTTCCCCTACGTTCGCAAAGTCGAAAGTCGCACTCGTTTTGGCAATCATCACACTGTTTTTATTCGTCGCAACGTACGGATTGCGTATCGCCTTTTCCTTCGGTATCGAACCTATGGCGTTTAACCGCCGTTCGCTCTTGTTCTTAATTATCGACTTTTTCCGCTCGATTTCCTGAACGTCTATTTGTAATGCCTTACGTAGTCGATTACGAACTCCGCAGACTTCGACCAGTCGTTAAGTTCGGTATCCGGGTTTTTGAACATCGTAGGATTTCCCCACGCGACCGCAGTCTTCGGTATTCCGTCCTTGCCTACTTTCCCGCCGATTTCGGTGGATATAATCATATATTCGTCTATCGAAGAAACGTGTCCGCTTACGTCCGTCTTCCACACGACTTCGCCGTCAACGTAAAAAATGTAAATATCTTCGTTCCAGTACACCCCGTAGGTATGAAAATCGTCGTATAAATCTCCGAGTTCGTTAACCAGCCACTTAACGTTGGTGACCGTGCGCTGCCCTGCGCCGTAGCCGCCGATATGAACCGTCTGCTGAACTTTCTCTCTCGGATACGCAGGCGCTTCGAAAACGTCTATCTCGTTGCCTGCGGTTTTGCCGTCTCCGTTGCCTTCTTCAAACTCGTCGCCTATCGGCATAAGCCAAAACGCCGACCAAATACCATAGGCTTTGGGTAACTTACATCTTATTTCATAGTACCCATACTTCGATTCATACTTATGTTGCGAATTAAGCGCTCCGGTATAATAAAACCCGTCTTCGCCCTTATAAGTGCTTATCGTAGCAAAGCCGTCCGACACGGAAACCGCGTCCGTCGTCCAGTATCCGCCGCGACGCGGAATACGGTTGTTTTCGTGCCCTTGCCCTTCGACAAGCCACTTCGTCGAATCTATCTCCGCGCCGTCGAATTCGTCGCTCCACACGAGTTGCGCTTCCGACAAATACTTTTTAAGGTCAAAATCGTACTTCCTGTCGGCATAAATCCCGAACCACAACCCCAGTGCAACCGCGACTATCGCAACGAGCACCGACCCGACCACGATTAACGCTATCGCCTTTTTGGTTAGTTTTTTCCCTGCCGACTTCTCTTTCTTTACGGTGGTTTTTTCTTCGCTTTTTCTCATATCGTTTTTTCCGTTACTGTTCCGCGGCATAGCCGTACTCGAACGCTTTGTCGTTTATTTCGGTAAGTTTTTGCGGTATGGACGCCATTAAGGCGGCTTTCATCTTGTCTTTGTCAAGTTTCATTATTTTCGTAAACGCGCCTATCATAACCGAGTTCGCCGCTTTGCTGTTGCCCGCTTTTTCCGCAAGACCGAGCGCGTCTACGGCAAACCTGTTTTCGGGCAGTCTTTGCTCGATATCGTCCGGATATCCGCACGCTCCGGTAACAACCGGCATCGGCATAATTTCCTGCACCGAATAAAGCATCATTCCGCCTTTTTTCAGATAATGAGCGTAGCGCAAGGCTTCGAGTTTTTCAAACGCGATCACTACGTCCGCTCCGCCCGCTTCGATTATCGGAGAATAAATGTCCTTGCCCAGCCTTACAAAGGTAATTACGCTGCCCCCTCTCTGACTCATTCCGTGTACTTCACTGAGTTTGCAATCCAAACCGTTGTCTAAAGCGTAACACCCCAAAACTCTGCTCGCAAGAAGCGTTCCTTGTCCGCCTACGCCCGCTATAAGTATATCCATAACTATTCATCCTCCCTTCTCTTTATCGCGCCGAAACGACAAACCTTTTGACAAAGTCCGCATTCCGTGCAAAGAGATACGTCGATTTTTACTCCGCTTTCCGTACTGCTTATCGCAGGGCAACCGAGTTTCATACACGCTTTGCAGTTCCTGCAGTCGCTCACGACAAACCCTTCGTAAAGTTTCTTCGTAAGCAGCACGCAAGGACGCTTGCTTATTATTACCGAAACTCCGTCGCGGGCAAGTTCTTCCTTGACCGTTTGCTTAAATGTTTCCAGTTCGTACGGATCGACGGTAACCACCGAATCCGCTCCCACCGCTTTGCAGACGGTTTCCAGATCGAGTTCTTTCGTTTCTTCGTTTCGTATCGTCTTGCCGTTTGCCGGGTTGTTCTGATGCCCGGTCATTCCCGTGGTGCGGTTGTCGAGAATTATTACCGTCACGTTCGCTTTGTTATAAACCGCGTCGATAAGTCCGGTAATTCCGCTGTGAATAAACGTCGAATCGCCGATTACCGCAACCGTGTGCTCGTGCGCCTTCGGGTCGGCTTTGTCCGCGCCTATCGCCATTCCTATGCTCGCGCCCATACAAACCGTAGCGTCGATCGCCCCGAGCGGCGGTATCGCCCCCAAAGTATAACAACCTATATCTCCCATAACCGTGAGATTAAGTTTTTTCAACGTGTAAAACACCCCTCTGTGCGGACAACCGGCGCAAAGTACGGGTGGGCGGGCGGGAACTTGCGCCGGCTTCGCGTCGACTGTAATCCCCGTTATC
>CAJLYQ010000087.1 GCA_905210905.1 uncultured Christensenella sp. | reverse complement strand
AAACGGCGATATTCCTGAAATACAGTTTTTCGCGTAACTTCGACGAACGAGAAATAAAAGAAATCGAAGATAATCGACTTATAGCGTGGGTAAAACCGAAAAAGATTGAGTTCAGAGCCAACAGTTATACGGTTGACGGAACGCAAGCGGCGGTATTTGCTATTGCGGATTATCCGTTACGAGTTCGTAACGCTTGGGGCGCGGACGTGTTTAATATACCGAACACGAAAGTGGTTCTGCACGTTAAACCCGTGGATAAATTCAAGGCTATAAAACGTATCGACAAGTGTATCGGCGAAATGGAAACGAAACAAATTCTTTCCGAAAAGGCAAGCGAAGCGAACAGCGCGGAAACCCACAGAGAAACGATGAACGCACTTTTAGACAGTCTGCAAACGGAAAACGAGTCGCTTCTCGACGTTACGCTTACTATCACGGCGTATAACTATCTCGATGATGATAACTACAAAAAGGCTGTAAGAAGAAGTATTATGACGGGAAATTTCAAGCCGTCCAACCTTTACGGCTTGCAGATAGAAGGTTTCAAATCGTCGGCAATTTCGCCTGTGAGTACGCTTAAAAACTATGAACGCGGTATCAACAGTTCGTCGCTTGCGGCGGTGTTTCCGTTCGTTCGCACGTTCGTTATGGACGAAGGCGGTATTATGCTCGGAGAGAACAAGGCAAACGGCTTTCCGTTTATCTTCAATATGTGGAAACGCGGGAATCTGTATCAGAACAGTAACGGTATGATTATAGGAAAGTCGGGTTCGGGTAAATCGTTCTTCTTAAAATCGCTTATCGCAAACGAGTGGGCGAACGACACGAGGGTAATTATACTCGATCCCGAAGCCGAATATCTGACTTTGACGAAAAACTTGTCGGGAAATCTTATCGACGTCGGCAACGCAAAAGAGGGCAGAATCAACCCGTTTCATATCTACAAGATATTGACTGAGGACGGCTTGCCCGCAGATCCGGTCGTAACGTTCAACACGCACCTGAAAATGCTTGAAAGTTTCTTCAAGATAGTTTTCGTTGGTGCGAACAGCGACGTCATCGAACTAATAAACAACCTTGCGGTGGAAGCGTATGCGAGAAAAAGAATCTATGAAACGACGGACTGCACGGGACTTAATGCAGAGGATTTTCCGCTGTTTAACGACTTATTGGCGGTCTTACGGGAAAAGAACAAGGAAGAAACGGACGGTCTGACGTTACGTGATATGCGAACGGCGGAGTTGTATTTGCAAAAATTTGTAAACGGAAGATATTCGGACATTTGGAACGCGCCGTCTACGTTGAAAGTGAATGCCGATTTGATAGACTTTAACTTTCAGTCGTTGTTTGCAAACAAGAATAACACCGTAGCCAACGCGCAGATGTTGCTTGTTTTCCGTTTTATTGAGCAGGAAGTCATCAACGCAAGGGAAGCAAACAAAAGCGGAAAGAATTTGCGAACGCTTATCATCTCTGACGAGGCGCATTTGTTTATCGACGCAAAGTTCCCTATTGCTTTGGATTTCTTCTTTTCGATGAGCAAGCGAATCCGTAAATATAACGGCTCGTTTATTCCCGCAACGCAGAATATAGCCGATTGGAACGCGAACGAAGAACTCCGCAGCAAGACTTCGGCAATTCTTAAAAACTCGCAGTATACCTTTATATTCAAACTGTCCGCGCCGGATATGAAAGACGTTTTGGACGTTTACAAAGCGGGCGATAGTTTTAACGCAGACGAACAGAGAATGATTATCTCGGCGGTAACGGGGCAGGTGTTTTTCATCGGTTCAACGGAACTTCGCACCAACGTAAAGATTACGACGGGCGAATATATCAAGAGCCTGTTTGAAGATAAAACAGGCGAAAATTACAATAAGACCTGCAAATAAAAGTCAAGAGAAATGAAGAAGGAAATTGAAAAAATTTTCCAAGCAAAAAACGGTAACACAAAAAAGCCTCCGTAAAAACGCAGACTTGAAATATGAATAAAAACGGCTAAGCGGTGGTTGTTGTAAAAAGGTTCAAATGCTCCGTCACGCGAGCATAATAAATTCTTAAAAACTTGTTGGCGGCAGCGGTCATATAAACATAGAAATGTTTGCCTTCGGAACGCTTCTTGTCCATAAATTGGAATATTACGTTATTCGTCGGTGCTCGTTGCAAAACGACGGACATTACTTGGAACAGCGTTTTTCGCAAGGCTGCTGAACCGCGTTTTGAAATAGACCGAGATTGCGGATTGAAGTTTCCGGATTGAAACGGAGAAGCATCTAATCCGGCAAAACCGACGAGAGCTTTTTTGTTTGGGAAACGGGAAACGTCGCCGATTTCGGCAATAAGTTGAGAGCCGAGAACGGATCCCACGCCGAACATAGACATAACAGAGTCGTATTCGGGAAGCGTGGCTGCAATCTTGTTCATCTCGGATGCTAACGACGCAAGTGTTTCGTTAATACTGTTGAGTTGAATTATAGCATTTGAGACAAGTAAAACTGAACTGTCTGAAAAAGATAAAGACGGCGAACAGTTACACGCGAAATCGTAAACTGCTTGAGCTTTGCTTTTGGAAAATTTGTAGCCGAACTTTTTACACCAAGAGAGATAACTTTTTAGGAAAAATGAGAAAGATTTTTTCGAAATACACTCCGAATGAGAAAATTTGAGAACAAAATCCACCCATTTTTCATGACCGTCGGACTTTCTTGTCGGCGTAGAGAACAAAGTATTTGCGCCGGGGAAAGTTTGGTCGAGAAGAGCGATAAGATTATTCTTCAATATAATTTTGAGCTTGTTGTATTGATTGTATTGGCGATTGTAGGATTTAAGTAAAAGTCGAGCTTCGGATTGAGCGGAGAACGGCGAAAGCTCATTCCAACGATCGAGAGCAAAAGAAGCAATTTTAAGAGCATCTTTTTTATCGGTCTTAACTTTACGGACAGTTAAAGATTTTGTACTGTAATCTTTCACTAAAATTGGATTGACTACAGAAACGAAAAAACCGTTGTTACGGAGAAACAGGGCTATTGGGAGATAGTAATTACCTGTATATTCCATAACAACCTTCGTATCGCCGTTCAAAGTTTTAAGGAGTGTGACGAGCTTCGAAAGTTCCTTTGGACTGTGCGATACGTCGAACGGAGAAACAACGATTTCTCCGAACGGGCGCAGGACGGCTACGGTAGATTTGCCTTTCGAGACGTCGATACCGACAGCATTCATAAGTGTAACCTCCAAGAAAAGAATTAGTAATTAAGGCGACCGACCTTATCCATTACCGATTCAATCTGATTCGTTACACGGACGCGAAGCCCAACCTGCAAAAACCGAACGCTATAATGGAAGGACGGCTGACAGTCTTATTGACGGGCGTAAAAGCCCAAGGAGAGTATGGTCAGACCTGTATTACCCTTCCATTATAGCTTAGGTAACGGAACTTGAAAAGTGCTAATTCAAATACCGCACTTTTTTCGGTCAATTATATTGTATCAGGAGGGTAATTAAGTGGTAAAAACCAAAAGAAAAAGCATTTTACGAATGCTGTTGTGT
>CAJLYQ010000086.1 GCA_905210905.1 uncultured Christensenella sp. | reverse complement strand
ATTAAGTGAAGACGTTTTGACGGAAAGAGACGTTCTTTGCCGGGATAAATCCGAATAAAAACTCACCCGTACGGGCAAAATTTATTTGAAGGGGGTGAGCGTAATGGGCAAAGACAGGATAGACGAACTTGCCTGGAAAGCATTTGAAAAAAGCGGACACGCAGGGACGTATATGCTTTATCGGGCGATAAAAGAGCAAGAAAAAACTGACGAAGAATAGAGAGAAACTATTATGGAAAGAACGCAAGGCATAGTCATAAGAACGGCGGATTACCGTGAAAAAGACAGGCTTTGCGTTATTTTTACGCCCAAAGGTATGGTTACGGTGACGGCAAGGGGAGTGAGAAGTCCGTCTGCGAAGTTAAAAACCGCGGCTATGACGATGGCTTTCGGAGAGTTTTGTTACGGCGGAAAAAACGGCAAAGCGATATTGTCGGGAGCGGAGATAACGGATAACTTTTTCGACGCCTGGCGCGACGCGAGAAAGGTTGCTTCCGTAATGACGTGTTTCGAGTTGGCGGAAAAATGTTTCGATAAAGACGGAGAAACCGCCGTGGAGTTTATAGAATTGTTAAAAACCGTTAAAGAAACGGCGTACGGGCAATGCAGTCCGATTTGCATCGCTCTGAGATACGCGGTTTTTTGCGCGGAAAGAACGGGTACGGATTATGCGCAAATCGGCGGTTACGACGAAGTTTCTTACGGAATAATAAAGGCTTTTTCCGCGTGCGAAGTCGAAGAAGCAGGGACGTTGCCGTTCGACGAGTTTGGCGTTAAAAGAGCGTTCGGTTTTTTGATAAACCTTATATCGGACAATTTAGGAGTAAAAATTTACTCTGCGTCCGGTTTGTTGAGAACGTGAAGCGAGGGAAAAAGTGCCGCGTCGGGTATGGAAAGTGAATAAGGCGTTAAAGAATAGGGGTTCAAACGAATAAAAAATACTTGATAAATGGGCAAAGATATATTATAATGATATGCGGTTATATAGAAAATAATAACTTTAAGAATAAATATCACTTTAATAAATATCACTTTTAGGAGGATTTAGGATGAAAAAGTATGTATACCTTTTCACGGAAGGCAACGCCGGAATGCGTGAAATTCTGGGCGGCAAAGGCGCGAACCTTGCCGAAATGACCAATCTCGGACTTCCCGTTCCGCAGGGCTTTACCATCAGCACCGAAGCATGCACGAGATATTATGAAGACGGCAAGCGTATCGGCGACGATATTAAGGCTCAGATTATGGAATACATCGAAAAGATGGAAAAAATTACCGGCAAAAAATTCGGTGATAAGGAAAACCCGCTTCTCGTTTCCGTTCGTTCGGGCGCAAGAGCGTCGATGCCCGGTATGATGGACACGATTCTCAACCTCGGACTTAACGAAGAAGTCGTGGAAGTTATCGCAAAGAAATCCAACAACCCCCGTTGGGCGTGGGACTGCTATCGCAGATTTATCCAGATGTTCTCGGACGTTGTTATGGAAGTAGGTAAGAAATACTTTGAACAACTCATCGACAAGATGAAAGAAGAAAAAGGCGTTACGCAGGATATCGAACTTACCGCCGACGATCTCAGAAATCTCGCGGAACAGTTCAAAGCGGAATACAAATCCAAAATCGGCGTAGACTTCCCCACTGACCCGAAAGAACAACTCTTCGCGGCTATCGAAGCGGTATTCCGTTCTTGGGATAACCCCAGAGCAAACGTTTATCGTAGAGATAACGATATCCCTTACAGTTGGGGTACTGCGGTTAACGTTCAGATGATGGCTTTCGGTAATATGGGCGAAACCAGCGGTACCGGCGTTGCGTTTACTCGCGACCCCGCAACCGGCGAAAAGAAACTTATGGGCGAATTCCTTATGAACGCTCAGGGCGAAGACGTCGTTGCCGGCGTAAGAACCCCGATGCCGATCGCTAAAATGCAAGAAATTATGCCCGAAGTTTTCGACCAGTTCAACGCTATCTGCAACAAACTTGAAAACCACTACCACGATATGCAGGATATGGAGTTCACCATCGAAGATAAACATCTTTATATGCTCCAGACCCGTAACGGGAAGAGAACCGCTAAAGCGGCGCTCAAAATCGCTTGCGACCTCGTAGACGAAGGAATGATCACCGAAGAACAAGCCGTTCTTATGATCGACCCGCGTAATCTCGACACCTTGCTCCACCCGCAATTCGACGCTACCGCGCTCAAAAAAGCAACGCCGCTCGCGAAAGCGCTTGCCGCTTCCCCCGGTGCCGCTTGCGGACAAATCGTTTTCTCTGCGGAAGACGCTAAGGCTTGGAAGAAAGCAGGAAAGAAAGTCGTTCTCGTAAGACTCGAAACTTCCCCCGAAGATATCGAAGGTATGAAAGCGGCTCAGGGTATACTTACCGTCAGAGGCGGTATGACCAGCCACGCTGCGGTAGTAGCGCGCGGTATGGGTACCTGCTGCGTATCCGGTTGCTCGGCAATTGCTATGGACGAAGAAAACAAGAGATTTACCCTTGCCGGAAAAGAATTCCACGAAGGAGACGCCATCAGTATCGACGGATCCACCGGTTGCATCTACGACGGACTTATTCCTACCGTTGACGCTACCATCGTAGGCGAATTCAGCAGAATTATGGCTTGGGCGGATAAATATCGTAAACTGCAGGTAAGAACCAACGCCGACACGCCGCGCGACGCTAAAAAGGCTCGTGAACTCGGCGCCGAAGGTATCGGTCTTTGCAGAACCGAACATATGTTCTTCGAAGGCAACAGAATCGAAGCAATCCGCGAAATGATCTGCTCGGATACCGTTGAAGAAAGAGAAAGAGCGCTTGCTAAACTCGAACCTATGCAACAAGGCGACTTCGAAGCGCTGTACGAAGCACTCGAAGGATGCCCGGTTACCATACGTTTCCTCGATCCGCCGCTCCACGAGTTCGTTCCTACCGAAGAAGCGGACATAAAACTCCTTGCGGAACAACAAGGCAAATCCGTAGAAACGATTAAGAACATTATCGCCAACCTGCACGAATTCAACCCGATGATGGGACACAGAGGCTGCCGTCTTACCGTAACCTATCCCGAAATCGCGAAGATGCAAACCAGAGCGGTAATCAAGGCTGCGATCAACGTTCAGAAGAAACATCCTACTTGGAAAGTTCTTCCCGAAATAATGATCCCGCTCGTAGGCGACGTAAAAGAATTCAAGTACGTTAAAGACATCGTAGTAGCGGTTGCGGACGAAGAAATCAAGAAGAGCGGAATCGGCATCAAGTACGAAGTAGGTACGATGATCGAAATCCCGAGAGCGGCGCTTACTTCCGACGAAATCGCGAAAGAAGCGGAATTCTTCTGCTACGGAACCAACGACCTTACTCAAATGACGTTCGGTTTCAGCCGTGACGACGCAGGTAAGTTCCTTAACGCTTACTATGAAGCAAAGATTTACGAAAACGATCCGTTCGCGAAACTCGACCAGACCGGCGTAGGCAAACTTATGGAAATGTCCGCTAAGATGGGCAGAAGAGTAAGACCGAATATGCACCTCGGTATCTGCGGCGAACACGGCGGCGACCCGTCCACGATCGAATTCTGCAACAAGATCGGCTTGACCTACGTTTCTTGCTCGCCTTTCAGAGTACCGATCGCAAGACTCGCAGCGGCTCAGGCGGCTATCAAACAAAGCAAATAATGCTTGTCGGAT
>CAJLYQ010000085.1 GCA_905210905.1 uncultured Christensenella sp. | reverse complement strand
CTCGTGCGTGATTAGATTTTGTCCGCACAAAGCGTAGCGACTGCCGCAAAATCCCACACGACGTTTGGTCGGCTGTCTACAGCCGTATCCACAACGCCGGAACAATACCGAAACTAGTTGCTTTTGTATACACGTTGTCGCCGATATAGCCGCCGCCCGAGACGTAGCATATCAAATAACCCTTGCTGCTACTCGGCGAACGGAGCAACCAATAACCGTAACCGTTATCAGTGCTTATATACGCTCCTTGACATTTTGAGTAGTCGGTATTTCTCTTTTGTCTTTCGCTTTCCGTCATATACGTGTTTGCTTCCGCGTAACTCAGCAAGAATACGTTATCGTTTGTTTTTTTATCATAAGCGTATTTGTTGTCGCTATTTTTCGTAGTCGACGCGCTGTTATACACGCCAGTTACTTGTATCAATTCTTTTTGCAGATCGTTGAACGCCGTGTTATAGAACGCATCGTTAAGCCATTCTCTTACATCGCTGTACACATAGTTGTTTTCATACACGCGTCCGCTGTATTCCTGTCTCGTTCCACCGGTAGCCGTACGGTAATATTGTTGATTGTCAAGCACCATATCCGCTACAATCATTGCTTTTCCGTCGCTTTCGTTAAGTATTTTCCACTTAATCGGTTCGTACCTGAACCAATAAATGTTTATCGTAGAATATCCGTTGTCGTCCTGATAACTATTATGCGTTGAACTACTTTTTGTCGTATCAGAAGGTCTGTAACTTTTAAAGTAAACTCCCCTGTATTTTTCGCCGTTGTAGGTCAAATCGATGTACCACATAAAAGGATTACGTGTTTCTCCCTCAATATAATATCCGTAAGAGGTCCATTTGTAACTAGCGTTTGCCGTCGGATAATTTCCTGCCATAAATTCAAGTTCTAGCGTTATCGTACTGTCGGTAACTTCCGTTTGCGGATACGTTCCGAAGTAAATATCACTGCCGTGACGGCAATATTTTCCGTTTTTCGTTCCGTGCATCACCTTATTGCAATTCGTGCATACGCAATCGTCGTTAAGAGCGTGCGAAGTCACTCCGCATCTTTCGCATACGCAATCGGCGTTCACTTTGTGGCCGAGCGGGTCAACTTCCGTTACTGAAGCCTTATCTTCGCAACGCTTGCAATGCTGAGATTTGCTGCCTTTCTCCGTACAGGTAGGCTCTACGTCAATAGTCCATTCGTCTTTGTATTCGTGACCGAGCGCGTCGATTTCCGTTTGCGCAACGATTACTGCGTTACATCTTGAACAATGTTTGCCTTCGGTCAATCCTTTTTCCGTGCAGGTCGCGGCAACCGCCTCATCCGTTACTTCAACGTGACCGAGTGCGGCGATAGGTTCTTTTTCTTCCTGTCCGCAGGAACAAGTACGTTTTCTTTCTCCGCTAGCCGTGCAGGTAGGATTAGTTACTATTCCCCACTCGCCGTAAACGTGAGTATGTCCGCCGGGGGTATTCGGATTGTCCGGATCGCTCGGAGTGCTCGGATTATTCGGCGTTTCGGGGTCGTCTTTTTTGTTGTCTTTGTCGCAAGCAACGATACTTCAAGCGATAATCGCAACGAAAACCACCGTCAACAATATTTTGATAAACTTTTTCATATTGCTTCCTTTATTCTCCTTTTCAGAATCGGCTCGTTTCGCTCGCTTTTCGCAAAACGAAAATCAGTCTTTTTTTTGTTGTATTATACACGCGCGCGTGCGCGTTTGTCAACGCAACTATGGTTAATTTGAAGTAAAAAATAATTCTTTTCTCGTTTTTCGCAAGACAAGGCGACCGTTCGGGAAAAGAAAAAAGCACGACTTTCGACGTGCTTTCGTGTCTTTTTCGAAAATATCGACTTATTCGCCTTTGAACGGGAGAAGAGCCATAATTCTCGCTCTTTTGATTGCTACGGCAATATCTCTCTGATGCTTTACGCATACGCCGCTGGTACGACGGGGAATGATTTTACCGTTTTCCGCTACGAAACGCGGACGACGTTCGCCGCTGCGATCGAAGTTCTTTTCGCTGTTCTTTTCAAGATCTTTAGCGAAAGTGATGTAGTCTACTTCGTCAACTTTGTTGACGCAGAAAGGACAAACCTTTCTTCTGGGGACACGCTTGTATCCGCCTTTGTTTTCTTTAATCATTGATCCTCCAAATTAGTGTGTCAGAAAGGCAAATCTTCATCGCCTTCTACGGGTTTCAAATCGGAGATTTTTGCAGGTCTCGCCGCAGGCGCGTGCGCCTCGGGAAGTTCGTTGGATTCGGTTTCGCTACGCGTGCTCAAAAATTGTACTTCGTCGGCAACGATTTCTACCGAATATCTCTTTACGCCTTCGTTGGTCTCGTAACTTCTCGTCTGAATCGAACCGCATACTCCGACCTTGCTACCCTTTCTCAAATATTTACCGCAGTTTTCTGCCATTGCGCGCCAGCAGACAATCGTAAAATAATCGGTTTCTTTCGCTCCGTAGCGACGAGTTACGGCGATGGAAAACTTGCAGTTGGTCAAGTCGTTGCTTACGACTGCCACTTCGGGGTCCTTGGTCAAATTTCCGATAAGGAATACTCTGTTCATCTTGCCTCCCTTAAATTCTCGTTATCATTTGACGAACGATACTGTCGTTAATTCTCATTTGACGATCGATTTCCGCGGGTACGTTTGCGTCTGCGGTGAATTTCACCAAAACGTAGTATCCCTCGGTCTTGCCGTCGATTTCGTAGGCGAGTTTCTTCGTACCCCACTTGTCGATAGCATCAACCGTACCGCCCAATGACTCGATCAACGCGGAAAATTTGTCTACGATTTCGTTTTTGCTTTCTTCCGCAAGACCGTTATCGATTATGTACAATAACTGATATTTCATTGTCGTTTTTACCTCCTTCTGGACTAATTTTTTAGGCCACCGCCGATCTCGGTGGCAAGGAACGGGCTTTGCCTGTTGATTGAAATTATACACAACGCCCCTTTTTTTGTCAAATGCTTTTTACAACCTTCTTCTTATATATTCATATACTATATATTTTTTACACACGCGACGAACGCTTGCCCAAACGCCTTTCTCCCCCGGAAAAGAAGAAAACCAACCGCCGCAAAATAAGCGGAATACGCAAAAAAGAGTCCCCGTTTTATTTGTTCGGGAACTCTTTCGTCGGGAAATTGAATAACGGCGCGGCAGATTACCTTGCCGCGCCGCTATCCCCGAGTCAGTTCGCACGAAACTTTTTTCGCTCGCTCGGGCGGTTTAGGTGAGACAAACTGTTATTCGATTTCAATCTTTTTCGCTTCAACCTGTTTCGGTTTGTTCTTAGGAACGTTGATTTCCAGTACGCCGTTGTCGTATTTGGCTTTGATGTCCTCTTCCGTGACCCCTTCGCCTACGTAATAACTTCTCGAGCACTGTACTTTACGCTCCTTTCTAAGGAATTTGTCCTTTCCTTTCCCCTCTTCTTCTTTCTCTTCTTTCTTTGCGCTTATCGTCAGATAGCCTTTCTCAAGAGAAAGCGCAATTTCCGATTTATCAAAACCGGGCAGTTCGACGTCCAATGCATACCCGTTTTCGGTCTCTCTTATATCCGTGTTCATTCCTTCCGGCTTGTCTTCGTAAAACATCGGTCTGAAAAAATGTTCAAACGCGTCGTCCAATGCGTCAAGTCCGTTTCCGTAATTCCTGATAAGATAGTTTTTCATATAAGCCTCCGCTTTATCAAATTCATTTTTTATTAGCAATCGGTTCGTGCTTTTGTTAGCACTCTCATTTCCTAATTGCTAACACCATTATATCACCCTTTTTATCTTTGTCAAGCGATTTAAGAAAACTTTGGGAAATTTTTTATATACGGCTT
>CAJLYQ010000084.1 GCA_905210905.1 uncultured Christensenella sp. | reverse complement strand
CCGCCCGTTAAGGATAGCGTGAACGTTGCCGTCGAAAGAACGAGCGTTCCGCAAGCGAAAAAGAAAGACATAACCGAACTTCTCGCTGCGGCAGGGGAAGAGAAGAAGACGGAAGAACTCGTTTTTTCGGAGAGTGAAATAAACGAGTCTGCCAACGCCGAAGCAAAAGAAATTTGGTCGAGAGTGCAGGAAAAACTTTCTTTGTCCAACGAAATGATGCTTAGAATGATGTGCGAAGGGATAAATTCGGGAATGACGATATCCGCAGGCGAATTCGTGCTTACCGTAGGAGATAACGCCACTTACGAAAATATGAACCGTCCGCAGGCGAACAAAACGATGAACGAACTTATCGCGGAAGAAACAAACGGCAAACTTAAATTCGTGTGCCGAAAAAAAGAAGAAAAAGGCGTTTCGCCCCAAAGCAGAATAGCCCTTAACGACCTGTTTAACGGGCAAATACGTTTTAAGAAATAACGTAAATAAAGATAAAAGTTCCGCCGGGAAAAAGGCGGAACTTTTTTTACGGATAAAACAAACAGAAAAGAGAAAGGGAACCCGAAAAATACGGATTCCCTTTCTATGATAAGGGGGAAAATTATGAGCTACTTAATATATTTTAATTATACACGAAATATAAAAATTGTCAAGCAACGGAGCAAGCGTTTTGATTTATTTTAAGATTTGTTTTTCACCGCCAACTGTGTCATAAACGAAAAGAAAAGAACTTCGACAAACGCCGAAGTCCTTTCCTTTATGATAAGGGGGAAAATTATGAGCTGATTAATTTGTTTTATGTCTATAATATAAACGATATATTTTTTAATGTCAACGGGTAATCGAAAAAACCCGAAAAAACGAAATAGTAAAATAATAGTAAACGAATAATTATTGACGGCTTTGCATAGGGTTTAACTAATCGAGGTATTTTAATGAAGAAAAAGTTGCTGTTTTTATGTGTTTTGACGCTAATTGCGGTCGTTTTGACATTTTCCGCGTGTAAGGACAAGGGAAACAAGACCGACGAATTATGTTACGATATGAAAGTTTCGCTCGAAGGGAACGTGCTTAGCGGAACGGAAAACGTGAGTTTCCGCAACGTTTATGCGGACGTAATTACCGATACGGTGTATCATTTATATCCCAACGCATACTCGCTCGACGCTGCAAACCCTGCGTACAAAACCGCGCTCGAAACCTACGGCGGTATCGAGATTAAGTCGGTTTCCGTCGACGGAGAGAAAGCGGATTTCAGTCTTAGCGAAGACAAAGAGTACCTTACCGTCCGTCACGGCGAAATCAAGAAGAACGGTTCGGTAAATACGACGATAGAGTTCGTCACGACTATCCCGTCCGGAGATCTTCGGCTTGCTGCCGACGGAAAAAGTTATACGCTTTCCGGGTTCTATCCGCAGTTGTCCGTTTACACCGACGGAGCGTTCCGCAAAGACAAGTTCAGCGCGGTAGGGGACCCTGCTTTTTCGGGCGTTGCGGATTACAAAATAGAGTTTGAATGCGATAAATCGCTGGTAATCGCCGCGTCGGCAAAACAAGGCTCGGTCGTTTCGACGAGCGACAGACAAACGGTGACCTACGAAGGGAAGAATATAAGGGATTTTGCCATCGTATGCAGTCCGGATTACAACGTGATCAACGGTCAGGCAAACGGCGTCAATGTCTACTATTTTTATAAAAACGACGAAAACGCGCAACAAACGCTCGACCTTGCCGTAAACGCGGTTAAGATCTTCGGAGAAACGTTCGGCGCGTATCCTTTCGACACATACACGGTCGTCCGCGCCCCGTTCGTGTGCGACGGAATGGAATACGGCGGACTTGCTCTCGTCGGCGAGAAATGCGGCGACGTAAACGACGCGGTTATTCACGAAACGGCGCATCAGTGGTGGTACGGTGCGGTGGGCAGCGACTGCATTAACGAAAGTTATATGGACGAAGGTCTTACGACGTTTACAGCGGCTTATTATTACGAATTGACCGGCGAAAGCGAAAAGTTCGAGAAAGAAATAAACGCGATTAAACGGGCGTATATGAGTTACGAACGTCTGCAAAAAAGAAGAAATTCGACGGTTAGTTTGTCGATGAACCGCCCCGTATACGACTTTACCGACTATCAGTACACTATGGTAGAGTACTACAAAGGTTGTATGATGTTCGAAAATCTGTACGCGCTTTACGGTAAGGACAAATTCAACGCCTGTCTTAAAAAGTATTACGAAGACAACAAGTTCGGGTTCGGCGGTAAAAACGCTTTCGTAAAGGCGGCGAAACAAACTATGGGTGACGTAGGCGGTCTTATGGACGGCTGGATAAGCGGCAATCTCGTCACCGCCACGTTCGGTGAAGAATAAACCGAATGAATAAATACGTTCACGCCGTCGGACTGTGCGTAGGTCTGACGGCGGTAATCGTTTTAAGCGGCGTAAATGCGGCTTTTCTTGCCCAAAGCGGCGGCGAAGCGGATTTTTTGCCCATAAAAGGTGCGGCGTACTCGATTTGTTGGTTCGTTTCTTACCTGCTTACCGCCGTCGAAATCGGCGAGTTCGCGATAAACGATCTGCTGATAAAGTTAATTTTTCTGCCGATAATTTTTATCGTAACGACCGCTTTGGCTTTTATGGCGACGTATAAACTCGGCTGTTTACCGCTTGCCGCGTCTATGTTCGGGCTTTCTCTAGCGGCGCAGGGGATTATACTTTTCTTTACGATAAAACGCACTCGTCTGGTGTGGACGGGCGCGCTTGCGAATTTAATCTGGTATTGTCTGATTACGGGGTTCGTTCTGATAGAAACGATCTGTCGGTAAAGTTATATCGGCTTTCTGTCGACCAAAGCGTGCTGAAGAGTGTTGGAATCGGCGTACTCGATTTCACTGCCCACGCTGATACCGTAGGCAAGACGGGTTACTTTAATTCCGAGCGGTTTAACCGCCGCCGCAATGTACGCCCCTGTCAGTTCGCCGCCGAGATCCGGGTTGGTCGCGACGATTACTTCTTCGGTGTGCCCGGAAGACAAACGCTGAATAAGTTCCCGAATACGAATTTTGTCGGCGTCGATGCCTTTCTGAATATCGATAACGCCATGAAGAACGTGGTACGAACCGTTAAACGCACCCGTTTTTTCAATAGGGTCGATGTCTTTGGGCTGCGCAACGACGCATATTACCTTGTCCGAACGGGTAGCGCAAAACTCGCATACGTCGTTTTCGGTGTAGTTGCCGCAAATCGAACAGAACTTAACGTTGCGCTTAGCGGAAAGAATAGCCTGAGCAAACGCTTCGGCTTCTTCGTTGGTTCCGTCGATGATTTTATAAGCGTAACGCGCCGCCGTTTTCGTGCCTACGCCGGGGAGCGTGCGAAAAGCGGAGATAAGCGCGGAAACGCTTTCGGATTGTATCATAAAAGTCCCCCGAAACCGGCCGATTCCGCCGGTAAGCGGACCCATTACGCGTTCGTTTTCTTCTTCGACGAGTTTCATCGCTTCGTTAATGCCTGCCATTATCATATCTTCGAGCATTTCCACGTCGTCCGGATCGACCGCCGCCGGGTCGATTTTTATCGAACTGATTTTTCTGTCGCAGGACATAACGACTTCAACCATTCCGCCGCCTGCGGTAGCAACCACTTCGGTGTCCGCAAGTTCTTCCTGCGCCGCCTGCAAATCCGCTTGCATTTTTTGCGCCTGTTTCATAAGTTGTTGCATATTTGCGCCGCCGCCGTGTCCGCCGCCATATCCGTTGAATTTTGCCATAATTATTACTCCTTTTCGATCAGTCTATGCTGATAATTTCTTTGATATCTTTTACGTCTTTTATAAAATCGGGCGTTTCGTCCGAATATTCGTCCGCAGACACTATATCCAAAACGTAGCCGTTTTCGTGCAAACCGCCGTTGGATTTAATCGCGATAAAAACGATATAACGCTCGTTTTCGGCTACTTCGAACGTATCTCCCGAAAGAGAAATAACCTTGCCGCTTGCGTCGGTAACGATTTTTATCGTCATCGTCGCGCCTTTGGATAATGACAAAACTTCGCCGAGTTTAACCTGTTTTTCTTCCGCCGAATAAGCGTAAACTATCGTAAGTCCGTCCGGACGAGAGAAAAGAGAAGACGACGGCGAGGAAGAAACGTTGGTTATTTTCGCTTCGCAACCGGTTAAGTACGCTTTATGTCCGAGAACGGCGGCAAGAATGCCGCAAACGAGGAAAAGCAAAACGCAAACGATTGCAATAATCGTGTTTTTCTTAGATAAACGCGCCGATAAATCTATTTTTTTCATACTGTCGTTCCTTTATTATTTAATCTAATAAAGTATACAATATTAAAAGCGATTTGTAAACACAAAAAAGCAAGTTAAGGCACGAACCGGGTTTTGTCTGCCCGCCCGCCCACCCG
>CAJLYQ010000083.1 GCA_905210905.1 uncultured Christensenella sp. | reverse complement strand
GTACGCCCACCCGCCCGCCCGATAGGGTGAAGATTGAAAGGTGAATAGTTATGTTTAACTTTTCCTATTAAAAAAGCGGTCACCCATTATTGTGCGATAAACTTATACGCGTAATGCACTTAATGAGTAAAGGGATACAACGTCCCACGTTGCCGTCGTGCGATAAGCCTATACAAACAATACACCCATTGCGATACAGGGATGCAACGTCTCGCGTTGCCGCTCGGCGGTGCCAACGCACTGCGTTGCCGGCTCACGTTGCCATTTCGGCGATTTTGTTTTTTATGGCGGCGATTGCCTGTTCGGCTGTTTGGGCAGAGCGGACGGCTTGTTCCATAGGACAAGGGTTTACGCCGTCGTTGCTTAGTATCACGTCAACGGCTTTATCGTAGGTGAAAGTTACGCCGCTTTTTTCGAGATAGGCTATCGCTTCGTGCGTGGTAAGAAACGCGTGGAGAGTTTTTACGTCGAGATAAGCGTATAAAAACGCCGACGCTTTGCCTACTACTCTGTCCGCCGCAACGTAATCGCTTACATTGGTTCCGTCTTTTATCAGCGACATTAAAAACCGTACGCCGCGTGCGTCGGATACGAGCGTTTTTTCTCCGCTCACAAACGCCGCGCGGTGCTCGCCGAGCAGTTCGATTGCTTTTTTGAGATCTTTGTTTTCCATAACGTTATTTTACGGCAATCACGCTGTTTTTTGCAAGTGTATAAACGGTTTTCTTTTCTATGTCGCCAACACGGTCTATAGCCGATTTTCGGTTACCGTAACGCAAGTTCGGGTAACCCTTTTACCGTTTGCGCGCGCTTTTATCGTGCGGTTTTCAGTTTTAGTTTTTTCGCCTTGACGGGTAATGTGTTACGTTTTTAAGACCGACACGGCGGCTTTTTTTGATTGAAAGAAATTTTTGCTTAATGTCGAACTGTATCATAAACGACACACTAGTTTTATAAGGTATATGAATATGAACGAAAAAAATAAAGTCGAGCGAATTTTCGCTCGGAAGGAGTTAAGAATGATCGGAGCGATTATAGGCGATATCGTGGGGTCGCGGTTTGAATGGAACAACCACAGGAGCAAGGATTTTGAATTGTTCGGCGAGGGTTGTTTTGCCACGGACGACAGTATAATGACGGTTGCCGTTGCGAAAGCGGTGACGGAAAGCGGAAAAGATTACGATCTTTTGGAGAAAAACGCGCTAAAAAAGCAAGGCAAAAAGGAAATAGAAGAACTCGATTTTTCCAAATTGTCGCTGAGAGAAATTTTCGGAGCGTTGGACGGGATTTATTCGAAAGCGTGTTCCCTTGCGTATCCGTCGCAAATGTACTCGACGGGGGTGCTTGCGTCGATTGCGGACAGGTTGGAGCAACTCGACAAATCGCCCGAAAAAGGCGGTTTTGACTTCATATAAGGAACTTGCTGATTGCCGCCTGCGACGCGTCCGCGTTTAAGAAAAACCGCCTTATTTTAGACCCGCACGAGGGAATAATAACGTTTTACGCAGGCGAAAACAACCTTGTCAAAAACGACGTAAGACTTAACGTCGGAAGCAAACTCGAAACGTGGACTTACCTTAACGCCGTAATAAAAAACAAGTGGATAACGATCTACGAGCCCGAGTACGAACACTTTTACATAATCTTCCCGGACGAACGGATGAAAGAATTTTTGTGTTGATTTACTCCTATAAAAAGAAAAAGCAAACCGTAAAAAACGGTTTGTTTTTTCGTTGATTTAATAAGTTGGTAAAGTTGCGTAAGGTTTATTCTCCGTCGTCGATTTTGTATTCGGATACGGGGACGGAGTTCTTTTCCGTTTCTTTCTTTATCGTGCGTTTGGTTTTGTGAACGTATGCGGAAAGGTAAATAGTGGTGAAAATATCGCATATACCGTCGATAATGAGCGACGTTCCCGCAATTATCATTATGTCTTCGAACGTGCCGAACATCACGAGAAGTCCGAGAATAATGGTAATAGCCGCGAGAAGGAACAAAGACCAGCCGCCTTTTACGCGTAAACGAACGCACTCGATACCGTCGCGAATTTTGAATAAACCGTCAAGAATAAGGTATATGCCGAACAAAACCGTCAAGATACCTTGAACGATGCCGGGGCGAACGAGAAAGAAAATGCCGACGAGCATAAGAAGGATGCCCGTGAACATAAAACTCGGCAGAGAAAGACGCATGGTGAAGAATTTAACAAAACAGTAAATTCCGATACAGAGCAGTAACGCGCCCGACAGGTATACGACCACCGCGCCCGAAGACGACGGAGCGACGATAAACGCAATACCGACGATTATCGCAGTCAAAGCCATAAGAACGGTTTCCCACTTAACTCTTTTGATAAGACTTTTGAAGTTTTCCATTTTTTCTACTCCTTTTTATCTTTCGGCAACCGCAAAAAACTCCCGATCACCTTTGCCGTTAGTATACCACTTCGTCAAAAAAAGTAAATAAAAACGTTAAAAATACCTTAAAACAAACGAAAAGTAATAATTTTTGCAAAAATTCATTCAAAAAAAATGAAACGTTTTTACGAGAAACTATAAAAAAGAAACGTTTAAATTCTGAGTCCGCTCAAAAAGAATTATGTCTGTGAAAAACGAAACTTTAATGTTTTTACGTTGGCTATCAACATTCTTCTGATTCTTCCGCAGAGGTTTCGTAGTTTTTTGTACTCGTCCTGCGACAAAGAAGAAGTTTTTTGGAGCAGGGAAAGCCAACCTTCGGGTTCATAACATTCTTTCAATGCGATTTCAAATTTTGCAATCATATCGTAAGGACTTTGAGCATAATTAGCCTCACGAATATTTGCGTATACGCTCGAGGAAGACTTTTTTATTTGAAACTCAATATGTTTTCTTTGGGAAAAGATTTGCATAAATTAGCAATATCTACTGCGAAATTTTCGGAATAAGACAACAAATAGTTTTCCATAACAAAAGTATAGATTTTCTCAAAAATAAAAGCAAGAGTAAAATGATAATTTTGAAATTATTTGAATCTATAATCCGCTTATATCGCGCGTAAGCGAGTATATCATCGATACAGAGTATCGAATATCACCACGATGTAATCGTGTATATCATCGAACCGAAAGCGGATAATACAAAGGTCTTTGATGATATACAAGCGAGAACGCTTGATGATATACCAAACCGCGCTTGCGCTTTCGGTTTGGATAAAAAAATACGCGAGTCGAATAAACTCGCGTATTTTTTGGTCGGAGTGACTGGACTTGAACCAGCGGCCTCTTGGTCCCGAACCAAGCGCGCTACCAAACTGCGCTACACCCCGTCGTTATATTTTTGCAATGCTATTTTATATCCTTTTTCTCGTTTTGGCAAGTGTTTTGCTATACTTTTATCTTTTTTGTGGTATCATACTTAAAAAGCGGTTTATCTTTGAAAAAAGTTTGCGCCGCTTTTCGTTAAAAAGGAGTGGTTTTTATGTCGGATACGGTTGCTCCCGATAAGGTTGCGGTTCATCCCCTTTCGTCGGTTAAACGCGTTTTCGCCGTGGTCGGCGGCAAAGGCGGAGTAGGCAAAAGCACCGTCAGCGCGTTGCTCGCAGTCGAGTTTATGCGCAGGGGGCTGAGAGTGGGGATTCTCGACGCGGACGTCACCGGACCTTCCATACCGAAACTTTTCGGCATAACGGACGCACCCGGCGGTTCTTCCGACGGCGTGTACCCTGCGGAAACGAAGTTCGGCATACAAGTAATCAGTATGAACCTTCTTCTCGATTCTCCGTCCGACCCCGTGGTTTGGCGCGGAGCGGTGTGCGCCGAGTACGTAAAATCCTTCTTCGCGCGCGTCATATGGACGGAACTCGACGTCCTGCTTATCGATATGCCGCCGGGAACGGGCGATATTCCCCTCACCGTGCTTTCGTCGTTGCCGATAGACGGCGTTATCGCCGTTTTCACGCCGCAAAAACTCGCATCCGACGTCTTGGGCAAGGCGCTTAATATGTCGAACAGACTCGCCGTAAAACTCGTCGGCGCGGTCAACAATCAGGCGTATTTCGTTTGCGACGGGTGCGGAACCAAACTTTACCCTTACGGCAAAACCGATCGGAGTGCGTTTACCGAAAAATACGGCGCCGTGCCGTTTGCGGAAATCCCGATCGACGAAGAGTTTTCCCGTCTTGCGGACCGCGGGCTTATCGAACTGGTCGAAAACGACAGTCTTGAAGGATTCTGCGACGAACTCGAAAAATACTTATAACGCGCGCCCGGCTGTACGGCGTTTGCTTAGTTAAACGGCGTTAAATCGCGGGAAAAACCCCGATTGAGGCGGCGTTTTTATCGGCAGATAAGGTTGCGAAAAAAAACTTCGGAAAAATTTTCGACAAATTCTAAAAATTATTAAAAAATAATTGACAAACGCTTGAAAGTAGGTTATTCTATGTAGGCTATGTTTAATAGCGCAAACAAACGTACCTTGAAATAAGAACAGAAAGGTTTAAGAAAGTGTAATTAAACGAAG
>CAJLYQ010000082.1 GCA_905210905.1 uncultured Christensenella sp. | reverse complement strand
CAAAAGGAAAACTCGCTTGAACCTCAAGGGTTCAAACGAGTTTCACTTGGCGGAGAAATCGGGATTTGAACCCGAGCTACGTTTCACCGTACTACTCCCTTAGCAGGGGAGCCCCTTCAGCCACTTGGGTATTTCTCCTTGCTGAACTTAATTGCCTATAAATATTAGCACATAGTTTTGTTATTGTCAATGATTTTTCGATTTATCTTGTTATTTTTTGTTTCGTTTAACAGAATAACTCATATTTCATTTTTTTATAAGGATTTATAGTGTATAATATTAATTAAATCAATTCGGTGGGTGTAAGATGCTTTGCGTAAAAGATATAACCAAAAATTATCCGTCGGGTGCGGGGGAAGTACGAGCGTTGCGCGGGGTTAGCGTTGCGTTTCGGGAGAAAGAGTTCGTTTCCATAATCGGTCCGAGCGGTTGCGGCAAAACAACTCTCCTTAACATTTTGGGCGGTCTTGATCGTTACACGTCGGGAGATCTTATTATAGACGGCGTATCGACTAAGGATTTTAACGATGAAACGTGGGACGCGTATCGCAATTCCGCCGTAGGTTTCGTTTTTCAAAACTACAATTTAATATCGCATCTTACGATTTTCGAAAACGTCGAGATGACGCTTAAACTTAGCGGCTATACGAAAGAAGAGTGCCGGGAAAAAGTGGAAAAATCTTTATCTCGCGTAGGAATGCTCGATCAGGTTAACAAAAAGCCGAGCGAATTATCCGGCGGACAGATGCAGAGAGTCGCTATTGCTCGCGCTCTGGTTAATAATCCGAGAATTATTCTTGCCGACGAGCCGACCGGCGCGCTAGATACCGAACTCAGCGAGCAAATAATATCTATTCTGAAAGAGGTTGCAAAAGAGACACTCGTCGTTATGGTTACGCACAACGACTTTCTTGCCGAGAAATATTCCGATCGAATGATAACGATGAAAGACGGAGAGATAATTAAGGACACTATGCCTTATACTTATTCCGTCGAACTCGTTTCCGATGAAAAACCAACCGAAACTTGTCGTTGCGATAAAGAGGATAAGAAAGGAAGAAAAAAGAAAACGAAAACCGGCAAATTTAGCGGTTCTTATATGAAACTCGGAACGGCATTCAAGTTGAGCCTAAAAAATTTGGTTTCTAAAAAACGCCGTACCGTTCTTACTTCTATTGCCGGAAGTGCGGGCATAATCGGACTGGGGCTCGTTCTTGCGTTTTCAAACGGAATAAACCTGTTTCTCGAAAGTTTGCAAAATTCGCTTCTCGCGTCTATTCCCGTAGGAATATACGAATACAGTATGGACTATTCGGTTATGATGGATATGTTTATGACGTTCAGAGATAAAGCGGACGACGAGATAGATTTTGCTACCGGAGATACCGTTAATCTTGTGCCGGCAAGTCAATCGAGCGGTATGATGGGGGATCTCGTCGGACAAATCGTTGATTCGGTTCAGGAAAACTACATATCGGAAGAATTCATCGAATATATGAACGGTATGAACCCCGAGTGGTATGACGCCGTTTACAAGTACAACGGTATACAAATGAATCTTGTCGCAAAAACCGACGCCGGATACAAGGACGTTTCTCCGTCCGAAGTCGAAACGACCGTAGTAAACATTGCGGTAAACGTGTTGGGCGAAAAGGGACTTGAGAAAAAGAGGTGGAACCAACTCGTCGGCGATACGGCGTTTATGAGCAAGTACTACGATTTGCTCGAAGGAAGATGGCCGGAGAGCAAAAACGATTTGGTCGTCGTCGTCAACGAGCATAACGAACTGGAAATTCCCGTATTGGAAGATTTCGGGTTCGAAATCGATTCCGCAGACAAAAACGGCGACGGTAAAATATCGTTCAACGAACTTTTGTCCGATAGTTCGGGTTTTTCTATGAAACTCGTAACGAACGACGCGTATTATCGAAAAACCGGGAAGAAAGTAACGGGTTATACGGTTGACGAATTCGAGAAAAAAGAAGTCGGCGAAGATATGTATCTGTCGGACGGCAGCGTAGAACTTAAAATCGTAGGCGTGCTTCGAGTGAAAAAAGGCTCTGCAATCAAAGCGGTAGGGGAGAATCTTTGCTATACGAAAGAATTGTCCGATTACGCTTTTGAAACCGCCACAAAAAGCGAAGTAACGAAAGCGCAGAAAGCGTTGCTTGCGGAAAGCGGTTACAAATCCAGTGACGCCACGGCAAAAACCGTGATTAAGGGTATGAAAGAAGTAACCGACAGGTACATAGAAAAAAGCATAACGGGCATATTGTTTGCTCGTCTTGCGAAAACCGCGTTTATGAAATCGATAGGCGCGGATTCCGCACCGGTATATATAAACGTATACGCAAAGGATATTAAAGGGAAAAACGCAATAACGAAATACATTGCCGAATGGAACTCGTCGCACGGCGGTCAGGTAAGTTATTTTGACGTAACGGAAATGTTTATGTACAACGTGGAAACGATAACGGACATAAGTGTTTACGCCCTTCTCATAGTTGCGTCGGTTTCACTCGTTGTGTCATCTATAATGATTGGAATAATTACGAGCAATTCCGTTGTCGAACGAACGAGAGAAATAGGTATTCTGCGCAGTATGGGAGCAAGAAAGAGAGATATACTCACCGTGTTCCTAACAGAAACTGTTCTCATCGGTATATTGAGCGGAATAATAGGCGTTGCGCTTACATATGCGCTGGCACCGCTGTTTTCCCTTTTGGCAAAAGCGTTTTGCGGAATTTCGAATCTTGCGGTCGTGAATCCGCTTTATTCGCTCGGACTGTTTGCGCTAAGCATTTTCCTTGCCGCGGTTTCCGGCCTTATTCCTTCGGTTAGCGCGTCAAAGAAGGAGGTTGTGGAGACTTTAAGGCTTGACTAGTCGCTCGCTTGAAAAGAAATCATAAGTCGCGGAGGTATTTCTTCGACAAAAACCGCACAAAATTCGACAATGTTGTTCAAATTTTGTAAATTTGTTCAATAAATTTGCAAAAAGGTATTTACATACTTCGCAAAGTGTGCTATGATATTGACACAAAACAACAAAATACTTGATTGCATTTTTGTTTAGGAGGCTTATGAAACAATTTAATGTAGTGTTGTGTGAAACTAACGGCTCGTTATCCGCTAACGTAGCCGCGTTCTTTACCGAGGATAACGATATAAATCTTATAGTTTGTTCTTCGGCGGCGGAGGCCAAAGATGCTTTACGCACAAACGAACCGAAGGGATTGATACTTGACGTTGAGTTCGAGCATTGTAAAGAAGTTGCGTCGATTTATAGGGAAAAGAATTCGGCAATCGTGCTTGTCAGCAAAAATATGGAAGACGATCTTGACGGAACGTTGTCTTCGATGCCTTACGACGCTTGCTTTTATAAGCCGTATTCCTTTATGGAAATGCGTACAAGTCTTGTCAGGTTTATGATTCAACAAACGGTCAGCGTAAAACTGAATACGGGCATAAAGAACATCGACGAAAGGTTGAGCAGCATTTTTATTCGTGCGGGAATACCGCCGCACATCAAGGGGTATCAGTTTTTAAGAGAAGCGGTAAAACTGGCGGTTGCTTATCCGGAGATGATAAATGCGATTACGAAAAAACTTTATCCGACGATCGCGCAATTATATATGACTTCGGCAAGCAAGGTGGAGCGCGCTATTCGTCACGCAATAGAAGTTGCTTGGAACAGAGGAAAGATCGAAAACATAAACGCCATTTTCGGGATTAAAATTTACAACAAGGGCGAAAAACCGACGAACGGAGAACTGATTGCGCTCGTTGCCGATAAAATTATGATCGAATCGATGTAAAAATCCGTTAAAAATAATCGGACGATAAAAAAGACGCATGTGCGTCTTTTTTTGTTGAAAAGAATCAATAATTATCTTTAATCGATATCGAGAGATATCTCGAAACATCGAAGAACTTCCACGGAACGCTGTCTACGGGGGGGTAAACTCTGAAAACCATACGTTCTTTAGTCGTGGGGTGAGTGAATTTAAGTTCCACCGCCCATAAAGCGAGGTTGTAGCCGACGGGGGATTTTCCGCCGCCGTAACGCTGATCTCCGAAGAGAGGAGTTCCTACGGTTGCCATCTGAACGCGGATCTGATGCGCGCGACCGGTATGAAGTTTCACGCTCACGAGAGAGAGATTGTTCTCGGTCGCAAGGGTGGTGTAGTCCAATACGGCGGGTTTGGCGCCTTCAGTTGCCATAGGTACGGCGTAAACCATATTCTTAGAAGAATCTTTTACGAGATAGTGAGTAAGGTTAAGAATAGAGGGTTCTTTCGGGGTGCCTACTACCACTGCGAAATAACGTTTTTCGAATTCTCCGAGTTTAAGTCCTTCGCAAAGTCTTGACGCCGCTTTCGACGTTTTTGCAAAGACCATAACGCCGCCGGTGGGTCTGTCAAGTCTGTGAACGAGACCGACGAACGCGTCGCCGGGTTTGTCGTATTTCTTTTTAAGGTATTCTTTAACTACCGTAAGAACGTCCGTGTCGCCCGATTCGTCGGGGCAGGAAGGAACGTTTTGGGGTTTAACGACCACTATTACGTGATTGTCTTCGTAAACTACTTGTAAATTATCTGCTGTAAATTCTTGTTTCATATCCTTTATATTATAGTTTTCAACGGTAAAA
>CAJLYQ010000081.1 GCA_905210905.1 uncultured Christensenella sp. | reverse complement strand
CCGCGCGGATAAACCCTTTTTCAAAATCCGAGTGGATTTTGCCTGCCGCTTGCGGCGCTTTGGTTCCGTTTTCTATCGTCCAGGCGCGGGTTTCTTTTTCGCCGGCGGTAAGGAAGGAGATCAAACCGAGCAGGGAATAACATTTTTTGACGAGTTTGTCCAGACCGCTTTCCGTCATTCCGAGTTCCGCCATAAACATTTCTCTTTCTTCGTCTTCGAGTTCGCTCAGTTCTTCTTCGAGTTTTACGCACAACGCAACGCTTTCGCTTTTTTCGTTCTTGGCGTATTCTGCCACTTTTTCGGCGTACTCGTTGTTTTCTTCTCCTTCTTTTACGTTGGCGACGTATATTACTTTTTTGTCGGTGAGAAGGAACAGGCTTTTTACGAATTCATCTTCTTCCTTAGTAAAGTCAAGGCTTCTTACCGGCTTGCCGTTTTCCAAGGCGGACATAAGTCTGTTAAGGATTTCAAGTTCTGTCGCGTACTTTTTATCGCCGCCTTTCATTTGCGTTTTCGTGCGGTCTATTCTGCGACTTAGGGTATCCATATCGGCGAATATGAGTTCCAAAGATATGGTTTCGATATCTCTTATGGGGTCTACCGATCCGTCGACGTGGGTTATGTTTTCGTCTTCGAAACATCTTACGACGTGGACTACGGCGTCCACTTCTCTTATGTGGGAAAGGAATTTATTTCCAAGTCCTTCGCCTTTGGACGCGCCCTTGACCAGTCCTGCTATATCGACGAATTCTATCGTCGTGTAAATAGTGCTTTTACTGTTGTACAAACGGGAGAGATTGTCAATTCTTTCGTCTTTGACTTTAACCACTCCCACGTTGGGTTCTATCGTACAAAACGGATAGTTTGCCGCCATCGCCTTACCTTTCGTAAGCGCGTTGAATAAAGTGCTTTTGCCTACGTTCGGCAATCCGACTACCCCGAGTTTCATTATCCACCTTCCTGAGTTTTGTTTTTTTGCGTATAAACTAACGAACGAAGTTTCGTTTTTTCCGCAAAGTTCGTGCATAAAGTATACATCAATTCAATAAGATTGTAAAGATAAATGAACGAATATCTTAGTGGATTGATTTTAGGTTTGGTACAAGGGCTTACCGAATTCCTTCCGGTGTCTTCGAGCGGACATCTCGTTCTTCTCGAAACGCTCGGCGTAGGCGAACCCGACATTGCGACCAACCTTTTGCTGCACCTTGCGACCCTTGCGGCAATAATAGTCTGTTATCGCGACAGACTCCTTTACCTTATAAAACATCCGCTTGACGGCAGGGTAAAATTCATACTTTTGGCGAGCGTTCCTACCGGGACAATCGCCGCGGCGGTAAGATACTTTTTGCCGCAAACCGACGAGTGGCTGCCCGTTTGCTTTTTAGCGACGAGCATAATACTGCTTTTGCCGAAAATCACGAACCCGAAACAACGCTCGTTTGAAGAAAAACTCGTCCTTAAAGGCATTATAGTCGGGATAAGTCAGGGCATAGCGTGCATAAACGGCATATCGAGAAGCGGAACGACTGTAACCGCCCTGAAAATGTGCGGTTGCTCGGACGAAGACAGCGCGGAAACGTCTTTTCTGCTCGCAATCCCCGTAATCTTAGGTTCGAGCATAGTGGAAATAGCGACGTCGCAGGGAGAAAACGTGAAAATCGGTGGCGGAGTTTTGCTCGGTATGGCGGTTGCTTTTTTCGTCGGACTTGCCGCGTTGAAAACCTTCGTCGGACTGATAAAAAAAGGCAAAACCGCTTGGTTTTCCGTGTACACCACGGTGATGGCAATAGCGTCGTTTTTCCTTATTCGATGCGTTCGATAACGGGCAAAACGCGTTTTCGCCGAACGAAACGGATACGCTCGTATACCGTTTGGGGTACGCTACGCCGCGGTAAAAACCGAAAAGAGCAAAAGCGCGTTCGACAAAAATCGACCAAGGCAAGCAAAAATGTGTATAAATCGAAAGTTATCCACAATTTGCCGCCGACCGACTACCGATAATAGCCGAAAATAAGCCGATTTTCGCAACGTTTAGCAAGAATAACGCAAAAATACGCGCATTTTATAAATGTGGATAACTATGTGGATAACTCGGTGGAAAAGTGTTTGCAAACGAAGAAAAACCGTTTTTAGCGCGTTAAAGGGTACCTTAACGCAAGGTTTGCGAAGTAACGGAAAGAAAAAATTACGGCGATAAATCTTAAAATCGGCTTAAAAATCGTCGGCGAAAACGGCGAAGGAATTCAATCGGAGAAAAAAGAAAGAAAATAGCGAAAAACGGAGGCAACGGAATGTTTATAGTAGTTAAGAAAAAGACGATACTTTTCATAGCGGCGGCGTTCGTGTTTTTACTTGCGGCGGCGATAATTTGCGGCGTGGTTTTTAATACGGAAAAAACCGCGGCGGTCGGGCAAAAAGTAATAGTCATCGACGCGGGACACGGCGGCAGCGACAACGGCGTAGTGAGCAAGAACGGCACGAAAGAATCGGTCGTTAATCTGAAAATCGCCGAAAAACTCAAAGCGCAACTCGAAGAAGGCGGCTTTTTCGTCGTTATGACGCGTACGACCGACCAAGGCGCAGACGAAACGGGTTCATTCAAGCAGGAAGATTTCCGCAAAAGGAAAGCTATAGTGGAAAAGGCTTGTCCGGATATGCTCGTGAGCGTGCATTGCAACAAGTTTCCTTCGTCAGACAGACGGGGAGCGCAGGTTTTTTATAACAAACTGAGCGACGAAGGCAAGAATCTTGCCGACGTTTTGCAAAAATCCGTTAACGGTCTTAATTCGATTTATACCGGAAGAACTTTCGACGCGCTGAGCGGCGATTACTTTATGCTTAATCTGACCCGTTCGCCGTCGGTTATCGTAGAATGCGGTTTCTTGTCCAACGAAGAAGACGAAGCCTTGCTCTGCTCGGAAGATTATATCGATAAACTCGTCTATACGCTCTACGACGGCGTCGTCGCATACTTCGAGCAGTAACTTTTTTATATAACGCACGAAAAAATTAAACCGTTGCTTGCGACGGTTTTTTTCGTTTTTCAAAAAAAACTACGTAATCGCGCCTGTTTTTATTCGCTATTGACAATTTTTTTCTTACGATGATATAATATACTAGTAATAAAAAAATGAATTTTTTCATACGCGGATAATGAAGAAAAATATCGAATTCGTCCGCAAAAACTTAACCCGACCAACCAACCGAATTTTCGATTTATAAAGAGAAATTATGCGTAAAAAATTTGTTGTTTTTATTTCGATTTTAATTTTTTGTCTTGTCTTACCGTGCTTGCTTTTAGGTTGTAGTCCGAAAAAATACGGTGAAAGGTATTCTTTGCAAAGCGCATACGACGCAGGGATTTTAACGGTAAACGACCTTGAAATCATTGCTAGATTAGAACCGTCCGAAGTGCCGCTCGACGAAAAAACGGAAAAAGCGATTAAAGAAAGTTTTGCCTACGAAGTAAATCAAACACAAAAGGGAGCAAAAGCAAAACCGGAAGAATTTATTTTGACTTATTACGGAACGATCGGAAAAGTAGTTTTGGTAGAGAGTAGCAGTCCTTATTATAACTATCCGGCTATTGTGGGAACGCGAGAAATCGGCGGTGTCGCGATAGACTGCGATAAATATTTCCGATTGAAAGTTTTCGTTTGGGATTAAATTAAGGAGGTAATTATGAGAAGAAAAAGAATAGTCGCTATTTTAATACTTTTGCTGATTTCTTCTGTTTTTACGTTAAGCGCGTGCAATTCTTTGACCTATTTGGACGATCCGGCGAGATATTCCACGGCGCAACACGTCGACAGGATTAAGAAAATCGTGCGAGAAAAATACATAGGCGACGGCGAATTTACCGATTTTGCGGTATATCCGTTATACGATAAAGACGATAACGTAATAATGTATCTCGTCGAATTCGAACCGTGCGGATACTACTATATTTTGGCGGCAAAACCTAATATGTTCACAAGGCGCGGAATGTACGTCAGACACGACGAAAGGGCAAAATGCGAATGGGAAAGATATAGAATATCCGAAACACAACCGGGAAATTACGAAGGAATAGAATGGAAACAAAAAACAAGGATGAGTGACGGCGAAGAAGTCGTTGATTTCCCCGGGAAATGGTTTGAAACAAGCGAAGGCGAATTCGTAAAATTCAACGTAAGTCCGTACAAGGCGGCAAACGTAGAAAACCAAAAGAGATATTTGCTTTCGATTGACGAAATACATTCAGTCCCTGCCGTTCGAAAAAACAACAAGTTTTTTAACTTAATATCAATGGAAGAATTCAACTACTCGAATACTCTTAAACAAGAAAACACTCCTTGCGCGGAGATTTGGTTTTGGATTAAAGGCGAGGCAAATTTATAAAATGAGGTGATTACTGTTTTAGGTAGTTTAAAATTCGCCTTTTACAAGATAATCGATTGTTACGTTAAAATACTTAGACAGTGCAAGAATGGAAGACATTGTAGGTTCGCGCAATACGTTTTCCCAAAGACTTATAATACCTTTGCTAACGCCTAGAAAAATATTTTTCGTAAAAAACGCTTTTTCGTGACGAATAAAGGCAGTCCGTGTGGACTGCCTTCGTTGTTTGTCGCAATTTCATAAAAATTACACGTTAAAGCGGAAGATAACGACGTCGCCGTCTTTGAAGACGTAGTCTTTGCCTTCGGAGCGGACTTTGCCTTTTTCTTTTGCGGCATTGAACGAGCCGCATTCCATAAGGGTGTCGTAGTCCACGATTTCCGCGCGGATAAAACCTTTTTCAAAATCCGAGTGGATTTTGCCTG
>CAJLYQ010000080.1 GCA_905210905.1 uncultured Christensenella sp. | reverse complement strand
CTTTTCGGGAATTTTTACCGTGAGATAAAGTGCGTCAGCCCACCCGCCCGCCCAAAGCGATATTTCACGTTGCGGTGAATAATTATGGATAAATTTGAACTAATCAGCGAATACAAGCCGTGCGGCGATCAGCAGCAGGCGATTGACAAGTTGTGCGAAGGGATAGAAGACGGGTTAAGAATGCAGGTTCTGCTCGGCGTTACCGGTAGCGGCAAGACGTTCACTATGGCGAACGTTATTAACAAGGTTAATCGTCCTGCGCTCGTTATTGCGCACAACAAAACGCTTGCGGCGCAACTTTGTAACGAGTTCCGCGAGTTTTTTCCGCATAATCGGGTGGAGTATTTTGTTTCCTACTACGACTACTACCGACCGGAAGCGTACATTCCGTCTACGGACACTTACATTGAAAAGGATATGTCCACAAATGACGAAATCGACAAACTTCGACATTCCGCCACCGCGTCTTTGGGTGAAAGGCGTGACGTAATCGTCGTTGCGTCGGTTTCTTGTATATACGGTTTAGGCGCGCCGCAGGAATACTTTAAGCAAATGTTATCGTTGCGGCCGGGAATGACCGCAGACAGGGATAAAATCATCGATAAACTCGTTAAACTTCAGTACAAGCGCGCCGAGTACGAGTTTGAACGCTCGACTTTCCGGGTTCGCGGCGATATACTTGAAATTTTTCCGAGCAACAACTCTTCCGTCGCCGTCCGCGCCGAGTTTTTCGGCGACGAGATAGACGGTTTGTACGAGTTTGACCCTACCACGGGCAAAACCACGAGCAAACTTGCCCACGCGGCGATTTTTCCTGCCACGCACTACGTTATCGGCGACGAAAAAGTGGAAGACACGCTGAAACGGATTCAGGAAGATATGGTCAAAGAGTGCGCGTATTTTCGAGCGAACGGTAAACTCATCGAAGAGCAGCGGCTCAAAGAGCGTGTTTCTTACGATATGGAAATGATACGGGAAATCGGTTATTGTTCGGGTATCGAGAACTACTCGCGTTATTTTGACGGACGCAAACCGGGCGAGCCGCCGTTTACTTTAATGGACTATTTCCCCGACGATTTTATAATGTTCATCGACGAGTCGCATATTACTTTGCCGCAACTTCGGGCGATGTACGCAGGGGACGTGGCAAGGAAAACCAACCTTGTAGAGTACGGGTTCCGCCTGCGCGCGGCGTACGACAACCGCCCTCTTTCTTTCGACGAGTTTAACGACAGGTTCAGTCAACTCGTTTGCGTGAGCGCGACGCCGGGCGAGTACGAACTTTCGCAGCAAAGTCAGATAGTGGAGCAACTTCTCAGACCGACGGGATTAATCGATCCGCCCATCGAGATACGAAAAACCGAAGGGCAAATCGACGATCTTCTCGGAGAGATAGATATAACGGTCAAAAAAGGCGGAAGAGTTCTCGTAACCACGCTTACGAAGAAGATGAGCGAGAGTTTAACTTCGTATCTCGTCGAGCACGGCGTTAAAGCGACGTATATGCACAGCGAGATAGAGAGCCTTGAAAGGATAAGCATAATAAACGCGCTCAGGCGCGGCGAAACCGACGTTATCGTAGGGATAAACCTTTTAAGGGAAGGACTTGACATACCCGAAGTTATGCTCGTCGCAATTCTCGACGCCGATAAGGAAGGTTTTTTACGTTCCCGATCGTCCATAATACAAACGGTAGGCAGGGCGGCGCGTAATGCCGAAGCGAGAGTTATTCTTTACGCCGACGTTATGACGCAAAGTATGCAAAGCGCAATCGAAGAAACCGATCGCAGGCGCAAATATCAGCAAGAATACAACGAAAAGCACGGAATAACGCCGAGAACGGTAATTAAGGAGATAAAGAACAGTATCGTTATTTCGCAAAAAGAGCCGACGGAAAAGAAAAAGATAACGAAGAGCGAAGTTTCGCGAGAGATAGAGCGGCTTAAAGGTCTGATGAAAACCGCTTCGGCGCAACTCGATTTCGAAACGTGTATTACTTTGCGCGACCAGATAGCGGAACTCAAACAATTATTGAAAAACTAATTTTACGAAGGTTTATATATGAACGACATAGTAATTAAAGGAGCAAGGCAAAACAACTTAAAAAACGTTGATCTTACCTTGCCGAGAGAAAAACTCATCGTGTTTACCGGGTTAAGCGGAAGCGGAAAATCCAGTCTTGCGTTCGACACGATATTTGCCGAAGGGCAGCGGCGTTACGTCGAGAGTTTGTCGAGTTATGCCAGACAGTTTTTAGGGCAAATGGACAAACCCGACGTCGAGAGCATAGAAGGGCTGAGCCCGGCGATAAGTATCGACCAGAAGACGACTTCGCAAAATCCGCGTTCCACCGTGGGTACGGTTACCGAAATTTACGACTATTTAAGGCTTTTGTACGCGCGCATAGGCGTGCCGCACTGTCCGCAATGCGGCAGGGAGATCAAGAGTATAAGCCTCGACCAGATCGTTGACAAAGTTATGCTCGCCGACGAAGGCGCGAAGTTTCTCGTGCTTGCGCCTATCGTGCGCGACCGCAAAGGGGAGTACGTAAAACAGTTCGAACAACTCAAAAAGAACGGTTTTGCAAGAGTTAAAGTAGACGGCGAAATCAAGTCGCTCGACGAAGAGATAAAACTCGATAAAAACCGTAAACACAATATATCCATAGTCGTGGACCGTCTTGTGATGAAAGGCGATATCAGAAGGCGGCTTACCGACAGCGTGGAAACGGCGTTAAAAAACGCTGACGGATTAGTGGTTATCGAAACGGTGGACAACGGCGAAGAAGAACTGTTTTCGACCAACAATTCCTGCCCGGAATGTGGAATAAGCGTAGGCGAAATTACGCCGCGTTTGTTCAGTTTTAACGCGCCGGCAGGGGCTTGCCCCGACTGTACCGGGTTAGGGTTCAAAAGCGAAATCGACCTTGACAAACTTATCCCCGACAAGAACGTATCCCTTGAAGACGGCGCGATAAAATGTACCGGGTGGAATCTCGACGCAGGCAAAATGGCACAGATGAAATTTCGCGCGCTCGCAAGAAGATACGGTTTTTCCTTGTCCACGCCGTACAAAGATTTGCCCAAAAAAGTGCAAAATATCCTTCTTTACGGCACGCAGGGTGAAACGATAGAATTCGAAGCGAACACGCGCACGTTTTCAATGCGCTACGACGGCTATTACGAAGGCGTAGTCAACAACCTTACGAGGCGTTATAAAGAAAGCAGTTCGGAAGCGGCGAGAGCGGATATAGAAAAACTTATGACGGCTCGTCCGTGCGAAGCGTGCGGCGGGAAAAGGCTTAAAAAAAGCGTGCTTGCAATAACCGTCGGCGGCAGAAACATCAGTGAAGTATGCGATATGCCGGTAGGCAGATTAGGTTACTTTTTCGACTCGCTTAAACTCGGCTTGCGTGAAAAAACCGTAGCCGAACCCATACTCAAAGAAATTAAAGAAAGGGTAAAATTCCTTGTGGACGTAGGACTTGACTACCTTACTTTATCGCGTTCGAGCGGAACGCTGAGCGGCGGCGAATCGCAGAGAATAAGGCTCGCCACGCAAATAGGCAGCGGACTGACCGGCGTGTTGTACATTCTCGACGAACCGAGCATAGGTCTGCACCAAAGAGATAACGACAGGCTGATAAAAACCTTGTTCAGACTAAGAGATTTAGGCAATACCCTTATCGTAGTCGAACACGACGAAGACACGATAAGAAGCGCGGACTATATCGTCGACATCGGTCCGGGCGCAGGCGTAAACGGCGGCAGACTTGTCGCGTGCGGTACCCTAAACGACATAATAAGTTGCCCTAACTCAATTACAGGCGATTATCTCAGCGGCAGAAGAAAAATAGAAATACCTTGCCGAAGAAGGGAAGGCAACGGCGAATATATAAGCGTAATCGGGGCGAAACAAAACAATCTTAAAAATATAAACGTGGATTTTCCGCTCGGAAAGTTTATCGTCGTTACCGGCGTAAGCGGAAGCGGAAAGTCGAGTTTGATAAACGGCATACTTTATCCGTATTTGGCAAACAGGCTTAACGGCGCAAGGCTTATCGAAGGGAAGTGCGACGGAGTGACGGGGCTTGAACACGTCGACAAAGTAATAGCGATCGACCAAAGCCCGATAGGCAGAACGCCGAGAAGCAATCCTGCGACTTACACGGGGGTGTTTACCGCGATAAGAGAGTTGTTTTCGCAAACGCAGGACGCAAACGCGCGCGGATACGGAAGCGGCAGGTTCTCGTTTAACGTCAGCGGCGGTCGGTGTGAAAACTGTTCGGGCGACGGAATACTGAAAATCGAAATGCACTTTTTGCCCGACGTTTACGTTCCTTGCGAAGTGTGCGGAGGAAAGCGTTACAATCGCGAAACGTTGGAAGTAAAATACAAAGACAAGAGCATATACGACGTTCTTGAAATGACGGTGGACGAAGCGACGGAATTTTTCCGCAACATACCGAGAATTTATAACAAGGTAAAAACGCTTAAAGACGTAGGCTTAGGTTATATAAAACTCGGACAGCCTGCAACCACGTTCAGCGGCGGCGAGGCGCAAAGAATAAAACTTGCCACCGAACTAAGCAAACGTTCGACCGGGAAAACGGTTTATATTCTCGACGAACCTACGACGGGATTGCACGTTGCGGACACCGAACGGCTTATCGGAATTCTTAACAAACTTACCGACAGCGGAAATACGGTTATCGTTATCGAACACAACCTTGACGTTATCAGACAAGCAGACCATATAATCGATCTCGGACCCGAAGGGGGCGACGGCGGCGGAACGATAGTTGTGGCAGGTACGCCCGAAGAAGTTAAGGAATCGAGAAAAGGGTATACGTCGATATATATCTAAGTGGCTCCGAAGTGGCTTCGACCAAACGTCGTGCGGGATTTTGCGGCAGTCGCTACGCTTTGTGCGGACAAAA
>CAJLYQ010000079.1 GCA_905210905.1 uncultured Christensenella sp. | reverse complement strand
GAAATTGCTGATTGATAAAAGGATGAACGGCTCTGAACTCAGGAAGGCGGTTGAAATGGCACCGAATACGCTCACGAAGCTATACAAAGAAGAACCGGTATCTATGGAAACACTTCTCCGCATTTGCGAATATCTCGACTGCGATATAGGCGATATAGTGGAATTCTTGCGCACAGGCGACAATGCAGCAACAGACAGAGAAAAAGGAGTGCAATAGAATGGGCTTGACAAAATCGCAGAAAAAAGGTTTAATGCCTGTCATAATTGCCGCGATGTTCTTTCTTACTGCCTGTGTACTGCAAGCGGTAGACGAATATATTTCTGATTGGGCTGCCAGAAAAATGTTGATGCTATTGACCCAATATGTCTTTTTCGGGCTCCTGGCGTATTGGACGGCGTCTGTTATCAGTCGCATTTCCGACAAAAGCATTCGATCAGGAATTATCGTGGCGATAGCGCTGATGGTGATGATCCTTTTTGTCAGACTTCTCAAATATCACGTTTTTTACGACGGAACGGTGATGCGGTATTTATGGTATTCTTATTATATCCCGCACTGCCTTGCTCCCGCGGTTCTGCTTTTTACACTGCTTGGCATGGGGCGGAAAGATAGAAAACCGCTTGCAAAAAGTTGGTATCTGTTGTTTCTGCCTGCGGTGTTGCTTATTTTATTGGTTTTTACAAATGATCTCCATGAGCAGGTGTTTTCTTTTGCAAAAGGTCTGAAATATTCTAACGAAATATATAAATGGGAATGGGGTTATTATTTGATTCTTGCCTGGATCGCCAGTTTGTATCTTACCGTCGGGATTCTGCTTTATATTAAATGCCGCATTTCGGGGTGTAGGAAAAAGGCGTGGATACCCCTCGTTTTGTTTATTGCTTGTATTGTGCTTTGCATTTTGAGAGAAGTGTTCGATCCTTCCTTTATCAGAATGCCGGAAGCGGTCGTTTTCAGCGTAGTTATCGTTTTTGAAAGTCTTATCCAAATAGGCTTTATACCATCGAACGTCAAGCATAAAGAACTTTTTTACGTGGCGGACGTTTCCGCAAGCATTGCGGATAAAGACCTAAATGTCGTTTTAACCTCGAAAAACGCGCCCGAAATCACGCGCGAACAAGCGACTTTGGCGGCAAACGGAACAAAAACCCAACTGAGCGAAGACCTTGTTTTGCGCGCCAAAGCAATACGCGGCGGGGAAGTGTTTTGGACTGAGGATTATACGGTCATCAACAAAATAAACGCCTCTCTTGCGGAAATAAACCAAACGCTTTCGGAGGAGGGCGACCTGATTGCCGCAGAAAACAAACTGAAAGAGCAGCGCTCTAAAATCGAAGAACAGAACAACCTGTACAAAGGGATATTCGCCGTGTTTCGCCCGCATCTGAAAAAGATAAAAAAATGCTTTGCCAAGGCGATAAGCGAAGAAGAGAAAGAAGAAGCGCTACGCCTTGCCGTCGTATACGGCGTTTACTTAAAGAGGCGCAGCAATCTCGCTATGCTTGCGAAGAACGGTCGGGCGCAGTTATCGGAACTTTTATACGCTATACGCGAATCTACGGACGCACTTTCTTTTTACGGCGCGGCGGCTTCGGTAATTTTCGAGGGCGACGGTGCATATCCGATCGAGCGGCTCACTTTGATATATGAGTTTTTTGAAGATTGTACAGAAAGTGCGCTCCCCGACCTTTCCGCGTGTCTTGTACGACTTTCGGGGAAAAACGGACTTTTGCATTGCCGGATTGCTCTCGATAACGCAAGAGAGAGCATACCGGAGAATTGGCGAAGCCGGGAATGCGAAAAACTCGGAGCGGCGGTTCGTTTGCAGATACAGGACGAAACGCTGTATGCAACGCTTTCGTTCGGCGAAAGGGAGGCGATTGTATGATACCTTTCGTCGATTGCAACGAAATCGTTTTCCGCGGCACGTTTATCCTGCTGTTGGTTGCGGCGTTTGTCGGAGTCGTATGTTTTGCGATAAGCTTCTCGTACCGGCTGAAATTGCGGTATATTCTCCCGGAATTACTTTGTACGATATGCGCGGTTTTGACGTTCTGCTTTTTGTCAGACGGCATTCGTATTCGGGATTTAGGAGAAAACCGAAGCGACTTTTTGGCTTCTACGTGCTTTTTGCCTACGTGGTGCGTGGTTGCGGTTGCATTTTTACTATTTGCGTCGGTGTGCGTGTGCTTATCCGTTATCATAAAGAAGAGGTTGTCGTCTCTTACCGCTATGTCCGTCAAGGAGGCGATTTCCGTATTGCCCGCTGGCGTTTGTTTTTATGACGAAACGGGACGGTTGCTTTTGATAAACCAACAGATAAACAGCGAATGCAGAGCAATCACGGGAAGACCGCTTTTGGACGGCGCGGCATTTTGGTCGGCTATGTGCGAAGGTAAAGTAGCGGACGGTATCGTTTGCAGTTGTGAGGGTGATTCGGTGCTTGTTGAGAAAAACGACGGACACGCAAGTAGTTACAAGCGGATTATACATATTGTAGACGGCAAGACTATCTATGAGATATCTTGTTCGGACATCAGTCAAGAATTTGCGCTCAAAAGGGAAGTCGAAGAACAAAACGAAGAACTTAGAAAAATGAATTTAAGGCTTCGCAAGTATGGCGAAACGGTAACCGAAGTTACCAAAGAGCGGGAAACGCTTGCGGCACGCGTTAAGGTGCACGACGGTATGGGTTCGTTGATATTGAAGACAAAACGCGCGCTTTTGCAGGGAGAATGCGATATAGAAGCGTTGATCCGCGAATGGAACGGTATCGTTTCGCTCATTTACGCGCCGGATACGGAAGACGACAGAGCGGAAGAAATCAAAAAAACGGCGGAAAGCGTAGGCGTAAAAATTTTGTACACGGGAGTACGTCCTCCGAAAGGGAGCGTCGCCGAAAAGATAATCGTCAACGCCGTGTTTGAGTGTATCACCAACACCGCAAGGCACGCGGACGGCGACGAACTTTATATAACGGTATCGGACGAAGAGAAATTTTTTACGGCAAGGCTTAGCAATAACGGTAGACCGCCACAATCAGAAATAGTAGAAGGAGGAGGACTTTCCTCTTTGCGTAGTATGACGGAAATGGCGGGCGGAAGCATGAGAGTGGAGAGTACGCCTCGATTTATGCTTACCGTGAATGTTCCAAAAGGGGGAAAAGAATATGGACGATAAAATCAACGTGATGATTGTGGAAGATCAGGCGATGCCGAGACAGCTTTTCGAGGCGATTATCGGCACGCAACCGAAGTTTAATCTCGCCGTGTCCATAGACAACGCCGCGATTGCGGATATATGTTGCGAAAGGCACAACGTCGACCTCGTGTTGATGGACGTGGTGACCAAAAACGGAGCAAGCGGGCTAGTTGCGGCGGAAAGAATAAAAGCGCAGAATAAAAAAGTTAAAATAATCATCGTTACGAGTATGCCCGAATGTTCTTACGTAGAACGGGCGAAAAAGATCGGCGTAGAGGGCTTTTGGTACAAGGATTTCAGCGTGGAACCGATTTTGACGCTCATAGAACGCGTGTTGAACGGCGAGCGTGTATATCCCGACTCCGTGCCGGAAATTCAGCTCGGTCTTGCCAAAAGCGGCGAGCTGACGGCGAGAGAGCTTGAAATTCTGCGCGAGATGACGGGCGGATTTACGAATGCGGAAATTGCGGAAAAACTGAGCATATCCGAAAAACGCGTGCGCAATCACGTTGCAAATATGCTTGAAAAGACGGGCTTTCGCAGCCGCACCGAGCTTGCCGTGCGTGCAAGAGAATCGGGGCTTACCATCCTTGACAGGACGGAGGACGACGTCTGAAAGGGCAAAAATCAAGCGGAGCGATATATCCGTTTTGCAAAGCAAAAAATCGACTGCGATTTGCGGTCGATTTTTCTTATATCCGAGCGGTTTTTCAAAATAATCTTCAAAAGGGGGTCATTTGACACTCCCCCCGAGAGATAAAAGGTAATAGAATATTATAAATAAACTTTTGTAATTCGGATAATATCCGAGTCGTCGGGGAGAAGTCGCGAAAAATGAAAAAGGTGATTGTAGCAATCCAGAATACGCTCGTGTGCGAAGCTGTGACGAACGCATTGAAAAACGCGGGCTTTTTTGTGGAAAAATCACTTTCGCAAGATCCCGACAATATTGCGGCGGCGTGCGGATTGTTTTTTGCGGACGTCCTTTTGATGGACGCCGGACGACCTACGGAAAAATCTTTCGATCGCCGTATGGAAACGGTTTTGTGTTCCAGAAAGCAAGCTCCGTCTTTGAAAGCGGGACTTTTGTGCGACAACGTTTCCGATCCCGAAATCGCTCAAAAAGTCAAGCAGGCAATGGAAACGGGGCTTATAGACATATTCTTTTACGAGTCCGTGCAGACGGACTATCTTTGCGACGTGGTGGACTCGCTGTGAGCAAAGAGCGAAAAAAAAGGTTTTGACGGGCGACGAACGCCCCCGAAAAAATAAAAACTATAGGAGAGTATCTTATGAAAAAATCTATCAAAGTGATTTTGAGCGTTGTGCTTGCTCTCGTTTTGGGAGCGACCGTATTTACTGCGTGCGAAAGCAAACACGAACACGGGTTTTCCGAGGAGTGGACGCACAACGAAACGGGACATTGGTATGCCTGCACGGGCGAAAACTGCGAAGAGAAGGGGGAATTTGCCGCGCACGTTTACGATAACGACGCGGATACGACCTGCAACGTGTGCGGTTATGCGAGAGCGGCGCACGTTCACGCCGCGGATACGGCGTGGAGCAAAGACGCGACGAACCATTGGCACGAATGCACCGTGAGCGGCTGCAACGAGCAGCTTGACAAAGCGGCGCATACCTGGGACGAAGGCACCGTCACAACGGAAGCCACCTTTACTAACGACGGCGAAAAGACCTACGCCTGCACCGTCTGCCAAAAGACGAAAACGGAAACCGTCACCATGGATTATATCGACGTCAATTTCGTGAAATCGGATGCCGAAAATCAGACGAAAGTCAGATTTACCGTGACCGAGGCGGGCGCCTATTACTTCCGCTACGAAGTGCAGGACTGCGGTTTTGCCAACGGCTACTATTG
>CAJLYQ010000078.1 GCA_905210905.1 uncultured Christensenella sp. | reverse complement strand
CCGCCCGCCCGCCCCGAAGATGAAGAGAAACCGTGCGAGCACGTTTTCGGAAAGATTACCGCCGAAACCGAGCCTACGGAAAAGAGCGTGGGAGAAGGGAAAGCGGTATGTTCTCTGTGCGGCGAAGAAAGCGTTTTTTACATACCGATTTTGTCGGAAGACAACTACGATCTGACCGAGAAAGCGGCGACGTGCACCGAAGACGGGGAGAGAGTTTATAAATCCGAAAAGTACGGCGAGTACAAAACGGCGATCAAAGCGGAAGGACACAGCGACGTTTTCACCGAGATACCGCCTACCTGCTCCGAAGAAGGCAAAAGAATTTTCGAGTGTAAAAAATGCGGACGAAAAACCGAAGAAACGATCGAACGCACCGCGCATAATTATAAGTTGAAATCGAGAGAAAACGCCGATTGCACGCATTACGGCAAAAACGTTTACGAGTGTACCGTTTGCGGCGACGTTTATTCTGTGGACGGAACGGAATATTTGCACAATTACGACGACGGAGTTTACGTTCCTGCGGTTTGCCCGGATTTGGGATACACGAAGTTCACTTGTAAAATCTGTTCGGCGACGAAAAAAGTTTACGACGAGTTTCCCGAACACGCTTACGACGAAAAGACCGGCAAATGTACGGTTTGCAATCAAGTTTGCAGGCACGCTTTCGACGGTTACGTCTGTTCCGTTTGTCATCTCGACATAGAAAAACGGGTGGAAGAAGACGGCTTTTTCCTTGTCGACGAAGACGGCGACGGTAAAGCGAGCGTAGGGGAGTACGTTTATTACGGTTTTTATCCGAGATCGGTCGTATCCGACGAAGAAACGATAAAAAAACTTGTCGCAAGCGGTTTGGGCGCGGACGGATATTATACCGTCGACGGAAAAAAATACGTCAAGAAGCAACTTAATCAGCGTTACGCCGCGCTCGCTTATTTTTCGGACGGGACTCCGATGAAATCGAGCGTGTTTTCGGACGGTTATTTCTTCCGTTCGGAACCTATAAAATGGACGGTTGTCGCCGTCGAAGAAGGCAGGGCGAAACTTCGCGCGACCGAGTGCGTCGACGTGACGGAGTACCTTGCGAAAACGAAATACAAGTTTGACGAAAACGCAGGCAATTACGTTAATAACGAAGACAAAACGCATTACGCCTGCGACTGGGAAACGAGCGATTTAAGAAGATACCTTAACGAAACGTTTTTTAACGCGGCGTTTAACGACAAGCAAAAAGCGTTGCTCGAAGAAAGGGTTTCGGACAACGGAAAAAACAACGCTTATTATAAGGATAAGGTTTACGCCGTCGGGGGCGACACTTCGGACAAGGTTTTCGTGGACGCTTACGGCGAAGTTTACGGAGAAGGCAGCGTCGAAGGTGGAGCGATCGTCAAGGCAACGGATTACGCTTTGTCTAGCGGCATAGACCTGTCGACGGACAGATCGGGTTACGTCGGTTATTACACCCGTACCGCGGGCGAAAAAGCGGACAAGGTGGGAGTCATCGATAAAAACGGGCAATTCTCCGTCGGTGGCGGACTGTATTTCGAAACCGACGAAAACGGCAACACGAAAGGCGGAATCGGCGTCGTGCCGTGTTTATGGATTCAATTTTAACCGAAATAACGCCGTAAAACCGCCGAGCGGCGCGGAGCGCAAAATCCGTCCGGAATACGGATAAATGCGGCTGAGAAACGGTTAAAACGGCGCGGGAGTCGCGCGTTTAAGTGAGTTGCATTTTTGTGCGAAAAAACGCAATTTTTGATTGACAAGGCAAAAAGCAGTTGCTATAATAGTAAGGCTTATGTGGAGACGCATAATGTTTTTGCCGCCCCGAAAATGCTTAAAGGGCGGGTTCACGGAGAAAGTTCGGCGGACGACTGCCGTCGGAAAGAGTGCGTGAGGAAAGCGTAAAACAAAGGTGTGACGTCGAGCGCTTGTCTTGTCGGAAACGAACGAAACTATTGCAGTCGGAATAAGGCGGGTTTATCCTGAAAGGGTTGAACAAGGATAAATTCATCTATATAAAAGAGGAGGATTTTGAATGCCAACAATTAACCAACTGATAAGGCAGGGCAGAGAAAAACAGGTCAAGAAGAGCCAAACCCCTATGATGGAAAAATGTCCGCAGAAGAGAGGCGTTTGCTTGTCCGTTACTACTACTACCCCTAAAAAGCCTAACTCCGCGGTAAGAAAAATTGCAAGAGTGCGTTTGGTAAACGGTATGGAAGGTACGGTTTATATTCCGGGTATCGGACATAGTTTGCAAGAGCACAGCGTAGTTCTCGTCCGTGGCGGCAGAGTTAAGGATTTACCGGGTGTTCGTTATCACATCATTCGTGGTACGCTCGATACGGCAGGCGTTGCGAAACGTAACCAGGCCAGATCCAAATACGGCGCGAAAAAGCCCAAATAAATTCAATTATAGATTGAATTTAACCCTATTATCAAATATTACAGGAGGACATAAATATGCCTAGAAGAAGTGGAGTTCCTAAGCGTGAAGTTTTGCCTGATCCGATTTACAATTCCAAAGTCGTTACCAAACTCGTCAACCAGATTATGCAAGACGGCGAAAAGGGCGTAGCGCAGAAAATAGTATACGGAGCATTCGACGTAATTCAAGAAAAAACGGGAATGAACCCGAACGACGTTTTCGTACAGGCTTTGGAAAACGTAATGCCTACTCTCGAAGTTAAGGCGAGAAGAATCGGCGGAAGCAACTACCAGGTACCGCTTGAAATTCGTCCCGAGAGACGTCAGACGCTGGGAATCAGATGGATAGTTTTGTTTGCGCGCAAACGCAGTGAGAAACAAATGTATCTCAGACTTGCGGGAGAACTTATGGACGCTTACAACAACGCAGGCGGCGCTGTCAAGAAGAAAGAAGACACGCATCGTATGGCGGAAGCGAACAAAGCGTACGCGCACTACCGTTTCTAATGTCGGACGAATCGGCTATTATGAAACAATGACAGCAATCGGGCATACCACCATTTATAGTAGTATGCTCGCTTTGTTTATCGGGATATGCGATTTCGCTCCCGAAAATAACGAAAGATGAAATCTTTTCGCCGTTTTTACTCATAATCGAGTGCAAACGGGTAATAACAGTTAAAGAAAAATAGCGAGGAGAAGTCAATGGGAAGAGAAGTACCCTTAGAGAAATTCAGAAATATAGGAATTATGGCGCACATCGACGCCGGTAAGACCACCACCAGCGAACGTATTCTTTACTATACGGGACTTACGCACAAACTCGGCGAAGTTCACGAAGGCGCGGCTACGATGGACTGGATGGAACAGGAACAGGAAAGAGGTATCACCATCACGAGCGCGGCGGTTACCACGCACTGGCTCGGACATACCATCAACATTATCGACACCCCCGGACACGTTGACTTTACGGTTGAAGTTGAAAGAAGTTTGCGTGTTCTCGACGGCGCGGTAGCGGTTTTCTGTGCGAAAGGCGGCGTAGAACCCCAGAGCGAAACCGTATGGCGTCAGGCGGACAAATACAGCGTTCCGAGAATCGCGTTCGTAAACAAGATGGACATCAACGGCGCGGATTTCTACAACGTCGTAGAAATGATGAAGAACCGTCTTCACACGATCCCGGTACCGATTGCGTTGCCGATCGGAAAGGAAGCGGACTTTATCGGTATCGTAGACGTAATCAAACGTCAGGCGCTTATCTACAACGAAGACAAGACCGGTAAAAACTTCACGGTAGCGGAAATTCCCGCGGATATGAAGGAAGCGGCGGAAGAAGCGAGAAGAAACGTAATCGAAGTCTGCGCGGACTACGACGACGAGATTATGATGAAAGTTCTCGAAGACGAAGAAGTGACCGAAGAAGAAATAATGCCCGCGCTCAGAAAAGCGACGATCGCGATGAAAGTTACTCCCGTGCTTTGCGGAAGTTCTTATCGTAACAAGGGCGTACAAAAACTTCTCGACAGCATCGTAGCCTTACTGCCTTCTCCGATGGACATTCCGGCGGTTAAAGGAACGGACGAAAGAGGCAACGAGATCGAAAGACATCCGAGCGACGACGAACCGCTTTGCGGACTTGCGTTTAAGATCGCGGTTGACCCGTTCGTAGGCAAACTTACCTTCTACCGTATATACAGCGGTATGCTGACGAAAGGTATGAGCGTCTACAACTCCAACAAGAGATGTAAAGAAAGAGTGGGCAGACTTATCAGAATGTTTGCCAACGACAGAGTGGATATCGACGAAGCGTACGCAGGCGACATCGTAGCGATTATCGGACTGAGAGAAACCACGACGGGCGAAACGCTTTGCGATCAGGCGAAGCCGATTATTCTCGACAGCATGGTATTTCCGGAACCGGTAGTAAGACTTGCGATCGAACCCAAAACGAAGATCGGACAAGAAAAGATGAGTCTTGCGCTCGTTAAACTTGCCGAAGAAGACCCGACCTTCCGTACCTACACGGACAAAGAAACCGGACAAACGATCATTGCCGGTATGGGCGAACTTCACCTTGAAATCATCGTAGACAGACTTCTTCGCGAATTCAAAGTAGAAGCGAACATCGGTAAACCGCAGGTTGCTTACAGAGAAGCGGTTAAACGCGCGGCGCGCGGCGAAGGCAGATACGTCAGACAGTCCGGCGGTAAAGGACAATACGGACACTGTATTATCGAACTCGAACCGAACGAACCCGGAAAGGGCATCGAATTCGTGGACGAAATCGTCGGCGGCGTAATTCCGAAAGAATTTATCAAACCTATCGAAGACGGTATCAGAGAAGCGGCTAAGGGCGGCGTTCTGTGCGGATACGAAATGGTTGACTTCAAAGTAAGACTCGTCGACGGTAGTTATCACGACGTAGACAGTTCGGAAATGAGCTTTAAGATTGCCGGCAGCATGGCGTTCAAAGACGCCGCGAAGAAAGCGGATCCGACCATTCTCGAACCTGTTATGAGCGTAGAAATCACCGTACCGAGCGAATACCTTGGCGACGTTTTCAACACCGTAAACTCGAGAAGAGGAACGATAAAGGAAATGAACGACAGAAACGGCGTAAAGATTATCGATTGCGACATACCGCTCAGCGAAATGTTCGGTTATGCAAACGTATTGAGAAGCGCGACGCAGGGCAGAGGAAACTACAATATGCAACTTAACTGCTATATGGAAGTACCGAACAGCGAAAAGAAACGTCTTCTCGAAGGTTTGAAAGCGGAATAACTTAAAGAAAACGTAAAAAAAAACGCAGTTTTTCCCGTTTTTTAGCGAAACGAGAAAAAAATAAAAAAAATGCGTGACAAGAGTAAAAAAATATATTATAATCA
>CAJLYQ010000077.1 GCA_905210905.1 uncultured Christensenella sp. | reverse complement strand
CTTTACGGAAAATATATGCGCGTAGATCCGCAAAATCCGCAAAAAGAAGGAAGGGACAGGCTGGTTTGCAGCAAAGGACACGCAGGTCCGGCGGTTTATTCCGTGCTTGCCGAAAAAGGATATTTCGACAAAGAAGAGTTAAAGACGCTTAACAAGGGCGGAACTCGTTTTCCGAGTCACTGCGATATGAACAAGACGCCGGGAGTGGATATGACGGCAGGGTCGCTCGGACAGGGGTTCAGTTGTGCGGTAGGAATGGCGCTTGCGTCGAAACTTAAGAAAGACGGAGCGAGAATTTACGCTATCATCGGCGACGGCGAAAGTCAGGAAGGGCAGATTTGGGAAGCGGCGATGTATGCCGGCAACAAGAAACTCGACAATCTGATTGCGTTTACCGATTATAACAAACTGCAACTCGACGATTACGTTGCGAACGTCAACGGACTCGAACCGCTTACGGATAAATGGAAAGCGTTCGGGTGGCACGTTATCGACGTTAAGGACGGCAACGACGTAGACAAAATAGACAAAGCGATTGAAAAGGCCTTAAAAGTCGAAGGTAAGCCGGTTATGATTATTCTTAACACCGTTAAAGGCAGCGGAGTAAGTATGGTGAAGAACGCGCTCGTGGGATCTCACTCGATGACGATTACCGACGAACTTTATGCGTCCGCTATGGAAGAACTCGGGAGGTAAGTATGGCGCAAAAACTTATGAAAGAAGTATTTATCGATTATCTCCGCGAGGAGATGGCAAGGGACGAAAAGAGAGTTCTGCTCGACGCCGACCTTGCGAAATGTATCGGCAGCACGTCGATATACAAAGCGTTTCCCGACAGAGCGTTCGACGTAGGTATAGCCGAAGCGAATATGGCAGGGATTGCGGCAGGATTTTCCGCTTACGGGTTCAAACCGGTAATAACGAGTTTTGCGCCGTTTGTGACGAGAAGAATACTCGACCAGGTAATGATAAGCCTTGCCTACGCGAAGCAAAACTGCGTAATCGTAGGAACGGACCCGGGAATTTGCGCCGAACTGAACGGCGGAACGCATATGCCGCTCGAAGACGTAGGAGCGTTGCGTTCCATTCCGGAAATCACGATTTACGAGCCGACGGACATTATCGAACTCAGCGCTATTCTTCCGGAAATTATGGCAAAGAAAGGGGTAATATACGTCAGACTTAACCGTAAAACTCCGCCGCTCGTGTATCAGGGCAAGGAAGATACGGCGTTCGGTCTTATGAAAGCGGACGTAACGAAAGAAGGAAAAGACGTAAGTTTGATTGCAAGCGGAATAATGGTAGAAACCGCGCTTCTTGCGGCGAAAGAACTCGAAGAAAAGGGGATAAACGCGGAAGTAGTTTGTTGTCACACGGTTAAACCTATCGATAAAGATACGATAATTGGCTCTGTCAGGAAAACGGGAGCGGCGGTTACTTGCGAAAACCACAACGTTATCGGCGCGCTCGGCAGTGCGGTTTGCGAAACGGTATGCGAAGCGTGTCCGGTGCCGGTAATAAGAGTGGGCGTTAAAGAAAAATTCGGCGAAGTAGGAAAAATGCCGTATTTGAGAAATGCGTTCGATATGGAAGTAAGCGACGTCGTGGAAGCGGCGGAAAGAGCAATCGCGCTTAAAAAATAAAACGACTAAGGAAAGGAAAAAAATGGTTATTACCGAAGTTCTGGAACGCAACGCGGCGGAGAGAAAAGACGAAGTCGCGCTTGTGGAGATTAACCCGGACGTAAAAGAAAAAAGGCGAATGACGTGGAGAGAATACGGACTTGTGGAAAGCGATTCCGCAAGCGTACCTTTCCGCAGAGAAATTACCTGGCAGGTTTTCGACGAAAAGGCGAACCGCTGCGCGAACCTTCTTTTGGCTCGCGGAATAAAGAAAGGGGACAAAGTAGGCATATTGCTTATGAACTGTCTTGAATGGTTGCCTTTGTATTTCGGAATACTGAAAACCGGCGCGCTCGCCGTTCCGCTTAACTACCGTTACGACGCTTCGGAAATAAAATATTGCGTAGAACTCGCCGACGTGGACGCTCTGTTTTTCGGTCCGGAATTTATCGGAAGAGTGGAAGAAATATGCGACGAGATGAAAAGGGTAAAACTGCTTTTCTTCGTCGGAGATAACTGCCCTACGTTTGCGGAAAACTATCACCACCTAGCGGCTAATTATTCCAGCGATAAACCCGACGTGACGCTTACGGAAGACGACTTTGCGGCTATCTATTTTTCTTCGGGTACGACAGGATTTCCTAAGGCGATTTTGCATAAACACAGAAGCCTTATACATAGTGCGCGCGTAGAACAAAATCATCATTTACAGACAAAAGACGACGTGTTTCTTTGTATACCGCCATTGTACCATACAGGTGCCAAAATGCACTGGTTCGGGAGCCTTTTGTCGGGGAGTAAGGCGGTTTTGCTGAAAGGAACGAAGCCTGAAACGATAATAAAAACGGTATCGGACGAAAAGTGTACGATAGTGTGGCTGCTCGTGCCGTGGGCGCAGGATATACTCGACGCCATAGACAGAAAAGAGATAGATTTAACCAAGTACGAACTTAGTCAGTGGCGGCTTATGCATATCGGAGCGCAACCCGTTCCGCCGAGCCTTATAAAGAGATGGAGAAAGGTTTTTCCGCACCACGACTACGACACCGATTACGGACTCAGCGAATCGATAGGACCGGGGTGCGTACATCTCGGATTAGGCAATTTCGATAAAGTCGGAGCGATAGGGAAAGCAGGATACGGCTGGCAAACTCGTATCGTCGACGAGAACGGAAAGGACGTAAAACGCGGCGAAGTGGGGGAACTTGCGGTAAAAGGTCCGGGCGTAATGACGTGTTATTACAAAGACGAGAAAGCGACGGAAGCGGTGCTTAAGGACGGCTGGTTGTTTACCGGGGATATGGCGCAGGAAGACGAAGACGGTTTTATTTTCCTTGTAGACAGAAAAAAAGACGTAATAATTACCGGCGGAGAAAACATTTATCCGGTGCAAATCGAAGACTTTTTGCGGTCTAACCACGCTATAAAGGACGTTGCGGTAATCGGTCTTCCAGACAGAAGACTGGGAGAAATTACTTGCGCGATAATCGAAGTTAAGGACGGCAAAACGCTCACCGAAGACGAAGTGAACGAATTTTGTAAAGCCTTGCCGAGATATAAGCGTCCGCATAAAATCGTGTTTGAGAAAGTACCGAGAAATCCTACCGGGAAAATCGAAAAGCCGAAACTCAGGCTTAAATATTGCGGCGAAAGTCCCGTGGAAGTACAAATTAAATCGTAAAATTATCCGCCGATTACGGCGGATTTTTTAATAATCCGCAATATTTAAGCACATACTGCAAATGGTGATGAAAATGAGAAAAAAGAAAAATAAAACGACCGAATTCCAAAGTAAAGCGTTCGATCCGCTCGGAACGAGAACGGGAACGGACGTAACAGACGGAGTGCCGGTGCAGGATGCGGATGATCTATGAGATGCCGACCAAACGTTATGCGGAAATTTACTCGCGGTCGGCGAAACCGACTACAGCACAAGCCTTCCCCCGTTGGGGGAAGGTGGCAACGAAGTTGACGGATGAGGGGTAAATGAGTTTTGCCTCTAATGAAAAATATTTATCTAAGAGAAATTATCTTACTTTTTTAAGCGAAAAAAAAGTAAGCAAAAAATCGGTCGGGCGGCAAAGGGTCTTTGCTCGCATTATAAGTAATTACTTGTGTCGTGTGATAGACCTATACGCGTAATACACCTATTGCGTAATGAGATGCAACGCTCGGCGTTGCCGTAAAGGGATGCAACGTCCCACGTTGCTGTCGTGTGATACACTTATAAGTGTACTACACTTATTGCGATAAACTTACATTCGCACTGGGCTTATTGTTTTTTTGCGCTGTGTGAGAAAGTAAGGAATTTTTTCAGGTTGTACAAGGAGTCGCTCAGGTCGACTTTGTAGATGTTGGGGTTCATCAGACGCAGGTATTCTTCCCAAAATTCGCTTCTTACGAGTCTGGAATACTCGGCGATTTCTTTAAGTGACGGCGAAGTATAGACTTGTTTTCCGTCTTTGAACACTTCCACCATAAGGTTGCGCATAGAGTATTTTTCGATCGTGGTTTTTTTCCAGGTTTCTATCGGGTGGAACAGCGTGAGCGGTTTCGTCGTGTCGAAAACTTCGTTTTTAAGGCAGATCAGGTCGGCGAAAGCCATTCTGTCTTCGTCGTAAATTCTATAAGTCGTTTTTATTCCCGGGTTAGTTATTTTTTCGGTCGTGTCCGAAAGTTTGATTTTTGCTTCCCAGTGTCCGTTTTCTTCGAGTGCGCTGAGTTTATACACGCCGCCGAGAGCGGGTACGAGCGACGAAGTGATAAGTTTCGTTCCTATGCCGTAACTGTCGATTTTTGCGCCTTGCTGATCGAGAGAAGACAATATATATTCGTCAAGGTCGCCGCTTACGCATATCTTGCAATCGGCGTGTCCTGCGTCGTCCAACATTTTACGCGCTTTTTTCGTAAGGTACGCAAGGTCGCCGCTGTCAAGTCTTATTCCGAGCGGTTTAAGTCCTTTTGCTTTCATTTCGTCGAAAACCTTTATCGCGTTCGGGATTCCCGAGCGGAGCGTGTCGTAAGTGTCCACGAGCAGCAGGCAGTTGTTGGGGTATATTCTTGCATATTCTCTGAACGCTTCGAGTTCGGTGTCGAAACTCATTACCCAACTGTGAGCGTGTGTTCCCGCGCACGGCACGCCGTACATTTTAGCGGTAAGAACGTTGCTCGTAGACGCGCAACCGCCTATAATAGCCGCTCTCGCGCCGTAAATTCCTGCGTCCGGACCTTGCGCGCGGCGCAAGCCGAATTCCATTACCACGCCTTTTGCTTCGTGGCAGATTTTGAACGCTTTCGTGGCGATCAGCGTCTGGTGGTTTATTATATTAAGGATTGCGGTTTCTACCAACTGCGCCTGGAACAGGGGAGCGGTGACAGTCAGAATGGGCTCTCCGGGGAAAATGACTTCGCCTTCCCTTACGGCGCATATCGAGCCGGTAAAACGGAAAGATTTAAGCCTTTCGAGAAAATCTTCGCCGAAAATTCCGAGCGAACGAAGGTATTCGACGTCGTCTTCTTCGAAGTGAAGATTGTTGATATAGTCGATTACCTGTTCCAGTCCCGCGCATATCGCGAAGTCGAGATGTTCTTTTTGACGATAAAACACGTCGAAGTTGCTCATAACGTTGTCTTTGCCCGTTTGCATATACGCGTTCATCATAGTGAGTTGGTATAAGTCGGTCAGCATTGTAAGATTTCTCATCGTTGCTCCTTTTTTTTATAACTCGATTTCGGTCGCGCCGAGTTTTCTTATTTTAATGCAAAATACGTTTTCCTTACCGAAGATTTTTGCCATTTCTTCTACGTAAGAAACGCTGTTTACGGTATCCACAAAGGTAAGTATGGTGCCCGCAAAACCACCGCCGTGTACTCTGCAGGCAAGCGTGTCCTTATGACGCGCGGCGATTGCGAGAGCAAGGGAAACGGGTTGGTTTACGTCGCCTGCCGGGTAGCAGTTCTGGAGAAGCATATAACTTG
>CAJLYQ010000076.1 GCA_905210905.1 uncultured Christensenella sp. | reverse complement strand
AAGTCAAGCGTAATGAAGTCGGTTTCGCATTGCAAGAAGGCAAAAACGTTATTTTTTGAATTAATCTTAAACAAAGGCGGACGAATACGGTTTTCTTGACAATAAAAGGCAATTAAAGTATAATAATTTCGTATGCAAAGCAAAAAGATTTTTGGGATAATTATATCTGTTGCGGTAGTGCTTATTCTTGTCGGAATGATAGTTGCGACCGCTTTGATAAGTAAATCCGACGCCGCAGAATGGGAGTACGTTTCTTCGGACGAAAAAATCAATTACGACAACAGTCCGGACGATACGGAGTTTCAGCACGCTGAGAATTTCAGACATTCCATAGAGGCATATTTTTCTTCTATTTTTAAGGGTTTTCTTTCGTCTTCGATGAACCTTGACAAATATATCGAAAAGGCGATGAGCGCTTTTTCGAACAAACTCGTAAACGCAATGGGCGAAGCGAGAATTTCTTCGGCAAAACTTAACAGAATTTCCAAAGCGATAGACGACAATTCCGTCGAAGCGATTTTTGCAAAAATCAAGAACGAAATTTCTAAGGTAAGCAGTTTGGAAGAACTCGAAAAAAACGTTGCCGCTAAAGTAAACGATATGACGTTTTTAGGATTTGTCGGCGATATAATAACGGGATTTATGCGCGAAACGACCCTTACCGAAAACGAAATAGCCGAGGTAATTTACTATTACTACAAGCAAAACGGCGACGAGAAGTACGTCGAATACTTAAATCTTGTAGGTAAGGATTTTCTTACGACGTTATTAACCGATACGATTTACGCTTTGAGTACGCTTAACGCCGTATCGGTAAGCGATTATCAACTCGAAGCGACTGCAGGCACGGTAAAGACGATACTTTATCAACTCGGCAGCGTTTATACGGGAGTATCCGCGCTTTCGGGCGGCGGCGCAACGATGGAAAAAATTCTCGGCTGGACGTGGTCGTACGGAGAAGAGTATAAAAATGCGGATAAACTTAACGAATACGTAAAATTATGCAACGGTAAAACGGGCGATTTGTTCGGCGTGATCGGTTTTGTTATGAAAGAACTTTCAACCGAAGACGTAAGCGCGGTTTTGTCGTACCGTTCGGCGAGCGACGAAAAAGAAAAAAGCGATAAAAAGATCGTTGCCGCGGCGAGTTTGGCTAAGTGCATAGACAGAGCGTTTCCGTCGATAAAAAGCGGTTGCTTAACTGAATTCGAATCGGTCGAAGGGATGGCAAAAACGTATTCCGAAGTGTCGAAGAATCTCGGAGAACTTGCATTTGCCGTTCTCGACGAGTATCAAACCGAAAAAACCGAAGAAGATACCCCGGAAGACTATACCGAACGTTTCGATAATTTTATTTCCGGATACGAAGTTATGCGTAACCTTGAAATGGGTTACGCCGATATCGAAAAAATGAATTCGGAGTCGGACGAATATAAAAATCTTAAAGCAAAAGCGGACGAGTTTTTCGAGATAGAAGAAGGGCTTATATCGATTTTAGGTAACGTTGTTTCGGTAAAAATATCGAATTTATCTTTCGCTTTTATGGGTGCGGAGACGACTAAATGAGCGGAGAATTATTGCTTGAATGTAAAGACGTATATAAATCGTTTGATGGTAAAATCGACGTTTTGCGCGGTATAAACCTTAAAGTTTACGAAAGAGATTTCGTCAGTATTCTCGGCGAATCGGGGAGCGGTAAAAGCACGTTGCTCGGTTTGCTAGGCGGAATGGACGTTGCGACCAAAGGGAACGTTTTGTTTGAAAACGTCGATTTAGGAACGCTTAAAGAAAAGGACCTTGCGTTCCTACGAAGAACAAAACTCGGATTCGTTTTTCAATTTTTTAACCTTGCGCCTTACCTTACGGTTGAAGAAAATATACTTTTACCGATATTTTTGGACGGTAAAAAGATTAAAAATTACGAAGAACCGCTCTGTGATATGTTGTCTTATCTGAAAATTTCCGATTATAGGAACAAAATGCCCGGGCAATTATCGGGCGGAGAGCAACAGAGAGTCGCTATTGCCCGCGGTTTAATTTATAATCCGAAGATAATTTTTCTCGACGAGCCTACGGGTAATCTCGACAGTAAAAATTCCGAAGAGATTATGGCGTTGCTCAGGCAAATTAACGAAGAAAGGAATACTACGATAATTCAGGTTACGCACAGCGAGAACAATGCGCTTTACGGCAACAGGATTATTCGTTTGTCCGACGGATTGATCGTGTCCGAAGACGAAGTCGAACGCGAATCGACTTTTGACCTGGATGTTTTAGCGTCGAACGTTTCGAACGAACCTGAATCGAGGTCTGACGAAAGCGTTTTGACAGGTAAAACGGACGAATTTGCGGAAGAAAAATCGGATGAAAATAATATTTAATCATACGCTGAGAAGTATAAGGGCGCATATAGGTCAACCGATAGTAATCGTTTTTACGGTTACCGTAGTTACTATGCTGTTTTTTGCGTCGCTCGTTCTCGGCGATTTGTTTTATAATTTTCAACTTGCAAATCTGACGCGAAAAGCCGGGCAAACGGACGTTTCGCTTAAAGGTACGATCATATCGGGAGAACGGCTTAAAGAATTTGAAGAAGTCAATGCTGATACCATCGAATACGTCGATAAATATTTAACGATGGAAGGCATTATTTCCGACGAAAAAAATGCCGGAGCGACGGCGGTCGTTATCGAAGCGACCGATCTCGACGTTTTTTTTGCAAGATACAAAAACAAACTTTCTTTTTATAAAGGTATAACGGAAAACGACCGTTACGTTTATCCGCCCGTAATGATAAGCAAATCTCTTGCCGACAAGTACGGCTACGAACCCGGCAACGAGATAGACGTGTATATAGGTTTGTACGCTAGGTATCAGACGTTTACCGTTACTTACGTTTTTGAAAACAAAGGATTTTTTGCAAACAGCACGGTTCACAATATCCTTGCCGATTTATCGTCGGTGGGGGATAAAGGTTTGTATTCCGACGTTTATTACAAACTTAAACCGAATACGGATAAGGAAGAGTTTAAGGAAAAACTGTCCTTGTTTATGGATAATTCTTTGCTTACGGTAGATGAAGCGGTGGACTACAATTATATCGAACGAGTGGTCGGAGATAACGAAAACTTATTGAAAATCGCTTTATGTTTCGTAATCGCTTTGGTAATTTTCATTTTGTTCGGAGCGTACAGCGTCGTATCGAAAAACAGAGCGTCCGAACTTTTGGTGTTCAAAGCCGCGGGAGCAAGCCCCGAACAAATGTTCGCTTTGCTGATGACGGAAGTTCTTTTGTACGGCGTCGCGGGCGGAATAAGTGGCGTTATTATAGGTCGGTTCGGTATGGAACTCGTCGTCCAAAGCGTTATTCCGTCGTTCTCGGCTGCAGTGACTTATCACGTGTGGAATTATGCGGTAGCGGTGATTTCGGGTATCCTTATATCCGTCTTAGGGTCACTTGTTCCTTTTGTAAGGCTTGTTAAACAAACCGTAAAGAAACAGAGTTCTACCGGGGTAAAACTCGTGAAGTCGGTAAAACCTGCGTTTTTAATTATACCTGCGGTTGTTTTGATCGGCAGTATAATCGGCGTGATTTATCTGAGCGAGTACGCTACGATTTTTACGGTAACTTTGCTCGTGTCGAGCATTGCTTTAATTATTCTTTCGGCACCGTTCGTTATGCGTATCATTGCGGCAATAGGCGCAAAATGCGGCGGAACGAGCAGACTTGCGTGCGCCGGTACGAAGCGCAATTCTGAGGCGGTTTCCGTTTCGGCAATGCTTGCCGCGGTCCTTGCTTTTTCTTTCGTTACGATAAGCATCGTAGGCGTGATTATCGACGCAAGCAGACCTGCTAATTCGAGATTCGACGCGGAATACGTCGTTCAATCCCTTTCCGGGAACGATAAAACCGCGCAGGCTGCGGAATTTTTGAAGAATAACGAAGGGACGAGGAGAAGCGCGATTTTTTATTACGAAAATTTCGACTATGAATTTAACGGCAGACAAACCGATTTGACTGTGTACGGAGTGCGGAACGCAAGCGATCTTTCGTTTGCGACTTTTCTTACGGAAGCGGAGAAAGAACGGTTTGACAACGAAGAGCGTTCGGCGGTTGTGAGTTACGACGTTTTGTCGAGAACGGGTAAAAAGGTAGGGGATAAAATCACCGTTAAACTTGCCGGGAAGGATTACGAATTCGTCGTCGTAGCAAAAGACGATAAAAAAACGATGAACGACCGTGTGGTTTTCGTTAACTTAAAAGGTTTGGATTATTTCCTGAAAAACAGCGTGGTTTTCTTTGACGTCGACGATAACGTTCCTAAAGGCGACTATTATAATTTCGTTAAAAGCAAGATAGAGAATATCGACGGTTTCGTACTCAGGTTCGACGACTGGGCAAACGCTGCGACCGTCGGCGTAGACGGTATAGCGACGCTTTTGAGAGTTTTGCAGATCGTGGTTTGTTTGGTTGGTTTTGCGGGGATCGTAAATATGACGATAGCGATGTCGATATCGAAAAAGAAGGATTACGATATTTATTTTGCCGCAGGAATGAGCAGGGAAAAATTCGGGCGCGTTCTTGCGTCCGAGAGTTTGCTTATCGGTTGTACGGGAGCGGTTTCGGGTTGCGTGCTGGCGTCTTGCATCAACGTTTTAATTCCGTCGTTTGCAAGTCTTATCGACAGATACGTAAGCATAACTTTCCCGTGGATAACGTTTGCCATTGCCGGAATAGCAATCGTGGTTTATACAACCGTATACTGTTTCGTAGGGAGTAGACACGGTATAAAAAAACAAAAGGGAAGAAAAGACTTGCAAACGCTTGCATAGACGGCTGTTTTATGTTATAATTCATTAAGTTTTGACGAGAATTTACGATTTTGTTTTCGTCAAAAGACGTAAAAGTCGACGTGGCTCCTTGGTCAAGCGGTTAAGACTCCGCCCTCTCACGGCGGCTTCAGGAGTTCGAATCTCCTAGGAGTCACCAAAAATCGAATATCCGCTTTTTCGTAAAGAAATTGCGGATTTTTTCTTTTAATATTTTCATTATACAAGTAAAAATGCTTGCAAATGCTTCGCGCTTGTGTATTTTTACTTGTATTATATTTTTCGTTATACTTCGTATAAATTGACAAACGTTTCGTTGTGTGCTAATATTAGTCGAAAAATACATAAAAATAAGAGGTTTTATGGCAAACACTTATAATTTCGGCGAAATCGAAAAAAAATGGCAACGATACTGGTACGACAACAACGTTTTTCACGCGGAAGAAGATAAGACGAAGAAGAAGTTTTACGGACTTATCGAATTCCCGTATCCGAGCGGAGTGGGAATGCACGTAGGGCATATCCGCGCGTACGCGGGTTTGGAAGTAGTTGCTCGTAAACGCAGACTCGAAGGGTACAACGTGCTTTTTCCGATAGGTTACGACGCTTTCGGTTTACCGACCGAAAACTATGCGATGAAGGTTAAGCAACATCCCAGAATTATTACCGATCAAAACATACACAATTTTGATAAGCAACTTCGCAGCGTAGGTTTTTCTTTTGATTTTGACAGAGCGGTAGATACCACCGATCCGAATTATTATCACTGGACGCAGTGGATTTTCTTGCAAATGTTCAAACGCGGACTTGCGTACAAATCCAAAACGATGGTCAATTTCTGCCCGAATTGTAAAGTAGTTCTTGCCAACGAAGAAAGCCAGAACGGCGTTTGCGACCGTTGCGGCAGCGAAGTGGTGCAGAAAGAAAAAGACGTATGGTTTTTGAGAATCAGAAACTATGCTGACAGGCTGCTTAAAAATCTGCCGTCGCTCGATTATCTCGACAGAATAAAAACCGAACAAATAAACTGGATCGGTAAGTCTACCGGCGCGGAAGTTACGTTTAAGGTTAATTCCGCAGACAACGACTTCGATCTCGTCGTTTATACCACCCGTCCCGATACGATATTCGGCGCAACGTTTTTGGTCGTAAGTCCTGAACATCCGATGTTAAAGCATTTTGCAGGCAATATTGAAAATCCCGACGAAATTGCGGCGTATCAAAAACAGGCTCTTCTCAAAAAAGAATTTGAGAGAGTGCAGATGAACAAGGACAAAACCGGTATCGAGGTAAAAGGAATTAAAGCGACGAATCCGATTACCGGTGCGCAAATTCCCGTTTTCTGTGCGGATTACGTTATGATGGATTACGGAACCGGCGCGATAATGGCAGTTCCCGCGCACGATACGCGCGATTACGATTTTGCGAAGAAATTCGGTTTGCCGATCATCGAAGTAATAAAAGGCGACGTAGATATCAACGAACAGCCGTATATTGCTAAAGACGGCGGCGAGATGATAAACAGCGGTTTCCTTAACGGAATGACGGTTAAGCAGGCTATCCCGGCGATGATTAAGTTTATGGAAGAGAAAGGCGTGGGAAGACCGAAAACCGACTACAAGATGAAGGACTGGGCGTTCAACAGACAAA
>CAJLYQ010000075.1 GCA_905210905.1 uncultured Christensenella sp. | reverse complement strand
CTCATCCGTCGGTTTCACCGACATCTTCCCCCAAGGGGAAGTCTTTTGTGCGGCGGTCGGATTCGTTGACACTTTCCCCCAAGGGGAAGGCTTTATATGGTAATTGCGGTTTGTCTTTTTCTCTACAAATGGCAGTCTTTAAAACTGCGACGTCTTACTCCCATTCGATTTTGTCTGCAACCATTCATTTTCCCAAAATCGTTATTCGTTGCGGGCACTGTGTCGGCAACACTTGCGGTTATTATTCTTTTATGGTAGAATTGTTAAGATTATATAGGGTTTACCCCATTTATAATAAGGATCGCAATTCGGAGGAAAGATGGCGGAAAAGGTCGGGAAGTTTATACTTAAATACAAAGGCGTATTTTTATTGGCGTTTGCCATTCTTTTCGTCGTAACGATAGTCGGCACGGTTTTTCTTGTAACCAGCGACGACAAAATAAACTCCGATATGGTGAGTTATCTCGACGACGATTCCGTCACTAAGCGCGGACTCGTTTTCCTTCAGGATCAGTTTGACGTGCGCGGAAACGCAACGCTCGTAGTCAGGGTGGACGAAAACTCGCCCGACGACGTAAACGCATTTCGCACTGCCGTAACGAACGTCACGGAAATGAAATCGGTGTCTTCCGTCACCTGGTACGGATCGGTTTCTTCTTTCGAACAAATCGACGATTCCTTAACCAACATTTTGTCCGTTCTCAAAGAAAATCGAACCTATCTCGAAAGCGTTATCTCGAACATAAAAGATCAAAATCTTTACGACGACGCGGACAAACTTCTTACTCTTCTCAAACTTGCCGATTACTTCAACGTGGACTTCGTTGACACGTCCGCCATGCAGACTTATCTTCGTCATTCAACCGACGAAAGCGGCGTATACGATTACGTTCTCGTAATTCTTACCGACGTGGATTCCGGCGACGCCGCCTACACTCTTCTTGATAACATTAAAGCGGAGTTCGGGTATACCGAATTCGGCTCAACGGGTACCACTGAAACGGCTCAGGCGCTTTTGTCCGACACGATGAAGGACTTACCGTGGTTCATCGTATGCGGCGTTCTCAGCGTACTTATCATACTTATAATATGTTCTTCGAGTTTCGTCGAGCCGTTTATTTTGCTCACGACTTTGGGCGTAGGCATAGTCATCAGTATGGGAATGAATTATTTATTCCCGTCCATAAGCATTATCAGTTTTGCGATAAGCGCGGTTTTGCAACTTGCCATAACGATGGACTACGCAATATTTTTTACGCACGTTTATCGGAGAAACCGTGTTTCTCTTCCTGCTTCGGACGCCGCCGTCAAGGCGTTTCCCGAAGTATCGGAGAGCGTGCTTGCGAGCGGATTTACCACGGTGGGCGGATTTGCGGCTTTGTATTGTATGAAATTCCGCATAGGTACGGACATAGCGAACGTCCTTATTAAGGGCGTAATAATGTCGATGGTTACCGTACTTATCTTACAGCCCGTTCTTACGGTGCTTTGCGACAAACTAATCGAGCGCACCACACATTCGTATCTAAGTAAAATAACCGCGAAAATCAACTCTTGTCGAGAGAAAAAGCACAAGTCTCCCGTGCAAATCGAGAAAGGCGTTATCGCTCGCCCCGTGGCGCGGTTTGCTGCGTGGCAAAGGATCGTTCTTATCGTGATTGCGGTCGGATTGCTCGTGCCGTCCTTCATCGCTCAGAGCAAAGTTAAGTACAGTTATCTCGAACTTTACGAAAAGAAAACGGAAACCCGTGAAGAACAACTTGCGAGCGAACTCGGCAATCAACTTATACTTGCCGTTCCGTTAAAGCCTATCGGCGGACTTACTCAAAAAGCGTTTATCGAAGAAGTAAAAGCGGTTAATCCCGACAGAATTACCGGTCTGATGGGGGCGTTTACCGCGGTTGACATAAGCGAGGACGTACTCGAAGCGTTGCTTACGGTTGCTAACGGAAACGGAACGACTAAGTTCAAAGAACTTGCGGTTTATCTTGAGAAATACGATCAATTTTCGTCGTTTTTGCGTGATTACGGTATAGAAAATGCCGAGCAGGCGGCGATTGTTAAGGGGTTATTCGACGAAGTTACTTCCCTTAACGACAACGTGAACCTGTCTGCGCTTAACTCGCTTTTCCGCAAAGTCGACGGGAAGTGGTACACGCTTTACACCATCAGTTTTAACGGAAACACGGAAGACGACGAGGCGCAGAGCGCGTATAACGAAGTCGTGTCTTTATGCGCCGAATATTTCGGCAAGAACAATTACTATCCCGTGGGTATAATCACTTCGAGCAACGAGATGGGTTCTATCACGCCGCGTGATTTTATGGTAGTAACGTTGGTCAGCTCGGCGATAATTTACGTCGTGGTTACGCTTCTTTTACGCAATCCGTTAAAGAGTCTTATAATAATCGTTATTATAGAACTCGGAATATGGATTAACCTTGCGTTTAACTTCTTATTCGGGCAGAGCGTCAACTTTATCGTGTACGTTATTATCAGCAGCGTAGAACTCGGTTGTACGGTCGACTATGCGATTTTGTTTGCGAACACGTTCGAGAAGAAGCGTTCTTCCTACGAAAGCGGCAAGGCGTGCGCGATAGACACGGCGACGGAAGTTATTCCTCCTATTCTTACGAGTGCGCTTATGATAGGCTCGGTATGTATGGGAATGTATCTTATCAGCAACAATCTTATTATCAAGCAACTTACGGGTATGCTTGCCCGTGGCGCGCTTATCAGTTTTATTCTCGTAGTATTCGTACAAACCGCGGTATGGAGTTTGTTCCCTTCCCGTCGTCGCGACAGGAAATACGAAGAGAAACTTCTTGCGCTTGAAAACGAAACGAGCGGAAGTTCCGTATCCGGAAGCGATTCCCCTGCTCCTGCCGTTTCCGCAGGGAAAGCAAAAAAGAAAAAACTTACCGCGGCGGAGAAACTTGCTTTGCTCGAAGCGGAAGAAAACGCCGACGGCGGCGAAAAGAAAAAATAAAAAAAATTATAAAAAAGCGATTGCAACGCGTGCGCGCGGTGTGATATAATTTATGATATAAATCTAAAAAAATGTATTGACGGAGGATTTTATTTGTGCAATATACTCACGAAGTAGAAAAAATGGTTTGCGTTAAAAAAGGTCCGAACCACGGTCCCGCTCCCATTCCCGAAGAAGGAAAATGGGTACAGTCGAAAGAAATCACCGACATCAGCGGACTTACGCACGGTGTAGGCTGGTGCGCTCCCCAACAAGGCGCTTGCAAACTTACTCTTAACGTAAAGAACGGCGTTATCGAAGAAGCGTTGGTTGAAACCATCGGTTGTTCGGGTATGACTCATTCTGCGGCTATGGCGGCGGAAATTCTTACCGGCAAAACCATTCTCGAAGCGCTCAACACCGACCTTGTTTGCGACGCGATCAACACGGCGATGAGAGAATTGTTCCTGCAAATCGTTTACGGCAGAACGCAATCCGCTTTCAGTGAAAACGGACTTCCCGTAGGCGCGGGTCTCGAAGATCTCGGAAAGGGACTGAGAAGCCAGGTAGGTACGATGTTTGCCACCAACAAGAAAGGCGTAAGATATCTTGAAATGGCTGAAGGATACGTTACTCGCATCGGTCTTGACGAAGACAACGAAGTAATCGGATACGAATTTATCAGAGTCGGTCAAATGCTCGAAGCGATCACGCAGAAAGGTATGCCCGCCGACGAAGCGGTTAAGAAATTCACGGCTAAATACGGCAGATTTGACGAAGCCGTTAAGAAAATCAACCCCAGAGTGGAATAATGAGGTGAAATATGGTTACATTTGAAGGCTATGAAAGAAGAATAGATAAAATCAACGCTTGTCTTAAAGAATACGGCATTGCCGATCTCGAAGAAGCGAGAAACATTTGTCTTTCCAAAAACGTTGATCCCGACGCTATCGTAAGAGGCGTACAAAACATTTGTTTCGAAAACGCAGTTTGGGCGTACACTCTCGGTTGCGCTATCGCTATCAAAAAGAACTGCGTTAAAGCGGCAAACGCTGCGGAAGCGATCGGTATCGGTTTGCAGGCGTTCTGTATCCCCGGTAGCGTTGCGGAAAACAGAAAAGTCGGTCTCGGCCACGGAAACCTTGCGGCTAAACTTCTTCGTGAAGAAACCAAATGTTTCGCGTTCGTCGCCGGTCACGAATCCTTTGCGGCTGCGGAAGGCGCAATCGGTATTGCAAGAAGTGCGAACAAAGTAAGAAAAGAACCCCTTCGCGTTATCCTTAACGGTCTCGGAAAAGACGCTGCTTACATCATCAGCAGAATTAACGGTTTTACCTACGTTCAGACCAAATACAATCAGTTTACCGACACTCTCGAAATCGTAAAAGAAACCGCTTACAGCAACGGTGAAAGAGCGAAAGTTCGTTGCTACGGTGCAGACGACGTAAACGAAGGCGTTGCTATTATGATTAAAGAAGAAGTCGACGCAGGTATCACGGGTAACTCGACCAACCCGACTCGTTTCCAACACCCCGTAAGCGGCACCTATAAGAAATGGTGTATCGAACACGGCAAGACTTACTTCTCTGTAGCGAGCGGCGGCGGTACGGGCAGAACGCTTCACCCGGACAATATGGCTGCAGGTCCCGCTTCCTACGGTATGACCGATACGATGGGTCGTATGCACAGCGACGCTCAGTTCGCCGGTTCTTCGTCGGTACCTGCCCACGTAGAGATGATGGGCTTCCTCGGTATCGGTAACAACCCCATGGTAGGTTGCACCGTAGCTTGCGCCGTAGACGTAGCCCAAGCCCTGAACAAGTAATCGATAACACTATCGATATGACAAACCCCTGCAACTCGTGCGAGTTGCAGGGGTTTTTGTTTATGACATACCGCAGCGTGACGGAGTGGACTAGTCATACCGCGCTCCGACGCGGTATCCAGGGATACCCGTTCATGTCATTTCGCGCTGTGATGCGGAATCCAGAAATACCGGCAAAGGCTGGTACCCGCAAGCGACACTTTACTGGACCCCGCATTGAGTGCGGGGTATGTTCATTCTTCTCAGCAGCGAGAAGAACGAACCAAGAAGCGCCGCCGCTGTTATCGGGCTTTGTCGGTCGTCGGCTGGCGCCGTCCTCGGGGGCTGCGGAACTCGCTGCGCTCAGACAGTCCTCGCCCTCACTCCTCGGTCGGCTGGCCTCCTCCCGGCCCGATAAAGGCGGAGTCTATCGCTACGATGCAGAGGCTTGGGCATACTGCACGTGGAGGGGAGTCGATGTCATACCGCGCCCCAGGAATACCCGTTCATGTCCTACCGCGCTGCGATGCGGTATCCAGGTCGTGCCGGCCGTGGCCTGCCAAAATGTCCACGCCGGGAATCGGACAAGATGGCGCCGACGGCGAAAATACGGCATGAAATGGCAGGCCTGGCGTGTGGCTCGGGGGATGGTACGGGCCGGAAGGGGGGCGAAAGCTGGTGGTGGTATGGTTTTTGTAGAACATTCAGTGGTTTTGAAAACTGAATATTAAACTTAAAAACATAACATTATGATCTCACAGAAATTACAAGAAGCCATTAACGTACAGATTACGGCCGAGATGTGGTCGTCGAACCTTTATCTGTCGATGTCGTTCTATTTCAAGAAATTGGGATACGACGGTTTTGCCAACTGGATGCGTAAACAGTCGCAGGAAGAGTTGCAGCACGCTTACGATTTGGCCGACTATATGGCTAAACGTGGCGGTATAGCCAAAGTCGATAAAATCGATGTGGTTCCTCAAGAGTGGGAAAACGTGCTCGATGCTTTCGAGAACGTATATCAACACGAGTGCCACGTATCTTCGTTGATCGACGAGTTGGTCAACGTAGCTTCGGCCGAGAAAGATAAAGCTACTCAAGACTTCCTCTGGGGGTATGTTCGCGAGCAGGTTGAAGAAGAGGCTACCGCTCTCAACATCGTTGAGAAACTGAAACGCTGCAAAGACGAATCGGGTGTCCTCTTCCTGGACGACAAATTGGGCGAAAGAGAATAATCGATCGTTGAGTTAAAACCTCTGTTGTGATTGAAAAGAATTGCCCCGATAGAAACTCTGTTCCTGTCGGGGTATTTTTTTGTGTAATCGTAAAAACGCATGAATGATGAGAAAGTTGCTGTGCCCGCAATGTAAGGTCTCGGCCCTGTATGTGAAGAACAGCGGGGGCGAACGGCGGTCGGTCTATGTGACGGACGACTATCGGGTGGTGCCTCGCAACGAGGGCGAAAGCCTCGAGGGATTCGACCTCGAGACGGTCTATTGCATGGGTTGCTCGTGGAGCGGCTCGCCCCGCCGGCTGGTGCTGCGGTAGAGATCCGCCTGGGCAGCTTGCAGGAGGGTCATCATCTGCACCAACTCTGCCGCCGTGAATTGCTGGGTTAGGGCCCGAAGGGTCTTCTCCTCATACCCGCCGGCCAGCAGGCCGCGGCCCCCATCGGGGGCGGTTTTCCGGAGCAGGAGGTCCCGCACCAGGGAAGCAATCTCCCCCAAAAGGGCCCCCATGTCCTTCCCATCCCGGTAGAGTTCATCCAGGATGGTCAGGGCGCCTGTGGTGTCCTCCCGGGCCACGCAGTCCAAAAGTTGTGCCATGCGCCGGTTGCCGGTGAGGCCCAGCACCTCCAGCACCACTTCCTCGGTGAGCTCCCCTTCCG
>CAJLYQ010000074.1 GCA_905210905.1 uncultured Christensenella sp. | reverse complement strand
AAAAAACCGACGCTATCTCTATGCCGTTCGCAGTGACCCTACTTAATCTGCCAATCGATGGGTTTTTCTCCGCGTTTAACGAGAATATCGTTGGTTTGCGAAAAATGTTTACAACCGAAAAAGCCGTAAAAAGCAGATAACGGCGACGGGTGCGCGGCGGTAAGTTTGACGTGTTTCGGATTAGTGATAAGCATCGCTTTCTTTTTCGCCGGCGTACCCCACAGCAAAAAGATAATCGGCTTTTCGTGTTCGTTAAGTTTAATCAAAACGTCGTCGGTGAACTGTTCCCACCCGTAACCTTTATGAGAAAGCGGCTCGCCTTCGCGCACCGTGAGTATGGTGTTAAGAAGCAACACGCCTTGCTCTGCCCAGTGGTTCAGGCAACCGTTCTTTGATACGGGGATACCCAAATCGTCGTTTATCTCTTTATAAATATTTTTTAGCGACGGCGGCAACGGCATACCTTCTTTTACGGAAAAGCACATTCCGTGCGCCTGATTAGGACGGACGTAAGGGTCCTGACCTATTATTACGACTTTGACGTCTTTATAAGGGGTAGCCTTAAACGCGTTAAAGATATCGTTCATCGGCGGATATATTTTTTGCGTGGAATATTCGTGTTTCAGAAATCCTCTGAGAATAGAATAATACTCCTTGTCGAACTCGCCTTTCAAAACTTCGTCCCAGTCGTTACCGAAATGTACCATAAAAAAAGTTCTCCCTGTTTTCTCCAAAACCGCCCGACGGTTTATCTTGCTTGTATTATACTATCGAAAGAATTTTTTTTCAAGTCATAACCGCATACGACAAAAGTAAATTTCGTTATCGCCCCTTCTGTCGGCAAAGCCGACACCTTCCCCCCCAAGGGGAAGGCTTTATAAGGTGGTAATTCTTTGCTTATTCCGCTTCGTCTTAACTCTATACTATTAACTTCTGTCGTTCGATGAACTTATACAAGCACTACACTTGTTGCGTAATGAGATGCAACGCTCGGCGTTGCCGTGTGGTCGGAGCCCCTAGAACGTATCGCAATTCCCCGACGGGTCGTCGAAAAGAAGGAGCAAACTCAGGCACATTGCCAGCATTGTTCGATTATCGCTTGCTCCGTCGTTTCCGCTTAACAGGAAAAGTAAAAGCAGCGGCAGCGTATTGTTGTTCAAAGCGTACCTCCGAAATAAGAGTTTATTCTACAATATGCGACAAAGTTCGCCGTTGATACCGATTTATACTTATTTTATTAAAAAAAAACGGAGAACAACAAATGACGCTCGAAGAACTTTTATCTCAGTATATGCCCAAAGACAACGCAATCCGCGACATAGGCGAATTTTTTGCGGTCTTTTCTCAAGAAACGCGTATAAAAATCATTATCCTTTTATCGGTAAGCGAACTTAACGTGAACGACTTATCGAAATATTTGCATTTGGGGCAAAGCACTGTTTCTCATCAACTTCGTATCTTAAAAGACAGAAAAATCGTTACTTGCACGAGAAAAGGTAAAGAAATGTACTATAACGTCGCTAATTCCTACGTCAACGAAGTGCTTTATTCCGCGGTTAAAGCGACCGAGCGCGACGAAGTGCCGTTGTCGGAAAAAGTATCTCGTTCGGAGTCGAACGCCGGTAGAATTTTTGCTTAAAAAAACTACTTATTCTTGTTTTTTATAACTTTATCGGCAAGACGTTTTGCGTATTTGTAGCCGTAAATAACGAGTGCGTCGTACACTAAAAACGCTATCGAAAACGCGACGTTCAGTATAGCGTACAGTCCGATTTCATTAAATTTCGTTAAAAAAGTGAGTTTTTCGAAGTTTATCACGAAGATATTCGTTACTTTATAAATAATCCAAAAAATCAGGCACGAATATGCCGCTTTAAGCACGGTAAGCAGTATTACGTTTACTTTTTTGTTGTACAAAAACACGGTAAGCACGACGTAAAGTCCGCTTGCCATTGCGTAAGGAACGATTTTTACGTTTGCTATAAAAAATCCGATTACGCCTGCGGCGATCGACGCTAAAATTCCTTCTCTGTAATAATCTTTTGCGAGCGGACACATTATACCGACGGTCGTAAGCACGGTAAAACCCATACTCATAAAAGACAGATAATAAGAAAGGGCGATGAACGCTACGCTTAAAGCCGTTCCCACCCCTGCTAAGGCAAGTCTTATTCCTATATCTTTGGCGTTTATTTTGCGCATTTTAGCAACAAGAGATCAGATCTCCGCCCATACATTCGCAGCAGCAGTCCGCGCACAAAAGTCCGCTACAAACATCGCACGCGCTGCAACCCCTTGAATTCGGGTTATAACTATTGCGCGTACTGTCGGCGTAACTTCTTTCCGCTTTGGTTCCGTTGTCGTAGAACGAGTTACTTTGAGCGGTGGTGTTTGCCTTGACGTGTTTTTCCATAGCGGATTTGGCGTCGGAGTATTTTTTATTGCCGGGCTCCATATTACACGCGAGTTCGAGTTGTTTCAGTGCGTCGCCCGCCCAGTTTTTACGATAAAAAACGACGGATTGAAGGTAATGCCAACGGGCGGTTCTCGTAGTGCAATCGTCAAGCGAGTTCTGCGCGCCGTCGATATCTCCGCTTCTGATTTTCGCTTCGGCGTCGTCGAGTTTTTCGTTAATAAAGCGAGAACGGGTGTCTTCTTTTTCTTCTCCTTTACTGCGTTCGTCGATAATTCTGACAACGTCGTCGTACGCGGCGTCGATTTCTTCTATTTTAGCGCAAGCGTCCGCTCCCGTATCGCCGGGCTCGAAGCGCAGACTTTCGTACTTATTGCGTAAATCTCTATACGCTCTGTACGCGTCGTCTTTGGACGCGTCGCGGTCTATTCCCAGCACTACAAACGAATCTTTCGGCATTTTCCGTTGCTCCCTTCAAGTATTTTTTCGGCGCGGCTTTTCAGTCCTAAGTACACGATATTGCTAAGCGGTCCTTCGCTTATCGTAATCTTCATCGCGTTATACGACTTGGTCGCGTTGTCGATAGCGTCGTAGATTATCACGCGCGCTTCTGCTTTCGCCTTTTCGTTCACCATATCAAACGAAGATTGATTATCCCTTAAAAAAGGGTTAAAATTATGTTTTTCTTTATCTTCTTTCAGGTCGTCGATTGCGTCGATGACGTAAATCCACTTACCTATATAGAAAAGCAACCGTCTGAAATCGGCGTCCGCTTTGTCGGTCACCGCGTCCGCCGCGTGCATTAAGATCTCGCCGAACGCTTCGGCGAGCGTGTTTGCGTCGCAGTTTGCTTTTTCTTTTTCTCTTAACTTTTCGTATCCGCGCTCGGTGCTTTCGGCAAAGGACGGCAATCTTTTCTTTGCTTTATTATAATATCCTTTAACGAGCGTTTTAATTACTCTGTGCTTTTTTTCGTCGATAACGTCGTCGACGAGTTTGTAATACCCCAGTATGGTATTGACGTCGCTTATTCTTTCCAGCGTTTCACTGTTATCGACGTACTCGACTTTTTTTAACGGATGCACGGGGCATCTGCCTTTCTTGAAAATCGGCTCTTTATCTTCGTAATTATACCCGAGCAGAGCGAGTAAAACTATGTCGTAATTAAGGGTCATACGCATACATTGCCCCGTTCTCTTCCCGATCGACTTGCACAGTCCGCAGTAATAACAACGGTAAGTTTGGTAGTCCTTAATCAGTATATTGGGTTTATCAATTACGACGTAACCGAACATTACGCCTCAACCAGTCCTACTTTTTTATAAACCTTACTCAGGGTTCTTCTTGCGATTTTTTGCGCTTCGAGCGCGCCTTTTTGCGCAACTTCCATTATATACGCTTTGTCGCCGATAATTTGGTTATACCTTTCCTGAATGGGGCGAAGTTTTTCCACTACAGCCTCGCCGGTAATGCGTTTCAGTTCGGCGTATCCTTTGCCTTCGAGTTCGTTTACCCAGTTTTCCACGCTTTTTCCGGTAACCGCTTCGAGAATGGTAAGCAGGTTGCTGACGCCGGGTTTGTTTTTTTCGTCGTACGCTATGAACCCGTCGCAGTCGGTTACCGCGCGCTTAAATTTTCTCATAATCGCGTCGGGCGAGTCGATCAGGCTTACCGTCGCGTTTACGTCGGGGTCGGACTTGCTCATTTTTTTGGTCGGGTCCTGGAGCGAGAACACTTTTGCGCCTTGTTTCGGTATGTACCCTTCGGGTACGGTAAAGGTGGGCGAATACAGGTTATTGAACCGCACGGCGAGATCTCTCGACAGTTCGAGATGCTGTTTCTGGTCGATGCCTACCGGCACGTAGTCGGTCTGATACAGCAGAATATCCGCCGCCATAAGCACGGGGTAATCCAGCAATCCCATATTGATATTGTCCGCGTGTTTTGCCGATTTGTCTTTGAACTGCGTCATTCTCGACGCTTCGCCGATATAGGTGAAACAGTTAAGTATCCAGGTAAGTTCTGCGTGTTGCGGAACGTGCGACTGAAAATAGATTATGCTCTTTTCCGGGTCGATTCCGCACGCAAGATACTGCGCGAAGAAACTCACCGCTCTTTGGCGGTATTCGGCGGGAACCTGTCTTACTGTAAGGGCGTGCAGATCCGCTATCGCAAAAATGCTCTTATACTCGTCCTGAAGTTTCAGCCAGTTGTTGATTGCGCCGATATAGTTGCCGAGCGTAATACACCCGGTCGGTTGAACCGCACTGTATACTATCTTGTTTTCGCCTATCATTTTCGTTCTTCCTTATATAAATCGGAATATCGTTTTACGCGTTGATTGCGGACAGAACCGCGTCTTCGATATCCTTTATTTCCACTACTTTGTCGTGCAGAACGGGTTTGTTTTTCAGTTCCGCTATTCCTTCGGGAATTTCCGCGCCGGTGAGCATCTCGAGTTTTTTAATCGCCTTGAACGCGTCGGTTTCTTTTTGTTCGGAAACCGCTTCGAGAACGCTTTGGGGGAATTTGTACGGATTTGCCGTGCTGAGAATAACCGCGCTCGCTTCGTCGTACGCGTCGTTCATAAACTTGAAGAACGCGCTTACCGCAACCGCCGTATGGGGGTCGAGCAAGTAGCCGTATTCGTCGAACACGTTGCCGATTACGTTTTTCGTTTCTTCTTCCGAACTCCAGTAACCGATGAATTCGGGCGCGACGTCGTAGAGCGTGTCTTCGTCTACCGAATACTCGCCGTCTTTTTTAAGTTCTTCCATTAACGAAACGACTTTGTCGCTTTCTCTGTTTAACATTTCGTAAACCAGTCTTTCCAAGTTACTGCTTACGAGAATATCCATCGACGGGCTTATCGTTTTATGGAATTTTCTTCTCGCGTTGTACAGTCCGGTTTCGAAAAACTCGGTAAGCACGTTGTTTTCGTTGCTGGCGACGATGAGTTGTTTTATCGGAAGTCCCATTCTTTTTGCGTAATAACCGGCAAGGATATTGCCGAAGTTACCGCTAGGAACGACGAAGTTTATTTGTTCTTCGGGTTCGATTTCCCCTTCCGAGAGAAGGTCGAGATACGCCGAAAAATAATACACGATTTGCGGAACGAGCCTGCCGAAGTTAATCGAGTTCGCGCTGGAAAGTTCGTATCCGGCTTCTGCGAACTTCTCATTCATTTCTTTGCTCGCGAAAATGCGTTTAACGGCGTTTTGCGCGTCGTCGAAGTTGCCTTTTATGCCGATAACGTGGGTATTATGCCCTTCGGTGGTGGTCATTTGCTTTTTCTGCATTTCGCTGACGCCGTCGGACGGGTACAGAACCACGATTTCGGTGTTTTCCACGTCTTTGAACCCTTCGAGCGCGGCTTTTCCGGTGTCGCCGCTCGTCGCGACGAGTATAAGCGTCTTTTTGTCGTCCCCCTCTTTCTTTTTACTTCCCGTAAGCAAGTACGGCAAAAGCGTAAGGGCGATATCTTTGAACGCGTACGTCGGTCCGTGCCAAAGTTCCATTATGTAAGTGCCTTCGTCCACTTTGGTAAGCGGCGCCGGGTACTCGTCGAATCTCGAATACGCCTTTTCGGTGTATTCCTTCAATTCTTCGTAAGAAAACTCGTCTAAATATTTATGAATGATATACGCCGCGCGTTCGTAGTAATCCAGACCCACTAAGTCTTCGAGTTCTTCACGCGCAATAAAGGGAAATTCGGCGGGCACGTACAGTCCGCCGTCTTTTGCGATGCCGTTAACGATAGCGCGCGCTCCGCTTACCGGACCTTCGCCCCTGGTAGAATAAAATTCCATCTGTTCCTCCGCTGATTACGCAATATACTTCGCGATAAACGCCGGAAGTTCTTCTTTTGCGCAACTGACGGTCAGCACGAAGTTAACGTGGTTCGCTTCGGTGAGTTTGTCGAGAAGCATAAACAATTCCGCCATTTCGGGACTGTCGATGTCTACGCCCATAATCTTGTATACTCCGTCAATGAAAATGTACTCGACGTCGTAGTTTGCGGCAAGCATTCCTTTGATAAAACCGAAAAGCATTTCTTTTCCGCAAACGCCTACTTCCTTAGCGTCAACAAACTTGATTTGCGGTTTGATTTCCTGTCTGTATCTGGTAGTCGTGGAAAGGAACACAATGTCGCCTTTGCAGGTACCGAGTATTTCAGTGGATAAATCGATAATCTTTTTGGTTTTGCCCGTGCCTTTCGCACCTTCTATGATTTTAATCATCAATAAACTCCTTATATTAAAGATTTAATTGTTTTCTTTATTGTAACATACGCCGACGGTTAAAACAAGTGCTTTACCGATTTTTAACCGCCTATATTATTAAAAATATTAACCTTGCCTTGCGTTTACCCGCCCTTTTTAC
>CAJLYQ010000073.1 GCA_905210905.1 uncultured Christensenella sp. | reverse complement strand
CCCACCCCAAAGAACGGGAACGAGAGTAGTCTAAAATTCAATAAAAACCTTTCGAGCGAAAGGTTTTTTTATTTAAGATCGATATTGCCGGGATTAAACAGTTCGGAAGAAAGGAATTCTTGCGGAGTAATTCCCAAAGCGTCGGACACCTGATAGACAGTTTCAAGCGTCGGACTTTTACTGTCGCCTTTCGACAAATTGATAAGAGTGGAGCGACCTATACCGGAATTAACGCAAAATTTGTACAGAATTATATTGCGTTCGGCAAGTAATTCGGTTAATCTCGATGCGAATGCTTCACACAGTTTCATTTTTTTTCTACGAATTGAGCGAAAGGCTTTTTTAAGTTGGTTATTTTTTATTCTTCAAGGAAATCGGGTTCGTTGACGGCGAGGTTATGTGTGACGGAAAGCAGAACCGAGTCGTCTTTCATAATAAAACCGCCTATGCCGAGTTTTTTATACACGTATTCTTCGAAACCGCCGATACGGGTTCCGGAACCAAGAAAAAGGATACCCGATTTGGCTGCGGCGATAGCAAAGTCTTTATCTGCGTCGAGCAGGGCGGCACTGATTAAGTCCGTGGTTTTCGAGTAAACTCCGTCGCAAAGAGCGTAGACGTCTTTTGCGGTAAAATACACCGATTTTTTACCTGCCGTAATGGCGTCCGTGCCTACGGCAATGATTTTCGAGTTGTCGAATTCGAAAAGAGAGCAGTATTTTTTCGCCACGTTAAGACTGGTTTCTACCGACAGTTTCAGTTTGCCGTCCGACAGGAACCGTTCTCTTATTTGTTCGGCGAGAGCGGAAAGGGAAACGTCGATGGTGTGCGAGCAAAGAAGATTTCCTTCCGCGCCAAGCGCAAGTTCGGACACGTCGGTATCCATATAAAGTCCGCAATACAAATTGTTAAACCCGAGCAGGCGAGCGATAATTTTCGGTCTGGGGACGATAGTTACTCGTCCGTATCCGCAGGAAGAAAAAGATCTGGAAATAACGAACTTATCTTCTTTGGACAGTCCGCCGGAAACGAGAACGTAAATATTCGCAAGAGGATTTTTGCCGAGAAGTTCGCGCAGAACCGAACGGAAGAGAATACGCGCGGCGGTTTCGTCTACGATCCGACCGTCTTTGAACGGCGTGCAATAAACTTCCGACGAGCCGAGCGAGTCTTTGTTCTTTTCCGCTTCGTCGCCGTAAGAAACAGCAACCGGCATTTCCGTGGTTTTGCGGACAACGCTCGACGGACAGAGTTTAAGCAAAACTCCGTCTACCATAACCGCTATGCGCTCGCTGTCAAAGTCAATTATTACTTTCTTCCTTAACATAAGTATACTTCCCGAGTACTTCGCGTACGCGTTCCGTCGGCAGTCCGATGATATTATCCGGACTTCCTTCGTAACGGTCTACGATTATTCCGTCTTGTATTCCGTAACTCCCCGCCTTGTCGAGCGGTTGATATTTTTTGACGTAAGAAACTATTTCTTCGTCGGTCAATTTTTTGAAAACGACGCGAGAGTCTACCGTAAAAGCGGTTTCTTCCGTGCCGCAACGAACGTAAACGCCGCTCGTAACGATATGTTCTTTGCCGTTAAGAACTTTTATCATATCGATTGCCCGACGTTCGGTTTTCGGCTTTCCGTAAATAACCCCGTCGAGAGAAACAAGCGTGTCGCAAGCGAGAACGAACTCGGCGTCAACGGCTCTGCCTTTGCGCACGGCGTTCGTTTCGGCAACGAAATGCGGCGTGCCGGCGTCGATTTCTTCGCACGACGGGTTTACGATTACGAAATTATCCGTTATTTTATGCAAAAGTTCTTTCCTGCGCGGAGAAGAAGAGGCGAGTATAAGCGTTTTTTGCATTATCTATAAATTAAAGAATGTCAAGATTTTTCTTGAACGCGCGACGGAAATCCGCTACCGCACCGATTGCGTCCTGAATTTCAAGCGTGCAGTCGCTCGTAGAACACGGTTTCAATATTACGCTTTCGCCAAGAATGTCGCAGGTAAGAGAAGTGATAACTCCGCTCATACTGCGGTCGAAACATTCGGCAATACGCACGATTACGCCGAGTTTTTTCACCGCGTCGATGTCTTCTTCCGTCAGCATCGACAGATATTGCTGTATCTCGACGCCTTCGAGAGAAGAATTCCCGTGCATTCCGGCAATCAAAGCTGCCATAACGAGATCTTTTTGCTGTATGCCGTAAAGATTACTGTTAAGTATCAGATAGAACGAGTGCTTCGGGTGATCGTAGTACTTAAAACTCGTGCCGATGTCGTGTAGTTGCGCCGCAACGCGAAGTACGCGAACGTAATAACGCGGCAGTTTGTGCAGAACTTTAAGTTGGCGATAAAGTTGAAGCGATATGTCGAAAACGTGCTCGGAATGGGGTATATTCATATTAAAATGACTGAGCATCGTGTAAATGCTGTGTCCGAGAACGTCGCCGAGCGGTTTTTCCATAGTGGAAGGAACGGCATAACGGAACATTGCGCCTTCGCGAAGTCCCGCGCTCGAAATGGTGATTTCTTCGAAATTCGTAGCGTCTTCAAACGCCTTTATGCAACTTAACGCCGCAGGCAAAATCTCGGCGCGCGCACTCGAAAGTCCCTTTATGCGCACCGGCTTAGTTATGTCTACGCCTTTCATCGAATTATAAATGTTTTCAAACTCGTCCATCGGAATATGGTAGTTATGCGCCATATCCAAAGGATAACGCTTGAATCTGCGGCTTATTCTGCCGAGATTGCGTACCGCTCCGCCTACCGCAACGAGTTGTACGTCGGGTTCGAGTTTCGTCAGCCATCCGATTTTCGCAAGTTCCTGTCCGACGTATTCTTCGATCATTTTCGCGCGTTCGAACCCGTCCGCTACGTCTGCAAACTTCTCGGTAAGAGAAACCGCGCCGAAAGGCAGCGTGTCGTGATTGAGAAGAACTCTGCGATTGTAATAAATCAGTTTTATGCTCGCTCCGCCTACGTCGATAATAACGCCGCGCGGAATGTCGAGAGAATTGACCACGCCGGTATAAACCAGCATCGCTTCTTCGTCCTGAGTAAGGACCGTGAGTTTTATTCCGCATTGAGCGAGAACTTCGTCAACGAACGTCTTTTTGTTTTTCGCTCTGCGAACCGCCGCCGTGGCGTAAGCGAAAACTTTGTCGACGTGATGACTTTCATATAGATTTTTGAATGTTTTCAGCGTTTTTATCATTTGCTGAATACGCATCGGGCGAAGATAACCGTCCGTTTCCATTCCTTTGGCAAGTCTGACGGGTTCTTTAAGTTCGTCCACAACGTTGAAATAACCGCCTTCCAGAATGTTCGCGATTACTATCCTTGCAGTGTTTGAGCCGATGTCGATTATTGCTATTTTTTCCAAAGTATACTAGCCCCTTTTTTCGTTTTTTTCTTATAATTTCATCCTTATTTAAGATTATATATTAAATTAAAACAAGTTGCAATATCATTTACTATTATTTTACTCTGTGTCGGCAAAAACGAGAGAAATAGCGAAAAAAAGAAAGCCCTGCGCGTTTGTTTCGGCAAGGCTTTTTATAAACGGTTTTATAAACCGTAAAAACGGGTTATTCCGAGCGGAGAGCGGTCACGGGATTTTTCTTTGCGGCGAACACCGCCGGGAACAATCCGGACAGACAGGTGAGAGTAATCGAAGCGAGAATAATGAAAAGAGAATGCCACCACACGGGTTGAACGAGATTCGCTATTCCGAGATACTTGTTTAAGAGCATATTGACGAGCGGTGTAAACGCATATCCCAAAGCAACCCCGATCACGCCGCTCAAAAATCCGAGAAGAACGGTTTCCGTGTTGAAAATGTTCATTATATCGATTTTTCTTGCCCCCATACTTCGCAAAATACCGATTTCTTTCGTTCTGTCCTGAACGGATATGTACATAATTATCGCAACCATAAACAAAGAAACTATTACCGCAAGGCAAGTCACCGCAACGAGAACGTAAGTAATAGTATCGACCACGTTTTCAAGGGACGCCATCAACGCTTCGAGATCGTTGGTAAACTTAACGGAATTGTCTTTTTCCGTCTTGCCGGCTTTGTAATCCCGCTTCGCTTGTTCGTTGTATTCTTCGATAAACTCTTCGATTTCTTTCACGGATTCTATGCTCGTGGGATAAAACTCTATCGTTTCGGGCGAGTCCTCGTCCACAACGCCAAGGTCGAGCATAAGAGTTTTATAATCGGTTTCGTTGGCAAGCGACCGACCGTCTACGACGCACTTGAACTTAAACGATTCGTAAAGCGCTTTTTCTTCGTCGGTAAGCGTTTCGAGCGACTTCGTTTCTTCGGTGAGCGCGAGCATCAACGCTTCGTAATCCGCGCGTTCGGGCGATTGCATTTTTTCGACGTACTCGTCGTAACAAGCGGTTTGTTCGACCGCTACGGGAGAATTCGCTCCCGTCTTAATAATATAGTCGACAAGCCCTTGCGAGTACCCTATATCGCCGTTTATGCAACCCGAATCCACGCCTTCGCGCAAACGCACTATACCCGAAATTTTAATCTTCGGAGCGGAAGAAAGTTTGCTTGCCAAAACGGTTTCGTCACCGGATTTATTTTCGTAAAGACCGTTTTCGCCTTTAACGAAGTAGTCGCTTTCGGTAAGAAGACGGAATTCGTGTCCGATAAAATCTTTGAAGTCGTAAGTAAGTTGTATCTCTTTTCCGAGTTTTTTGAAAACGGAAAAATCCGCTCCGTCAATGAGTTCGTTAAGAATATCGCCCGCCTGACGAATAAAACTTAAGAAGAGTTCCTGGAAAGTTATGTAGTCGAGCGCGTAAAGGGAAGCGTCGGTAATGCGGTTGTATTTGTCCACTACGAGAACCGCCCCGTAAGTGCCGTTTTCCGCGTCGTCTTCCGGCCACGTCCCTTCGAGAAGTTCGTACTGACCTTCAAGGACCTTCCTGTCGTCTACGAGCGAATCCCAAAAACTCAGGCTTGAAAGAGCGCTTTTTACGTTGTTTATATCACGGGTGGAAAGTTCGATATTGAGCCGTGCAAGCAAAAAGTTAAGTTTTTCAAGGTCGCCGGAAACCCTCGTCGAGAAGGGCATTATCTGAGAATATGACGTCACCGACCCGTCTTTGGCAGTGCGCACGTTGTAGACGTTGGGCGTGATTTTGTAACGGTATTTTACCGTCGCGTAGTTGCCCGGGAAGTTTTTGTCAACGTACTTTTTGAACTCCGTAGTGTCGTTTTCTTTGAGATATTGACCGAAATTCGCACCGAGTCCGGTAACCATTTTTTCGATGAAAACCTTTTCTTCGTCTGTGTATTTTTCCATATCCACGTCGTCGTTTTTAAGAATGTCCATTATCATATTCGAGTCGAAATTCTTAAAATCGCCGCCAAGCCCCGACACTTTTTTGAACATATCTTCGACGTCGCTCATATTCGACTGCATTTTCGACACCTTTACGGGATACTTCGATACGGAATTCCTTTGATAATTAGCCGCATACGACGCAAACCCGGAATTAAGTCCTAAAATTATTGTTATGCTGATTACCCCCAAACAACCGGCTATCGAAGTTATCGCAGTGCGCCCGATCTTGTGATAAAGGTTTTTAAGGCTCGTGCCGAAAGCGGAAAAAATGTTCATAGTCGGCTTTTTGCGACGTTTTTTACGCTCGGTTTTTACGTCCGTTACGCTTCGCTCGGTTTCTTCTTTTCCGACTTCAACCGAAGGAGTGGAAGAAGAGAGAACTTCGTCGCCGATTACTTCGCCGTCTTTCATCTTAATTATGCGATCGCTGTACTGCTCGGCAAGTTCGGCGTTGTGCGTGACGATAAGTACGAGCGTGTTCTGCGAAAGTTCTTTGAGAATGTCGAGAATCTGAACGGAATTTTCGCTGTCGAGCGCGCCGGTCGGTTCGTCGGCAAGAATAATCGACGGCTTGTTCGCTATCGCTCTCGCTATCGCAACCCTTTGCGCCTGTCCGCCCGAAAGTTGGCGCGATTTTTTCTTCGTCATATTCCGTAAACCCACCGATTCCAAAGCGGCGAGAGCCTTTTCCGTCTGTTCCTTTTTGTTTAATCCCGACAGTTTCATACCGATTTTAACGTTTTCAAGCACGTTAAGATGGGGGATAAGATAATAGTTTTGAAAAACGAACCCTACGTAATGGTTTCGGTATGCGTTCCAGTCCGACTGACGGAAATCCGCAGTGGAAAGTCCCGAAGTAATTATCTCGCCCGAAGTGGGACAATCCAAACCGCCCAGAACGTTAAGAAGAGTGGTTTTTCCGCATCCGCTTTGACCGAGAATGGAAATAAGTCCGCTGTCGGGCAGCGTCAGGGAAACCCCTTTAAGCGCGTAAACGGCGTTTTCACCGTCGCCGTATTTTTTCACAACGTTTTTTAATTCGAGCATTTGTTCTCCGTTTTTTGCCGCAAGGCAATTTTCTACCGACTTTTTATCGGCGTTTGAAGTAAATAATATAGATTATATCATATATAAATTTTTATTACAATACGGAGTTTGACAATCGGCGGAATAAGGGGGTATAATTTTCATATTATGAGTTATTTTATTATATTTTTCGTAACACTGATTTTCTCGTTTTCCCTTGCGTTGCTGACCAAACGCACTTTCGGAAGAGTGGCGGCTGTCGGCAATCTCGCTCTGATTTTCGTCGTTTACACCTGCGGACTGTTCAAACGGCTCGATATAGGCGTGTATATCTATATAGGAAGGCTCTGTCACAACAAATGGTTGATTTTTGACGAGAAATAGCGTATAATAATAGTAAGAAACAGTACCACCGAA
>CAJLYQ010000072.1 GCA_905210905.1 uncultured Christensenella sp. | reverse complement strand
ATTTAATTATTTATAACATTATACAATATGAAGTCGAGTTTGACAATACCTGAAAGCGTGCTTTTTTCTTTTTCGTAAAAAGTAAAGACGTTCTCAAAACGAGAACGCCTTTACAGGAGGGAACAAAATGAAATGCAAGTAACCCTTTTGGCGGGGTTCTTACGATTGCAGTATAAACGGATCGGATTAAAATAGTATTAAAACTTTTCTCGTTAAGGCTAATTAAAGGAAACGTCTGTTTTTTGCGCGTTTCTCACGTAAAAACTCTTTTTAAATCGCCGCAAACTTACATAAAAAGTAAATTTTAAGCGTAGAATTGAATATGAATTTCGTTTTCACGCTGATTATCGTCGCTTCTTTGATCGCTCTGACGATAACGAACCCCGACGGGGCGTTGAACGCGCTCGTGTCCGGGGCGGGCAAAGGCGTGACTTTCGCAGTTAAACTTTTTGCCGTGTACGCCGTGTGGCTGTCCGTACTCGGATTATGGAAAAAACTCGGCGCGGACGCCTTTCTCGCAAAGAAAAGCGCGCCGCTTTTACATAGGCTTTTCCCCGGCGAAAGCAAAGAATGTTATTCCGATCTGTCCGTCAACCTTTCCGCTAATTTTTTGGGTATGGGAAGCGCCGGAACTCCTGCCGGAATGAACGCGTCTAAAAATATGATTTCGCCGAAAAACCGCACTATGCTGCTCGTGATAAATTCTTCTTCGATTCAACTTATTCCGACGACGATCGTCGCTCTGCGCAGCGTGCAAAACGCAAAAACCGACATAGTTTTGCCCACCGTGATTTCCACGTTTTTGAGTGCGATATTCGGAATAATTTTAGTTAAAGTTTTTGTCAAAGAATGAAATATTTTATTCCGGTAATCATTATTCTTACTTTGATTTTCGCCGTAATAAAAAGAGTGTCCGTTTACGACGGATTCGTTGCCGGCGGAAAAGAAGCGGCAAGGCTTATTATAAGTTTGCTCCCTTTTCTTACGGCGGTTTTTCTTCTTATCGAAGTATTTCAGTTAAGCGGACTTAATAATTATGTAAGTAAGTATTTGGGATACGTATTTTCCTTTTTCGGTATCCCCGAAGAACTGTCGGAACTGATTATAATTCGCCCTTTGTCGGGAAGCGGAAGTTTGTGCGTGCTGGAAGAAATTTTATCTGAATACGGAGCGGATTCTTACGTCGGACGGTGTGCGTCGGTAATAAGCGGCTCGTCGGACACGGTTTTTTACGTAGTTGCGGTATACCTGTCCGCGTCGAAAGACAAACGCGCGCCGAAAGCAATCGGCATCTCGCTTGCCGCGTCTTTTTGCGGCGTAGTCGCGGCGTGCTTTTTTTGCCGTTTTATGTAAAGCAACTAAATATTAAGTGAAAGTTTATAAACGGTATTTTTAGATATTCCGAATTTTTCCGTCGTTTCTTTTATCGCGGTTTTTTTGTCTTTGCCTGAATTTATCAACGATTTTAATTCTTCGATTATATCTTCGTCCGAAGTTTTTTCTTCGGTGATTTTTTCGGGTTGAACCCCTATGACGAACTCGCCTTTGGGGTTTTCTATCCTTAGCGAAGAAAGCGTTCCTTGAGTGACGGTTTCGTAAATTTTGGTTATTTCTTTAACGACGAAAACTTCCCTGTCGCCCAGCGTTTCGTTAAGAAGTTCCAGCACGTCGTTGACGTCGTGCGGAGCGGCGTAAAAGAAAACGGTATGCGGCAAGGATTTCACGCTTTCAAGCACCTGTTTTTTCTGTTTGTTCTTTTCGGGAAGGAAACCCACGAAAGTGAAGCCTTTTTCCGTGCCGACGAGCGCGGCGGCACTGGTTACCGCCGTCGGACCGGGTACGACGGTGTACGGATAATCGTTGTTTCTCAGATAATCGACAAGCACGCTTCCGGGATCGCTTATGCACGGCATACCGGCGTCGGTGACGAGCGCGACCTGTTTGCCTTCGTCCAAAAGTTCGGCGATTTTTACCGCGCCTTCTTTTTCTTTTTGTTTGTAATAACTTACGAGCGGTTTTTTTATCTCGTATTTATTGAGCATAGCGAGAGTTCTTCTCGTGTCTTCGCACGCGATTACGTCGACGGTTTTCAGCGTTTCGAGCGCACGGAGAGTTATGTCCGACAAATTCCCTATCGGCGTGCCGACTATATAGAGCGTTCCTTTCATTTGTTGTATAAACTCCTTACTTCGGGGGTGTAATTGCCGTCGTCGTCGTAAACGATTATCGGCGGCGGAACGATAAGTCCGCTTTTGCCGCCGCGTTTGCCTTCTATAATGAAGGTGTCGGCGTTTTTGCCTTTTTTCGGATAAACGAAGTATATTTTTTTCGGTTCTATGCCGTAACTAACCATCAGCGAAACGATTTCCGCCGCTCTTCTCGTGCGGTGAACCATATAAAACGAGCCGCCGTAGCGAAGAAGTTTGGCGCTTTCTTTAATAAGTTCTTCCGCGGTAAGGCAAATCTCTTTTTTGCAGACGTCGCTCTCGGTCGGGTTTTCTTCGCCTTGCGCCGGTTCGTACGGCGGATTGACCGTAACGACGTCAAACCCCGAACCTATCGTTTTGGTAAGTCCTATCACCGACGCGTTTATGATTTTAACGGTTTTTTCCGCGCCGTTAAGCGCGACGCTTCTTTGCGCCATATCTGCAAGTCTTGGCTGAATTTCCGCGCCGATTACTTCTTTTGGGGAATATTTCGCGTTGATAAGCAACGCGACTACGCCGCTGCCGGTGCATAAATCGACCACCCGGTCTTTGGTTTTTACTTCGGCGAGATTGCTTAGCAAAACGCTGTCCGAAGTGAAACAATAACCGTCGGGGTCTTGTATTATTTTGTATCCCCGACATTCGAGGTCGTCTATTCGTTCGTTTCCTTTGAGCATAAATTCATTATATTTTTTTTTTGAGAATTTGTCAAAAAAAATGCCGATTTAGTAGACCGAACAAGATAAAAGTTGTATAATGATAGCGACAAAAATCTTGGAGGTATTTATATGCCATTAGTAACAAGCACCGAAATGTTCAAAAAAGCGTACGCCGGCGGATACGCCATCGGCGCGTTTAACGTAAACAATATGGAAATCATTCAGGGCGTCGTCGAAGCCGCGAAAATCGAGCAGGCACCCCTTATTCTTCAAGTTTCCAGCGGAGCGAGAAAATACGCCAACGCGATTTATCTCAAAAAACTCATCGAAGCGGCAGTCGAAGACAGCGGACTTCCGATTTGTATGCACCTCGACCACGGCGACACGTTCGAACTGTGCAAAGACTGCGTAGACAACGGATTTACTTCGGTAATGATCGACGCTTCACATCATCCGTTTGAAGAAAACATCAAAATCACCAAAAACGTCGTAGAATACGCTCACGACCACGGCGTAGTAGTCGAAGCGGAACTCGGCAGACTCGCAGGTATCGAAGACGCGGTAAACGTAAGCGAAAAAGATTCCGCTTATACCGATCCCGACCAGGTACAGGAATTCGTCGAAAAAACCGGCGTAGATTCTCTTGCCATCGCAATCGGAACCAGCCACGGCGCGTACAAGTTCAAGAGCGAACCCAAACTTCGTTTTGACATTCTCGAAGAAGTCGGCAAACGTCTTCCCGAATTCCCGATCGTATTGCACGGCGCAAGCAGCGTTCCGCAATATCTCGTAGACCAGATCAACGAATACGGCGGAAATATGCCCGGAGCGAAAGGCGTACCCGAAGAAATGCTTCGTCAAGCCGCTTCTATGGCAGTATGCAAAATAAACATCGACTCCGACCTCAGAATGGCTATGACCGCGACGATCAGAAAGTACTTCAAGGAAAATCCTTCGCACTTCGATCCCCGTCAGTATCTGAAACCGGCAAGAGCCGCCATCACCGAACTCGTTCGTCACAAAATCGTCGACGTACTCGGCTGCAACGGCAAAGCGTTTAACTGATACGGTTTATCTTAAAAACAAAGCGGCACGATTTTTCGCGCCGCTTTATATTTAATAAGGAAGAAAATTATGCACGCACTCCCCGAAAACAAACGTATTCCGTCAATCGACAGATTCCGCGGTTTTGCGCTCGCTCTTATGATAATATTCGGCGCGGCGCAATCCCTTGCCGTTTCTCCCGTTCTTCTCGGACTGTCCACGCACGATCTGACGAAAGCGACGCTCGTTATGCCGTCGCTCGCTTTTTACGACCTTATCGCGCCCCTTTTCGTTTTTGCTTTCGGTTTAAGCCTTTCCGTGCCGTCGTCGCCTTTACGCAAAGTTTCTCTTAAAACTCACTTCCGCAAAGTTTTTTCCCTGCTCGGTCTCGGAGCGGCGTTTACTCTTCCCGACGGAAAACCCCTTTCTTTCGTGTTCCTTTCTTTCTCGATTATCGCAATCGTTCTCGTTTGCCTTTGGATTATCGGGCTGAAAACGAAGAAAATAAACCGAAAAACGGTATCGTCGGTTTTGCGAAATTTTATCATTTTCGTCGGAATTTTCGCATTCGTGACGGCGATAGTCGAAAACGGCTTGTTCCTTGCCGGAAAGTCCGTTTCGCATACGCATTGGAGCGTTCTCGGCTCGATCGGTTTTGCTTTGCTGCTCGTTTTTCCGATTAAAAAACTTAACGTTTACGCAAAACTTATCTTTTGCGCCGTTTTTACCGCGCTGTATTTTGCGTGCAACTTTTTCATTCCGCAGGAAAACTTCGTTTTCTTCACGCACGGCGGTTTGCTCGGTTCGTTCGGTTGGACTTTGCTTGGCGCATACGCTCTCGCCGCCGCGGATTTACGCAAAATTTCGCCCGTATCCGCTCTGTCTTTCGGCGCGATATTATGCACGCTCGGATTTATTCTCAACGAATATTTCCTTCCCTCGAAATCGGCGGTAAACTTAACCTACGTTTTGCTTACTTCTTCGTTCGCTTTGCTCGTTTTTGCCTTTTTCGACTGTTTTAACGGAATAAAAACGAGATATTCTCCCCTTTCCGTCGCCGGGAAAAATTCTCTGCTTTTGTATATGACGCATCTCGTAATTTTCGTACCGGCAGGCACGGTAATAAACGCACTCGTCGGACTTATTCCCGTCGGCGCGGTTTTGCTTACGATAATCGCTTTTTGCGCCTTAATCGCATACTTCCTTATACTGTCGCTTATTGTGGAAAAACTTAATAAAAAAGGCTTTTTCGTGACAATTAAATAGTTTTCGTTAGTTTTATAAGTTTAATTTTTAATAAAAAAACTCGCTAGGAGTTTTCTTTTTCGGTTACGCTAAGTTTGTTTTCTTTCTCGTCCACATTTAACTTTTTAGGCGGAAACATTCTGTTTTTGGACTTTTCAAGCACTTTTACGAGGGGTAAAAAGGCTATCGGGAAAAGCAGCAGATTGCACGCTACCTGCACCACGTAGAACCATATTCCGCGCATATAATATATCGCAAACCGCGACCAAAAATCTTTATACGTTCCGCCGAACAAGCCTATGTCTACCAGACTCGTAAGAACTCCGAACCACACGGTGAGAATAACCGCGCAAAACGTGAGCCAAAACCTGCTCCTTACCTTTCTTTCCGACAAAATCCAAAACACAAGACAAACGCCGTTCCAGTGTATTATATAGGACAAAACCCAAGTGTTCACGCCCCATATTAACGCTTCTATAATGACGAAAAGGCTCGTTGCCAGTATCCCTAAACCGCCGAATACGTAACCGTAAGCGGCGCATAGGAGCGTAACCGCTTCTACGTTGGGGATCATTGCGAGCGCAAGTTTCGCTCCTTCCACGGCAGCGGTCATCACCGCGACGAGAGCGACTTTTTTCGCGCCTAAGCGAGCCTCTTCTTTGAGTTTCATTTTATGTAGGTAAGAATTACGAAATATATGATAGCGTCGGGTTCAACGCTCATAGTGCTTATTCCCCTGCCGGTAGAAGTAAGGGTCGTGCCTTTGTATTCGACGGTGGTCGCATCCTTGGATACGTCCTTATCTTTCGCTACCGATGTATAAATCGATATATATTCGTGTTTTGTCGCGTCGGGTTTAAGGCCGCCTACTTCGTTTACAAACGCGCCGTAAATAGGGTCTTCGGTGGTTACGAAGTTAAGTCCTTTTTTCTCTTTAAGGTAGAGCATAATCGGCATAACGCCTTCGCCGTCGACGTCTTTTTCGCTGACGTAATACTCTTGCGCGCCGTCCGCATAAGCGATGACTACGGTGACGTCGCCTTTGCCTTTCTTGTCGCCGCAAGCGGTGAAGCAAAGAAGGCTAAGTACCGTTACGACGATAAGCATTACCGCCGTAAACAGTATTTTTCTGTTTCTGTTTTTCATATAAAAAATCCTCCGAAAAAATGATTTTTCCGAGGCAAATCGCGCCTTCGCCTTTAAGCGAAAGCAAATACCTTATTCGGGTACGTTCTCCATTTGCCCAAGAACTTGACCGCTGACGAAAAAACGGGCATTCCGACTGTAACGGCAATGGTTGTTGCGACGGATTTCCACCGCGCTTTCCCCGTAATTTCGTTTACTATTATAATCTCTTGTCGCTTTCAACGCAAGCGGTTATCCGAGTTTTTCCGTTAAAACCACTTCGTTTCCGTTTTTGTTTACGGTATACAGGGTTTTCGACTTAATTTCGCCGCCAAACAGGCTTGCGTATTTTTTACAGAACGCTTCGTCCGCGTTGTCCACGAAGAAGTAGTCGTACGAAAGAAGTATTTCGTTAAGTTTTTCGACGGACGTTTTGTTCATCTCGAACGGATTGCCGGTGTACGGCGCGGGGGCGTTTCTTCCTTCGGCGTAACTTCCGCCTTCGTTAAAGCCCGAACATCTCGTCGGCGTAGCGTAATATCTGACCCTGAGGTATTCTCTGACGTTGTTGCCTTTATATTCGAACGAGCGCATAGCGTAATAAACTCTGTCGGTATCGTCGAGTTCGCTCACCGCCGCTATCCATTCTTTATATGGCTCGGTAAACTTTTCGGTTTTCACCGTTGCCGCGCCGTTTACCAGCAACGTAAGTATCGTTATCGCAATTCCGAAAACCGTTCCTACGCTTGCCTTGTATATCGGCGATATCGCTCGTTTGTTTGATATTCCGTAACTTTCCATCGGGAAAAAAGCGTCGCTTATAAGTCCGAGCCAAATAAGTGCGAATGCGGAAACCACCGTTCCGAAATATCTCGGATACGACGCAAGACGAAGACTTTCGCCGTACGAAAAACTAAATATATACATAAACAGCATTACGACGCCGTACCCTAAAACGAGCAACGCGGTTAACGCAAACATACTCGCCCCGAACGACGCTTTTTTGTTTTTGACGCAAACGACCGCGCCGCAAACGGCAAAAACCGCAATAACGAAAACGTTGGGTTGTTGCAGATAAACCGAGTATTCGTAGAAGAATCTGCCTATAAAGAACGTGCGTAAAAACTTATCTCTTACCTGAATCTGGAACTCGTCGGGGTTCTTGAAAAATTCGAGTATAGCCGACGGGGTCATTTCGGAAGAATCCCATCCCGCTCTCGTCACGTTGCGTTCGCAATAAATATTCCAAGACACTTTCGCATACACGATCGCAAGCACGACGAAGACGATGAAAATCGCGTTGAGTTTGTTTTTGAAAAAGGGTTTTATATACTTTCGTCCTCTCGTCAGCACGTCGACCAAAATAAAGGCGTACGCAAAGCAAACGAGCGGTAGCCCGGACGATTTCGTAATTACCGTAACGAATGCGCAAAGGGAAATATCGAGCACGGTAAAGACGTTTGCTTTGGTTCTGTCCGACAGGTACGTCAGGTACATATACGCCGTCATAACGGCTAAAATTCCGTCGACGAGCAAGTTGTAATAAATGTTCTTTTTAATCAATACAGGGATACCGATTACCAGAATAAGGGTACCGAAAAACGGAATTGAAAGTTTCTTTCCGTATCTGTCGGGAAGGATCAGGAGCATCGAGAGAGCGAGCAGATCGAACGCCGAATAGAAGTGACCGTTTATTACCGATTTGTTAAAAATCTGAAAAGCGTACATAAATACGCCCGTTGCAGGAACGTATTTATTGAACATCGTGGTGGTGTCGCCGAGATTGCCGAAGTTGTCGTAAGCGATCATATTCTTCGTAACGAGCGCCCAGTGCGAGAGTTCGTCGTAGTCGGTGCTGATTTTGTTAAGGAACATTATTCCGAGCGCGATTCCGACGACCGTATAAAAGACAAAAAGCGGTTGTTTTAGTATTCCTTTCCACGCGTTGCTTTTGGTTTTTATTTGCGTCGCCGTTGCCCACGCCGCAAGGCAGGCGGTTATTCCTATAGGCTATGTCACAACAAACAGTTGATAAATAGCCATTTTTATAGGGGAGTATCA
>CAJLYQ010000071.1 GCA_905210905.1 uncultured Christensenella sp. | reverse complement strand
TCGGCAAGCCCGAAGTGCCCCTTTGCCTCCGCCGAATACACCGCCTTTTGCATGGAGCGCAGCATTACCCTGTTCACGAGCGGAAACACGCCGCTCCCCTCCGCCGCCGTGAGTATTGCGGCAAGGGAAAAACCGTATTCTTTTTGCCAGGACGCGAAAAGTTGTCTGTCGTCCACGTTCGGGGCGCGTTTTACGCCCAAAGCATCGAAAACCTGCCGCAAATCTTCTGAGCACGCTTCCATTTCGTCCACTTTTTTTATTATCTGTTTTTCTTTAAGCAGTCCGTCTTTCGCCCAGGCGTCCGCTACGGCGAGAACGTAATCCGTACTCGTTCTGCCGCCGCCTTGTTCCTTGCAATATTGCATAATCAGCAGCATTGCGTTTATTTCCATACCCGAAGTCGTCATAAACTCGAAGTAGCGGTTGTACTCGTTGGGTGTGAGAACTTTGTCAGGGAAGATACGCACGGTTTCTTCGGTAAAGGTTTTGAATTTTTGCGCGCTGAAACGGATTACGGGCGGCAAGGGAGTTTTTACAGAGAGGAAATAAACGCTGTCGCCGCGTTTTTCCACCAGACCTTGTTTTTCCCAGTAACCGAACCCGTCCGCTACGCGGTTTTCGGGGAGTTTCAGCAAAGCGGCGATTTTCGGGATAAAATCGCAATCTCCGTCGGTGGTCGCCAGCATAAGCCCGGTAAGGTAGATTTTTACGTCGTCGCCGTTCGCCGAGGCGAGATAACCGGACAAAAACAGGTTGTCTACCTGTGTAAACGCTTGTTTAACGTAGTCGCCGCCGAGTTTGATTTCCGCCATTTTTTCTCCAAAAGTTAATATCCGTCAAAATAATTCGGTTTTTATTATTGCAAAAAGCGTTATTGCGTTGTATAATTAAAAACCGATATTACTAAAATAAATACGCGTACGTGCGACTTGGCGCGCTCGAGCGGATTTATTACGAGTTTGAATTATAACACGGAACGGCAATTTTTGGAAGTAATTTTCAAGAATTTTTCCGAAGCGACCCGGTTCTGCGGATAATCGACGGCGAAATCGACTTTTTCGGAGGAGAGAATATGACACCTGTTAAACTTACCTGCATCGGCATCGGAGCAAACGACGAAATTTTCGTCTTTGACGATCTTAAAGATTTGTATCCGATTAACACGGCTGAAAATCTGAAACAATACGTCGGATACGCGTTTTTCGGAAACGAAGCGTTGTACAAAGGCGAAATCAGATTCGAGTTCGTTTACGAAGACGAAACTTACGTAATCGACCGCGACTTTGAAAAGAACACGGTTTCTCTCAAAATCGGAGAAAAAGAAATTCCCGACGCGGAGATAGAAAAAAGGCTTGCGGACGTAATCCGCATCACGCAGGGACAGTGGTCGGAGTTCGGCGTAGCGAGCAAACACGCCGCTTACGAAGGCATAACCACCGACGTGGAAAAATACACTCGTAACGTTTTCGACGACTTAAAACTCACCGAAGAAACCGCTCTCGCGAGCGCGGACGAATACCGCAAAGAAATCGAGGGACTTGAAATCAAAGCGGAAGTTTTGAAAGGTCTTACGACCGGTTGCGAAAACGGCAAAGAACGTCTTGCCGAGATAGCGGCGGAAATCGCGCAACTCGAAGCGGACACCGCAAGAGTAGCGGAAATAATCAGCGCGGGCAAAATCGCCGAAACCACCGCAAAAAAACTCGACGACGTAAAAGAACTTCTCGAAAGAGAAAAGTCCAAAACCACGAGAATAGAAAGCGACAAAAAGCGTCTCGAACGCAGTCGCGCAATTAAAGAACATTTTACCGTTCTCGATGCTGTAAGCAAAGCGGAAAAGGAAGCGGAGAGTATCAAAGAAGAACTTGATTCCACCGCCGAAAACGAGGCGAAACGCGAGGCTGAAATCGTCGCCGGAAGAAAAATTCACGCAAAAAAAGAAGACGAATTTCTTGCTCTTAACGCCAGAGTCCGCGCGCTTAACGAGGCTTTCGACGAGTTTATCAAAGAAAACAAAGAATCGGGCAAAAACGACGGTTACGTCACCGAAAGGTTGAGCGAAATCTGCAAAGAAACCGACGAGCGCATAGCCGCGCTTAAAGCGGAACTCGAAGAAAAACAAGCCGAATTTACTTTGCTCGGAGAAAAGATCAAATCGGACGAAACCGAACTTGCGGAAATCAGACCGACTGCGAAATACCGCAAAGCGGTACGCGAAGGAGCGTGTTTCGAAATTGCGATAAAAGAAAAGAGCGCGGCGCTTGCCGAACTCGAAAAATCGCTCGAAGAAGACGCGCGAACGATTAAGGGACTTCAGGACGATTACGCTTACAACGAAGCGGAACTCGAACTTTGCCGCGAAAATCTCGGAAGAGTGCTTACCGACGGCAACGTGAGAAGAACGCCGGCAGGAGTGATAAACGATTACAACGACAGAGAACGCGTAAAACAGGCGCTTTACCGCGACCAGATTCTCAGCGCGACCTTGTTGCAGGAAATCGGCGCGATCGACAAAAAAATAACCGAGAACACCGACCTTAAACGCAACTGTGCGGAGAACCGCGCCGCGCTCGAGAATGCGAAAGAAACTCTCGTTGCGTACGTCAAAAAATGCAACGACGCGTTGAACGCGAGAAACGGCGAACTTAACGATATAAAAGCGGAGCAAAAGTTCTACGACGGTTTGGACGCTATTCCTTACGGGGCGAAATGTCCGGTTTGTTCCGCACCCGTTTCGGACAAAACCGACGCTGAAGCGGCGGTTGCGACTCTCAGAGTTAAGGAAGCGGAAAAAGTTAAAGAAATCGCTCGTTTGGAAGGAATTGCCGCCGAATATGCGGAAAAACTCGACAAAATCAACGTCAGACTGGGCGCGTACGAAAGCACGGAACTCACTTCGACGAGTTATATAACGAGTTTGGAACAAACGAAAAAGGCAAAACTTGCCACGCTTAACAAACTTTACGAAGACAACGGCGTTAAAAACCACGAAGAACTCACCAACGCGCTCGAAAGCGAAATCGCTTTGATTGCGAGAATAGGCGCCGCGATTACCGATATAAAAGCGCTTACCGAAATCGAAGAAAGAGCGAGCAAAGCGGTTAAATCCATAAAAGCGCGTCTTGACGAAATCGAAGGCAAAATCGTACCCGAAAAGAAAAAAGCGGCGGAAGAATTAAGAAACAACGTCGCGACTTACGAAAGAGAATTCGGGTTTATAAAGAAAAAAATCGACGCGGATTCCGCGCTTGCCCTTTTGGACAGCGTAATCGCAACCGAAATGAGAGAAGACGAACTTTACGCGTCGCTTAACGAAAGCGAAGCGCAGTCGAAAGAACTCGGCGGCGAAATCGAAGGAATTAAGGCGGAAATCGCAGAACTCGGTGACAGGACGAAAACTTTCGTTAAAGACGGAAAAGAACTCGATTATACCGAACTGTGCATAAGAGTTGCGGCGGACGAATACGACGAAATCGTGGGCGAAATCAGAAGAACCGAACGAAAACGCATTAAAGCGCAGGACGAAATGATCGCTATCGGTCGTTTGCTCGACGACAAACAAGCCGAACTCGACGAAATTAAGGCGAAAAACAATGAGAAAGCGAGAAGACGCGAAGTTTTGCTTTCTTACGCAAAGACCCTTGCCGCGTCGGAAAGTTATAACGCAAAACTTCTCGAAGGCACGGATTACGAAACCGTTAAGGGAGAAATTCTCGAAGAAAAAGCCGCGGCGAGCATAGAAGAAGAGATCGCGTCTTACGAGCAGGCGATAGTTAAATACGAATGTGAAATCGGCGCGCTTACCGACGTAATGGAAGAAACGGGCGCGGCAAGAGAAGCGCTCGAAAGCAACGTCGCCGTAGCGAAAGAACTTGCAGGACTTCTCGAAGACAGAACGAGAGAATACAACGAGTTGTCCAACAAAATCAATCTCGACGCTGTTTTAGAAGAGAAAATCGCAGAACTCGGTAAAGAACAGGCGGAAGCGCAAAAGAGCCTTACCGACGTGGAATCGGTTATCGACGGACACGCAAGCGACCTGCTTATTACTAAGATAAACAACTCTCTCAGCGTGCTTATGCCTAATCTTAGAGTAAAACTTAAAGGCGAAAAACTTTGCGTGCTCAGCACGGACAGAGCCGGCAACGTAAAAGAACTCGACAGACTGGACGACGAAGAATACGTAGCGGTATCCGTAAGCGTAATCAATGCCGTAAGACAAATCACCGGCGAAACCATCAATTCCGCCGCTCCGATGAGAATAGTTAAAGTTCAGGCAAACACGCTCGGAAGCGACGTAAAATACAGACTTAAAGCCTTCGGCAAAAACAACAATATTATCGTTATTCTTCATAAATAATATCTATACGATAAAAAACGAATAAAACAAAAACCGCCGAGCCGCAAAGCGCGGCGTTTTTTTTATTTTTTGTAAAACGAACTTCGCCGAAGTTTGGAAAAAGCAGCAATTTTTAAGAAAAAAAGAAACCGCGCGGTCGGGCATAGCGAAATAAAAAAGAAGAAAAAACGCTTGACAAAAGGGAAAGAAAGGATATATTTAAACTAACGAGCGTTAGTTAGTTGGAGGATAAATGAAACAAGAAGACACTAAGAGAGTAATAGCGGATAAGGCGTTGGAACTGTTTTCCGAGCGAGGATACGAGGCGGTGAGCGTGGGGGAGATAGCGAAAGCGGTCGGGATAAAAGCGCCGTCGCTTTACAACCATTATCCGAGCAAGCAGGCGATATTCGAGGCTATAGTGGAGCAGACGGCGGAGCGGTACGACCGTGACACAAGCAAAAGCAACGTGCACGTATCGGACGGGAAGAAAGACGTCGCAACGTTTGAAAAAATAACCGAAGAAGACCTTATAAAAAAGGTGCGCGAGATGTTTTACTATTCCTTGCACGACGAGAAGATAGCGATGTTCAGAAAAATGATGACGATGGAGCAATTCCGTTCCTGCGAGTTGGCAAGTCTTTATACCGAGCGATTTGTGGACAGGTTAGTACGGTATCATTCGGAAATTTTCCGCGGACTAATTAAGGTGGGAGTGTTAAAAGACGAAGATCCGCTTACGCTTGCGCTTGCTTATGTTTCGCCGATAATTACTTTAATAGGCGTATGCGACCGAGAACCGAAGAAAGAAAACGAATGTCTTGAACGGCTCGATTCGCACGTCGCGCTGTTCTTCCGTTCTTACAATATAGATAAAGTTAAATCGGAAAAATAGTATCCCTTATTTAGCGATAAGGTAGCCGTAACGAGTGAAAAAGTGTGTATGCGGCAAATAAAAAACGGAGATTATATGAAAAAACTTTTATACAGGTACTTGGGCTTACGGGAATCGAAAGTTTGTTGTCGTACACGGCTGCAGTGGCGTTTTCGCCGCTTGCTTACCCCGGTTACGACAGGCTTAGTCAGGCGGTAAGCGATTTAAGCGCGGCGAACGCTCCGTCGTTAGGGTTATGGAACAGGCTCAGTGCGCTCTATAACGTGTGCGAAGTGCTTTGCGCTGTTATCGTGCCGGCGGCGTATTTCGGAGTGGTGGAAAGGTTCAGCGTGTTTGCCGCTACGGGGTTTAACGAGGCACTCGGATTGCATTTGTTTTTTGAAAAACCCGAAAGGACGAAAGAGATTAAGGAGAATTAAAATATGGAAGATAAAAATTTAGTAATAAGGCTTGAAAAAGAAGAAGATTTTCGCAAAACGGAGAATTTGGTAAGGGAAGCGTTCTGGAACGTTTATCGTCCGGGGTGTATGGAACATTACGTTTTGCATTGCTATCGCAACGACCCGGATTTCGTACCGCAACTCGATTTCGTAATGGAACTCGACGGTAAAACGATAGGGCAAGTGATATACGTTCGTTCTCATATCGACTGCGAAGACGGAAGGGAAACAGAAAGAATGACTTTCGGACCGATTTGCATTGCGCCCGAATACAAGCGCAAAGGTTACGGCAAAATTTTGCTCGATTACTCGATGGAAAAAGCGAAAGAAAAGGGCGCTGGCGCGCTTGCGATTACTGGGAATATCGATTTTTACGGAAAATCCGGGTTTGTTCCCGCAAAGACGAAAGGAGTCCGCTACGCTTTTGACCCGGACGCGGACTATCTCCTGATTAAGGAATTGCGGAGCGGTTTTCTTGACGGAATAACGGGAACGTACACCGATCCGAAAGGTTATTTCGTGTGCGAAAACGACCCCGAAGGTTTTATCGAATACGAAAAAACTTTTCCTTACAAAGAGAAGAAACGCACCGATACGCAAATTTTTTAAGGAGAAAAAGATGAAAAAGACGATAGTTTACGTCCACGGCAAGGGCGGCACTGCGGACGAAAGCAAACACTACGAAAAACCGTTCGGTTGCGAGGTGATCGGATTCGATTATCGGTCGGAAAATCCGTGGCAGGCAAAAGACGAATTCCTGAGTTTTTTCGAAAAAATAAAAGAAAAAAGCGACGAAGTCGTACTTGTCGCCAACAGTATCGGCGCGTATTTTGCTATGAATTCGCTGAGCGAAAAGCAAATAAACGAAGCGTTTTTTATTTCGCCGGTAGTCGATATGGAACGGCTGATAACGGATATGATGACTTATGCGGACGTTACGGAAAGCAAACTGAGAGAAAAGGGAGAGATACCGACTTCTTTCGGTGAAACGCTGTCGTGGGAATACCTTTGCTACGTCAGACTTAATCCGATAAAATGGAAAGTAAAAACGCATATTCTTTACGGCGAAAACGATAATCTGACTTCGCTCGAAACGATAAAAACTTTTGCCTTAAAGGTCGGGGCGACCCTTACCGTTATGCCCGACGGCGAACATTGGTTCCATACCGAGCCGCAAATGAAGTTCCTTGACGAATGGATAAAAAATTACAGGTAAAAAAAGAACTACGCCGATTGACGTAGTTCTTTTTTTTGTTGAATAAATTAAGAATTTTCCGTTTGTTCTTCGGATTTAAGCAGATCTTTTAAGGCGTTGATCACTTCAAGGTATTTATCGTTTTGCTCGATTTCTTCGAGCGAAGCGGCAATCGAGCCGATTTTTTCTCCTTCGCCGTATCCGTCGCCGGACTTAACCGCGCCGATACCTTTAAGCGTTTCGTTTATCGAGTAATTGTCGTTGAAATTATTTTCCGACGCGATATGTTCGTCGCATCCGCCTGCCGTGCTTCCGATATAAGCGTGTTCGGAATTGACGGTTAGGGTTCCTGAATTGAAGTTTAGGGAAACCGAACTCGACGCATAGGATTCTTTTTCCGTGCCTTCGTAAACGAGAGTTTCGTTTAGGTAACCCACTATTCCGCCGACGAAAGATTTCGTCGATGAAGAAGAGGTAAGGTTAATAGTGCTTTCGGATATACACTGCTTTATAAGACCCGTGTACACGACGTAATTAGAAATTTCGTTTTTAGCGTAACCCGTAATTCCGCCGACTTTGAACGTGCCGTTTAACGTTATAGTCGATTTGGAGTATGCTCCGACGACGTATCCGCAAGACGTTCCGGCAATGCCGCCTACGGCGTTTTCGGACGAAGGACGAGAAGAAGAGGCAGTTATATCGCCGTAGTTTACGGCAAGTTGAAGATTGCCGTAGCACCTTGCGACTATTCCGCCGATACGTATATTTGCGTGTTCGGTTTGTGCCTTAAGAGCGCCGTTGTTGGCGCATTCGTATATAAGGACACTTTGTCCGTTTGAGTACGTTCCGACGGCGTTGTCTATCGCTATGCCGCCTACGCTTGCCGTGGGATAAGCGTCGCCCGTTATTTTACAGGTGGATATAGAAGTTAAAGCGCCGTTGTTGACGCAGTTTTGCACGACGTAGTAGTTGTGCGCGTTTATACCTGCGACGAAAGGCGACCAGGTTTGTTCGGGGGAAGTCTGTTTAAGTTCGGCGTTGTTTACGCAGTCGCTTACAAGGTAATTATTCGTGTCGCAAATCCCGGCAAGGTCCACGGTTTCGCTCTCGATTTTACCGCTTAACGACGAATTTTTCAGCAAATAATAATTGTTTGCGACTATTCCGGAAAAAGAAGCGTCGGACTCGACCGTACCATTAAGGATCAGATCGGTGGTTACCGTACAGTTTTCTACGGTACCTACACGGTTATTTTCGGATCCGTTGTTTACGGCGACGCCGGCAAGGCGAACGCCATCGCTCGTTTCCGTTTCTTTCGTGCCGTTTACCGACAGATTTCCGCTTATATTTACCGTCACGTTTTTAATCGTGCCGTAATTGTATTTTGCGATAACGGCATAGTCGGACGTGATTTCGCCGCTCAGAACTACGTCGATAGTCACGTTTTCCACCGTTCCGGTTTCGGAAATCGTATCGAACATCGGTTTTGCGCCGCTTACGGTGATTTTTTTGCCGTCGCCTTTAAGCGTGCATTGCATTTTAGAAACGGTTTCGGCGGTCATCGTGACGTCGGCGGCAAGTGTGTAAACGTTGTTCGAAGCGAAGTCGATTTCCGTTGCGTCGCTTACGAGATAATATTTGCCGGCGGGTTTGGACGGATTGTCCGGGTCGGACGGCGTATCCGGATTGTCGGGATCGCTCGGATTGTTCGGTTCTTCCGGGGCGTCCGGAACGTTGATAAACGGATAAAAAACGTTCACGACGAACGGCGTAGCAATCACGATCGCAACCGATAAAACGGCAGAGATAACGGCGGTAAGCAACTTTTTTCTTTCCTTTTTCGTCATAGGCCG
>CAJLYQ010000070.1 GCA_905210905.1 uncultured Christensenella sp. | reverse complement strand
TCGTTATAGAATTTGTTCAGAAGTTCGCAAATAAGCAGTTCGAACGCCGCGCTGCTGCTTACGCCCGCGCCCTTAAAGATATTGCTCGAAGCGTGAGCGGTAAAACCGCCCACGGCGTAACCTCTGTCGATAAACCCTTTAACCACGCCGCGAACCAAGGCTTTCGTGCTGCCGAAAAGTTGACCGTCTATGGGAAGTTCGTTTACGTTTACTGTAAACGGTTCGTAGCCTTCGCTTACTACGGTAATCACGCCGTCGTCGGTTTTTACCGCCGCGCAAGCGACGTCGAGATCGATCGATCCCGCGATAACCAAACCGTGGTTGTGGTCGGTGTGGTTGCCGACGAGTTCCGCTCTGCCGGGGGAAGAGAACAAGCGGACGTCGCCGTCCAGTCCTTCCGCGAGAGCGGCGTATCTGGCACAGACAGATTTAAGATCTGCGGTGTACAATTTTTTTGCAAAAGAGAGAAAAACGGGGTTAGCCCAAAGCGTTTCTTTCGTTAAAGTCCTTGCCATATTGCGCTCCTGTATGTTATACTTTATTGAGTAAAAACAGTATAGCACGCAAAAAAAATATTAGCAACAAAACTTTACGCGCAAGACGATATATTTAGCGAAAGTATAAGGAAAACGATAATGAACAGCACAGTAAAAAACATCGAAGATTTGCTTTTTTATGCGGAAAGAGAACTTCATCTCGGACTCGAAGACAAAGTTTACGCAAGAAATTCTCTTTACGAACTTTTTCGCGTGGACCCCGAAGACGTTACGCCCGAAGAGCGTCCGCTCGAAGAAATAACCGACGAACTCGTTCGTTACGGTATCGAAACGGGTATCGCCGAAGAAGGTTCGGAATTAAGGTTCGAAACGAAAGTAATCGGACTGGTAACTCCTTCCGCAGGCGAAGTCGTAAACGAGTTCGAACGTATTTACGACGACCACGGACCGATAAGCGCAACGAAATATCTGTACGACTTATCCATAAAAAACAATTATATAAGGCTCAACGACATACGCCGTAACATTTGTTGGTACGCGGACGGCAAAAAAGGTAAAATCGCGATTACGATTAACCTTTCAAAGCCCGAAAAGGATCCCAAACAGGTACTTGCGGAGAAAGCGTTTAAGGGAAAGAAGTACCCTAAATGTATGATCTGTCTTGAAAATTTAGGGTTCTGCGGAACGCCCGCCCACCCCGCCCGACAGACGTTGAGAATAGTTCCGTTCACGCTTAACGGCGAGTCCTGGCATATGCAGTATTCTCCCTACGTTTATTACGACGAACACTGTATCGTTTTCCGCGACGAGCACGTACCTATGAAAATAACGGCGGACACGATGAAACGCCTTACCGAGTTCGTCGGCAAGATGCCGCATTATTTTCTCGGTTCGAACGCGGACCTTCCGATAGTAGGCGGTTCTATTCTCGCTCACGATCATTATCAGGGCGGAAGAAAGGTTTTGCCGATGTTTTTCGCAGGTATGCGTAAGATGTACGAGGCAACGAACGGTATCACGATAGGCGTTAAGGACTGGTACAACAGCGTTATCACCATAAAAGGTCTTGACAGAATGGCGGTTGCGGACAGAGCCTGGAAAATCACGCAGGCGTGGGAAAACTACACCGACGAAAGCGTCAATATTATTTGTGCGACGGGAGAAGAACGTCACAGCACGGTTACGCCGATAGCGTACATCGAAGGACGGGATTACGTCATCGATCTTATTTTGAGAAACAACCGCGCGGACGCGAAGCACCCTTACGGAATTTTCCATCCGACGGAAGATATGCACAATATAAAGAAAGAAGCGATAGGTCTTATCGAGGCGATGGGATTGTTCATTCTTCCGGGACGGTTAAAACGCGAACTTTACGCGCTTATGAAAGAAATCCGTCAGAAAGAACCCGACCTTAAAAAGATTTTCGAAGATCCGGTACTCGGCAAGCACGCAAACCTGTTCGTTCAGGCGATGGCTTGCGAAGGGAAAGGACTTACCGAAGAAGAATCGCGCAAAGCGATACTCGACAGAGTGGACGAAATATGTTTCCGCATACTCGAATGTACGGCGGTGTTCAAGAACACGGACGAAGGTCAGGCGGCGTTCGATAAGTTTATGATGACCGTTGCTTCGGGGAAAGGCGTAAAGGGTATGCCCAACGAACCGAGAAAACGCGGCAGACCGCCGATGGGACCGCGCGTATAACGGGTTTCGGCTTAAGGAGAAGCGGTGAAAAAGAAATTTTTCGATAAAAAAAGTTTGGCAATAAAAATGCTTGTCGCGGCGATAACGGTTATTTTCGCCGCACTTTTTTTCGGTTGCGGCGGAACGGTTACCGCGCTTAAAGCGAAAAACGAAGCGGTTTCTATAAAACCCGACCAAACGATCGACGTAAACTCGCTCGTGGTTAAAGAAGGGAACGGGAAAGTTTCTTTTTCCGTGGAGAACCCGGACGTACTGCAACTTAAAGGCAACAAACTGAAAGGGATAAAAGAAGGCAAAGGCGCGGTTATCGCAACCGCCGAGGAGTTTACCGTGCGTATCGAAGTGACGGTGGGTATCGGAACGAAAGTTAAACTTGCTTTTCCCGACACGACCGCGGTTTACGACGGCGGAACGTTTTTTATTAACCCCACGGGAACGGTTCCCGAAGGCACTACCGTAAAATACGCTTGCGGCGGCAAGGAATTCAACGGTGCGACGGAAGCCGGAACGTACGAAGTTACCGCAACGGTCACTTTGCCCGACGGTTACGTTCTGGAATGTGACGATTTAACGGCGACGCTTACGATACAGAAGGCTCGTTACGATATGTCGGCGGTTTCTTTTCCGTCGAGAACGCTCCGTTATAACGGCAAAAATCAAGTGGTTTCCCTTTCCGGAACGCTGCCCGAAGGGGTGAGCGTAACGTATAAAAACAACTCTGCGAAAGAAGTCGGCTCGTATGTTGCGACGGCGATTTTCGAAGGGAGCAACCCGAACTACGAAGAAATCGGCTCGCTCAGTTGCAAATATACCATCGAAAAAGGGCACGTTTTACTTCCCGACTGCGGCGTGGACAAGGTTTACGACGGAGAAAAAGTCGTGGCGTCCGTGGCAGGGCTGCCGAGCGGAGCGAAAGCGGAATACTACGAAAAGAACGGCGACGGGTACGCGAAAATCACCGCGCCCGAATTCGTCGACGCAGGCACTTACGAATACTACGTGAGGATCGTTGCCGACGAATCGACAGAAAAGAACTACCTGTTTTTGACAGAAAGCGAAGAGGCGATTTTCACCGAAAGCGACGGTAAATACGTTTCGCAGTATTTCTGCGTTCCGGTAAGGATAAAGAAAGCGGATCTGGAAACGGGATCGCTCGTTTTGCGTGACGGACAGGGCAATTCGATAAGCGAGATAGTTTACGGAACGAGAATAACCGACGGTGGAACGGTTTACGGATTAAACATCGAAAACGGCGCGCCGAACGGCGTTAAAAACGAGTTTTTCGGACGGTACGAAACTAAACTCGAAATAAAAATCGGCGGGAAAACGGTTTCGCTCGAAGAGTGCGGCGGATTGCTGACGGTGGGTAAATATGCGATAACCGCAACTTACGAAATGCCCGAAGGGTTCGATAAAAACTACAACGAACCAGCAAAACCCTATCTTGCGATTACCGTTAAACAAGCAAAATACGACGTAAGCGGACTAAAATTCGCGCAAAGCGAAGAAGAAAAAGTCTACGACGGCACGGCGACCGCATTCGGTCTTGCCGTAGTTCCGGAAGAACTGAACGTAACGTATTCGATAAAACGCAACGGAAATTTATCGGAAGAAGTGCTTCACGCAGGGAGTTACGAAATCCGCGCGGAACTTACTTTTAAGGACGCAAAAATAGGGGATAACTACGAAAAAATACCTGCCGTAACCAAATATTTTATCGTTAAACCCGATACGATTATTCTTGACGGAGTGGAGTTTAACGGCGTAACCAAAACGTACGACGGCGTAGGAATAACTCCCGAAATTACTATAAAAAGCGGAAAAACCTTACCCGAATCGGTAAGCGTCGAATACGTTGACAAGAGCGGAAACGAAGTTGCCGAGCCGATAAAAAGCGCAGGCAAATATGCGATTACCGCCGTGTTTTACTACGAAAAAGGAAAGAACGAAAAAGGCGATTTTAAGTTTGTAATCGGCGAAAACGAAGTAACGGAATTAACTGCGGTTTTCGTGATAAACAAGGCAAAATACACCGCAGAGCAATTTGACGAAAGAAAGGTAAAAACCGAAGAAGGGAAGACGTACCGCCACGGAATGATGCTCAAAGAAATAGCCTTCGTCGACTATATGGCGGAGTATATAAAATGGTCGTATCCGCGCGAAGAAATAGGAGAACTCGTGCTCAGATACGGAGCGGACAAAACGACGGTTACGGGCAGAGAATTCGTTGCGGAAGCGGTGTTCAACGCGGACGAAACAAACTACGAAGATTATACTTTCAAGACGGCGATAAGCCTTAATCCGATGCAAATCGATCTTACCGGAACGACCGTACCCGATCAATTCGTGGTTAATACAGGGGCGATAAGCGACAAAATTAAGATAATTTTCGGCTCGACCGAATACGAAAAAGAGATTAAAAAAATCGTGACGTTTTTATCCGACGGAACCGCTACGGTAGAACTCGTCGCGGAGAAGAAAAACAACTACGTTTTAATCGGCGACTCGAAGTTTGAAAACGTGTCGATTTACACTTACAACGCCGACGAATTTACTTACAAAGTCGGGACTACGATTATGACCGAATACAAGCGCAAATCTCCCGTCGCGGAAATTCCTTCCGGTACGACGGAAATTGCCGCAAGAATGTTTGAAAACAGTTCGGTGACGACTTTGGTTATTCCCGACAGCGTTGTTTTGATACCTAAAAACGCATTTTGGGGAATGTATAGACTCGAACAAATCAGTTTTTGTTCGCTCGACGTTCTGCCCGAAGGAAGACTTACCGACGCGTTCGGTTCGGGAAAACCGGTCGAACTGAAAGTGATCGTAAGACAGGACGAAGAAATATCTTCCCGTCTTTATTACGGAGCGGATTACGTAAGGGAAGTCGAGTACCTTACGCCGGTCGTTTCTATAGGGAAAGAAGCGTTTTCGGGCTGTTCTTCCCTTACGAATTTCAAAGCGGATTTATCGAAAATCAAATCGATAGGAGAGTGGGCGTTCAAGAGTTGCGTCGCTTTGGAAAGCCTTGTTTTGCCGTCGCTTTTGGGAAGCGAAGGACAAGCGGTCGCGTTAAGTTATTACTTCGACGCGAGCATAGGAAAAGCCGCGCTTAAGGTGGTGTCCCTTATTTCGGAAAACGACTTCGTTTTAACGGATAACGCATTCGGCGGAGCGACGGGTCTTGAAAGGATTTCTCTCGGAAAAGGACTTACTTCGATAGGACAAACCGCATTCAAAGGCGTATTCGCGTCAGTTGATTTAAGAGAAACGAAAATTACGGAAATAAGCGATTATTCGTTTGCAAATTACAACGGTAAAGAAGTGCTTTTACCGTCCGCTATTACAAAAATCGGAACTTTCGCCTTTGCGGAAACCGTTAATTTATTTGCCGAAGACGGACAAAAATTCGTCGTGCCCGCTTCGGTGACCTTTATCGGAAGAAGAGCGTTTTATCGGTCGGGGATAAACGAGTTGGAATTTGAAAGAAACTCCGCTTATGCCGAAGTAATCGAAGAAGCGTTTTACGGCTTTTCAGGTAAAAAAATCACTTTGCCGAACACGGTGAAAAAACTCGGTAAAAAGGCATTTTCTTCGACGAAAGCGGAAAGTATTTTCATCGGAAACTGCGTTACCGAAATAGGGGAAAACTGCTTTGATTCAAGCGGCGAAATTACTTCTTTTATCGTTCCGGAAAACGTCGATTATATCGCGGCAAACGCGTTTTTGAACTGTTCCGCCCTTACGAAAATCACGTTCGGGAGCCTTACGCCTCCGACACGCTCCGCTTTGACGGTTTTCGCTACCGGGGGCGCGGTGATTACCTTTGTTATTAAAGTCGGCGCGGACGAAACGACCTATAAGAATTATTTCGAAAAGTGCGGCGCAAGCGGAAGGTACGTTATCAGTAAACTTGCCTGAGATTATAAAAAAAGGTTAAACGGACGCGCTCGGACTTTGGGGCGCGTTTTTTATCTCGCCGATGTTGACAAAAGGCTGTGTTTTAGTATATCATTAGTCTATCAAATAAAATAAAACGAGGTATATCTTTATGGGTATTCTTAAACTGGTCGAATGGAAAGACAATACGACGGACACGATCGTGTACCGTTACGATATGAAAAAAGATTATATCACGCGCGGATCGAAACTGACCGTTCGTGAAAGTCAGGCGTGTATTTTCTGCGATAAGGGCAGAATGGCGGACGTTTTCCTGCCGGGTTATTACACGCTAGATACCGACAACGTGCCGATTCTTACCAAACTTATGAGTTGGAAATACGGTTTCGAATCGCCGTTCAAGTCCGACGTTTTCTTCGTCAATACAAAACAATTTACCAACCAAAAATGGGGCACGAAAAATCCGATTATGATCCGTGACGCGGATTACGGTGCGGTCAGAGTGCGCGCGTTCGGTACGTATTCGTTCAGTGTGACCGATCCGTACGTGTTTATGAAAGAGTTGTCCGGGACGGTTCCCACTTACAAGACGGCAGACATATCCGAATGGCTCAGGAGCATGGTCGTTACTCGCATTACCGACATCATCGGCGAGAGCAAAATTCCCGTTCTCGACATGGCGGGAAACCTTATCGAACTCGGCGAGATCGTGGCGAAACAACTTACCGAAGCATTAAAAACGGTAGGCGTGGAAATTCCTGCGTTTAACTTTGAAAACTTTTCTATGCCCGAAGCGCTCGAAAAGGCGTTGGACGAAAGCACGACGTTGGGAATTCTGGGCAAGAATATGGATATTTACGTAAAGAAAGCGCAAGCGGACGCTTTGCGCGACGCCGCGAAAAACCCGGGAATGGCAGGCTCGGCGATGGGCGCAGGAATGGGCGTGGGAATGGGAATGCAGATGGGACATCTGTTCGGCAATATGGCTACGTCCGCTCCCGCAGCCGAAGAAAGCACGATTAAGTGTCCGTCGTGTCGCGCGGATATTTCGGCTAAGAGCAAATTCTGTCCCGAATGCGGTTACGCTATCAAGACGGTTTGTCCCAAGTGCGGAACGAAGTTCAAACCCGGCACGAAGTTCTGCCCCGAATGCGGAGAGAAGATTTAACGGAGAGAACGAATGAACAGACCGGAAGAAGTCGACAATTTGTTTGCTGCAAAACAAAAAATCGACGAAGACAAAAATGCGGAAACGAAAATTAAAAAATGTCCGTCTTGCGGAGCGAATATGGTTTATTCGCCCGAAACGCACGGATTGAAGTGTCCGTATTGCGGAGAAGGAGTTAAACTCGAAGAAAACGACTTTTGCGAAGAAAAAGACGCTAATTTTCTGTTCGATAACTCGGTGGCGACCTGGTCGAAAGAAACGAGAGTTTTCCGTTGTACCAACTGCGGCGCGACGACGGTTATTGCCCGTTCGGAGATAAGCAAAGAATGTCCGTTTTGCGGAACGAGCAACGTGGTAGAGTGCGAAGAGATGAGCGGTATGCGCCCGGACGCGGTTTTGCCGTTTTTACTTACTAAAGAACAAGCGAAAGAACGCGTCGTGGGTTGGGCGAAAAAGAAAGTTTTTGCGCCGTCCAAGTTCAAAAAGAGCGTAAAACCCGAAGGAATGCACGGCAACTATTCGCCTGCGTTTACGTTTGACGCGGATACGTATACCGAGTACGAGGGCGTGCTGGGCAGATACTATTACGTCACGAAAACCGTGGACGGCAAGCAGTTGACCGAGCGGAGAGTGGAATATTTTCCGATTTCGGGTACGCATAAGAGAAGTTTCGACGACGTTCTTGTGCAAGCCGCCGACAATATCCGACAAAAAACGCTCAACGATTTGCAGCCGTACGATACGAACAATTCGCAAAAATACTCGGAAGATTATCTATACGGATTTACCGCAACGCAGTACAATCGTGACGGAAAAGCGTGCTGGAAAGTCGCGCGGAATATAATGTACGACAACGTAAAAGAGCAAATTCTGAGCGGATACGTTTACGACGAAATTTGCTCGTTCGACGCAAATATGCATTGTAAAAACGTCACTTATAAGTACGTTTTGCTTCCGATGTATATCGGACATTACGGATTTAAGAAGAAAATCTATAACTTTTTCGTAAACGGCAGAAACGGCAAAGTTGCCGGAAAAGTTCCGATTTCGCCGCTTAAAGTAGGCTCGCTCGTTATCGGAATTCTGGGTGCGATTGCGCTGATAGTGTACTTATTCGTCACATACGGAGGTGATTAGTATGACGCCTGAAAAAATAGTGATTATATGCGAAAGCGTACTGCTTGTCGTGCTTAGCGTGGTTATTGCCGTGATGGCGGCTAAACTTAATAAAAAACCCGGCGGCAAAGCGGACAACGTGTTCGTTAAAAAAGGAGTAAGATATACCTTTGACGAAAAGGAAACGACGGAAAACGGTGAAGTAAAAATCACGCATACGGACGGCGACGTGGTTCTCGTCCGAGGCGTAACTTACGTCGTGGAAAAGAAAGGGAAGATTATTCCCGGCAAATACACGGTTCTTTCGGCAAAGGAAGGAACGGACAGGTTTAATCTAAGAATAGGCGACTTCGTAAGAGAGTTCGAGCACGCCGAAGACATAGTGCTTACCGAAGGCGAAAAGGTGTGTGCGGTATCCCATAACGTGATATTGAGATAGCCTTATCGCTTATTTAACTCGTTTTTTAATTATGCAATGGGCGTAAAAAA
>CAJLYQ010000069.1 GCA_905210905.1 uncultured Christensenella sp. | reverse complement strand
TTTGTCCGCACAAAGCAAAGCGACTGCCGCAAAATCCCGCACGACGTTTGGTCGGCTATTTTACCTCCATCTCGACTTAACCGCATAATACTTTTGTTTGTTCTTCGATTTCTTATTCGAAACGCCGACTACTATTATAATGACGAGAATAATTAAAACCACCCCGGCGATTATTGCGAGTATTGCGTATCCTTTAAGCATTTCTACGGTCGTTTTCGTTTCGTAACGCATTGCCGCGGCGATTTCCTTGCTTGCAAACGCAGCGTATTTTTCGCCGTCTTGTTCGATTACGCTGAACTCGACTTGTTCGATTTCGCCCGAAGTAAGTCTGACGTAAATTTTACTGTTTTCCGTCACTCCGTCGAACTTAATCGAGTAATTATACGTTCCGTCGCCTAAAGAGTTACTGCCCTTGACTACGACGTATTCTTTCATCGCTACGGTCAACGGTTTATAAAACTTGTTTCCGAGCGCACTGTCAGTACTTTTTGCCGTTTCCGAAAACGCCGTACCGCTTGTGGCAAGCGGAGTAAACGATATTTCGTAGGTGGGCGCAAGCGTTCCTTCAATCTTGCCGCCGTCGCTTAATCTTTCTTTCGCGTTTATCGTAAGCACGCCTTCCGTATAAACGAACTCGTAGTTTTTCGCAACGCCGCCTTCGGCTTTAATCGAATAGTACCCTGCCTTGTCCGGCAAGTTCTTTACCGTGGGCAAAATAGAAATCGCGCTCTCTTTGTCCGCTCCCACAAGTCCGTCGTAGGTGATTTTCGCCGTGAACTTTTCGCCTTCCGTAATAACCGCGTCTTCGACTTTTGCGGTAATCAAACCCTTGTTTACGGTTACCTTAAACGCAGTTTTACCTTTAAGTTCGTAATAGTCGCTTTCTATCGAAACCACGACTTCGAAACCGCTTGCCGTCACGTTGCGCGATTCGCCTTTTATTTCGAGCGTAACGTTATACGTTTCGTTATCGCTAAGATTTACTCCGTCGGTTATTTCCGCCGTAAAGTCGCTTGCCGAGTAAGCCGAGCCTTTGTAAGGAACGGCATAGTCGCCTATGGACGTAAGATCTCCGTCGTTTTTATAATACGCCTTAACGCCGGTTTTGCGTTTGCCTACGGTAATGGTTGCGGTTTTGCTTACCGTGCGGTAATTCTCTTCGTCGGGAACGAATTCGGCGTACAGTTTATCGTCGCCTAAAAGGATATAGTTTCTTCTCATTCCTTCGGCTTTCATATCGAAGACGTAAACGCTTATCTTGCCTTTAACCGCATTGCCGTACTTGTCTTTTACGTCAACTTTGTAGGCGATTTCGTCCACTTTGTCGCCGTACGACGGGAAACCTTCCACTTCGAAATAAAGTTGCGGCGTGGTTTGTTGTATCCGATAGGTAAGGTTTGACGGGTCCGCGACGTCCACTTCGTAGTTAAGCGCGCGAAGTTTGTCTTCGTAAGTAACCAACGTGTAGCGGTAAAAACCTACGTCTTCTCCTTCTTCTCTCACGCATTTAATCGCTTGTTTGAACACGTCCATAGTGTCCGTTATGCCGAGTTCCGCGCTGTCAACGAGTTCGTTGCCTTCTTCGTCTGACAAAACAAACTCTATTTCGCCGTCGCTTTCGCCGTATTCTTTTCCTTGGTCAGGTTTAACTTCGATTTTTACGTGCTTTTTCGATATGGTAAATCTGCTCGTAAAGTTGGTTTTTATAACGTAATTCGGATTGTTTTCTTCGTTGAGCGTACCTTTGTTCAACTCGTATTCGCCCACGTCTTCGCCGCTCGCTCTGCCGAGAGAACCCTTAAGCACGACGGCGTTTCCGTCCGGCAAGGTGTCCAGAACAACGGTACTGCCGTTTTGCACGGCGGTTATTATATAAGGTATAACTTCCTTGTCTTTACCGTCGCCGTAGGTCTTGCCTATTACCGTGTTGACTACGAGAGTAATTTCTTTGGGAACTATAGTAACGCTCTTCTTTTGGCTCACCACCGTTTCGCCGTGTTCGTTCTGCTCGGTTTTCGTAAAGAAACCGAAAGAATAACCGTCGCTTCCGCCGCCCGAGAAAATAACGCTCTCGTACGTTTTTGCGTTAACCCCGGTCGCTCCGAGATTTATCGACGGAACTTCCAGTCCGCCTATATCGCTCTTGTTCATCTTCGCACCGACGATCTCTCTGCCGTCTATCGTTTCTATATAATAGTACTCTATTCCTTCAAGCATTTCGTCGGTGACTCTGTCGCCGAAAACGAACGTATTCTTATTAAGTATTCCGTAAACCGCTTTCTTTTCCACGTTTACGCTGAACTCCGCCGCTTTTCTGTCTTCGTAGTTGGTCGCAAATCTCGTTTTTACGGTAAACGCTCTTCCCTGTCCGCCGATCGTAGGCACGACGTACCATTTGTCGCCGTATCTAACGGTCCTAAATCCGCTCCCTTCGGTTTCGAACTTTGCGTCGAAGTCGCTTCCCGACGCGTATCCGTCTTTGCTTACGTCGACGTAAATAAGGTCTTCGACGGTGACGGTATCCCCGGATTGCAAAAGTTCGCCGTTTTCTCTTTTGAACTCAACCGTCAACGCGCCTGCGTTTTTCTTTTTTACGGTGATTTTCTTAAGTTCCGTATTTTCGTCTATCTTATAATTTTCGTCGCAAGAAACGCCTTTGACGTAGTACGTTCCGGCATTTATCACTTCGTCGGTTTTTTTCTCGCCTTTGGCGTCCGTGTAAAAAACGAGTTCCATTGAATGGTTAAGGCTGTCGAATGGAACGACGAAGTACGCGTTGGTTTCCGTTTCTTCCGACAAGTCCGTTCCGTTGTATTCTAGTTCGGTTTTGCGATAAACTACGTTTTCGGCGGTGACCGTATACGGCACGATTTCCAGCGTATATTCTCTGTCGCAAATCACGTCGTAGTTTTCTTCGTCCTCGCCGTTTTCGGGCGCCGCAATCGCTTCGTACGTACCTTTTTTATAAGTCGTCGCTTCCGTGCCGTCCGTTATGAACGTCCATTTTATTCTGATTTCGTACGTTCCGGCGTCGATAACGGGTTTTCTCGCCGAATAACTCTTTTCTATAATTCCGTTTTCGTCCGCGTCCGAAACGCTTACGATTATCGTCTTCTTCAATATCGAACCCACCGCTCCGAAGTCTTTGGTCTTTACCGCAAATTCGTAGTTGCCGTCGTCGGTGGTCGCGTCGATTATTCTTACCGAAACGTTTTTCCCGGCGGTTTCTTTAGCAAATTCGAACGTAAGGGTCACGACGGGCGTTTCTCTGCCGCTTCCCGTTTCCGCCGCGCCGCTTACCGCGCTTTGCTCGGTGGCAGGTAAAACGTGCGTTCTTTCTTTTTTGCCTTTTTCGTAAACGGTGGTCAAAAATTCCGCGTATTTCGCTTCGTCGTCCGACAAAACGAGCGTTCGTTTATTGACCGTGAATTTCGTTTCGTACTCGCCTACGAACGAGTTGTTTTCGTCCGCAACTCTTGCGATAACGAGATACTCGCCCGCGTTCAGAATCCTTTCTTTCAGTTCGCCCGAAACGTACAATTCTATACTTCCGCTTATACCGCTTGTCCAACTTACGTCTATCGAATAACCGTCGTAAACCGAACTTCCGTCGAACGTCGTTCCGTCCGTTCTGCCGAACGATATAATTTTTCCGTCCGAGATTTTATCGGTTCTTAACGTTATTTCTTCGGTTTTTTCGCTCATTATAAAGGAAACAAGCACTTGTCCTGCCGAAGGAACGAGTTCGTATTCGTACTCGTCGCCGTTCTTATCCGACAGTCCGACGAATTTCGTGCCGAGCGCCTTTCCTTTGTCGGTAAATTCAAGCGACGCGGTCACGGTTTGTCCTATATAATACTCTCCGCTTGCCTGCGCCGCGGCGTAATCCGTTCCCGTTCCGTCGCCGTACCTGACGTTAACGGTTATAAACGCGCAATACCTTACCGAAAACGTTCTCGTCACGTCTTCCGTCGTCGTATCGAAGTAAGCGTTAACGTTGTCCGAAGAAAAGATTGCCGCGTCGGTTGCGTTAAGAATTTTGCCTTTATATTTACTGTCCGACGCAAAAACGGGTCTGAAACCGAACCCTTTGCTTGCTCCGTCGATAATTTCCAGTCTTTCGCCTTTGCTTTCGTCCGAGAAATCGAACAGCACGCTGCCCACGTTGTTATGCGTATAATCGGTTTGCATTTCGCCGCGTGCGACGAACCAACTCGCCGTTGCGTCCACGGTTATTCCCGCTCCGGATTTTGCCACGCCGACGATACCGTACACACTGCCGGTTGCGTTTACTTCGCCCGAACAAACGCTCCCCGTAATTTCGGCGGAAGAAGAAACGGTGCTAATTAGTCCGCTCGCTTTTTCTCCGCTTGCGGTAACGTCGATTTTCGACCAGACGTTTTGCACTCTGCCTTTATGCATATAGCCAACCAACCCGGCTACTTCGGTGTTCCCCCCCACTTTTCCGTCGAAAATAAGGTTCTTAACGGTAAATCCTTCTCCCGTGCAAGCGAAAACTCCGAGATAACTCGTCGTAACCGTCGTTCCGTCCGTCGCTTCTGTTATTCTGACGTTGCTTATTCTCGGTCTTGTTCCGTCCGCTTTTTCGCCGTAAATCGTACCGGAAAACGGTTTTTCCACGGCAAGCGAATAATACCCGACGGCGCGCATCGAAGTTACCGCGTTCATATCTATATCGCAAGGGATCTTAAAGAATTTGTCGGCAAAATCCGTTCTTCTTACGAGTTCGGATATCTTCGCAAAACGTTGCGCGTTGTCCACGATATACGGATTGAGTTCCGAACCGGCGGTTTCGTCAGACGCGGTATTCGTACCGAAAATAGCGATTTCCACGCTCTTTCTGACGTAGAACGCAACGTTTTTTTCGTAAGTCGAATTATCTGCGCCGGCAATAAACTCCGAAAAAGCGGTTAAATAATGCGTATAAAGCGCGTCGCACGACTCGTTAAGGTCGCTTTCGGTTGCGGCAAATCCCGACACGAGAAAATTTCCCGGTCCGTCGACCGTGAAAAAGTCGGTAATTTTCGCAAACTCTTTATTGCTTTCGGCGTCGATACCGTCGTATGCGCCGAGTTTAATCGAATCTGAATTGTAATAACACTCCGCAGTGGTCGGTTTGCTTACGGAAACGCCGTAAATCGCGCCCTTGCCCGCTTCGTCGTTATAAACGATATCCGCGATAACGAACGCTCTCGCAATTTTGCCGCCGTCGATTTCTCCGACGATACCGCCTGCTTTTTGTCCTTCTATTCTTCCCGAGGCATAGCACCCTTCGACGTCGGTTTTTGTCGCTTTACCTACTATTCCGCCCGAAATCGTGCAATTTATTATCTTACCTACGAAGAAACAGTCGCCGATCGACGAATCTATGCTTTCTCCTGCGATACCGCCTGCGACGGCGTTGCCTTCGGACAGGATTTTACTTGCGAAGAAAGATTTTCTCACGACGGTTTTATTTCCGTAGCCGATCAGACCGCCGAGGACTTTCCCTTTGCCCTGAACGGTTACGTCTGCGGCTATTCCTTCGACTAAAGATCCTTCTTCCGCTTTGCCGCATATCGCACCGACGGTTGCAGCGGCGGCGGTTGCCGTAATTCGTCCGTTTTTAAGTCCGAGATTTATTACCGTCGCGCCCGATTTCAACACGTCGAACAGTCCCACGAACTCGTTTCCGCTCGTTATCGTAAGCGCGTTTATCGTTTTTTCGTTTCCGTCGAACTCGCCGACGAAGTCTTTTATCGGCTCGAATTCTCTCGTCATCGTTACGTCCGACGCAAGTCTATAACGTTTTTCGGCGTACCCTGCTACGTTCGTTCTCGTGAAGAAAGAAAGGTTGCGCAAGGCTTTTTCCGAACTTATAAGGTAAACCGTGCCGCTTTCACCCGTTTCTTCGCCGTCGAAGTATGCCGCGTCCAAACGCTCTTCTCTGTTGAGATACGCGCGCGTGCTTTTCGGGAAAGGATAAGTTCCTTTCGTAAGCGACGGGGCAATTTTCTCCATTCTTTCGTCAAAAAGTTTACCGTCGGTAAGTTGTATCGTGTTTTTACCGCTCGCCGAAACGATCGCCGTAGATTTGTTGCCGTCGTCGGTGTTGTAATAAACTTCGCTCGTTAATACCGAGTTTTTGTCGCTTGCGGTCGCTATCGGATCGCAAATAAATTCCGCCGTTCCTTCCCCTTTTCTTTCGGTTATCGTCCCGGTAAAATACCCTGCGACGAATTCCGCCGTTCCGTCGACGTTGGCTATGCCCGACACGCGGTTTTCACCGCTTAATTCGGTAAGCGAAGCGAAAACTTCGGTTTTCAGAGAACCGGATAATACGTTTATTTTGCCTATTATTCCGCCGACGTATCTTTTACCGCCGACCGAGCCGACCGCGCCGAGAGAAGCAATCATTTTTTCTCCGTTTATCGTAACCGAGCCGATAACTCCGCCTACGTTTTCCGTTCTCGTTGCGGTAATCGTGCTTTCGCCGTGAAGTGCGGATATTTCGTTATTTATTTCGTTTATTCTTCCGACAACTCCGCCTACGTCGCTCGTGCCGCCGTAGAGAGCGGTTATTTCTCCGTAGTTGGCAAGACCGCGCATAGTCGCGCCTTTTTCCGCTAAGCCTACCACGCCGCCGATTGCTCCTGTGCCGTTGCCGCCCACGCCGCTTATTCTCGCGTAATTAACGCAGTTTTCCACCGTTACCGCTTCGGACGAGATTTTTCCGACTATGCCGCCGACGTTCGTTTCGCCCGTCACGGGACAACGGTTGATCACGTTGCTTATTTTTGCGTTCTCGTCCGCGTTCGCCACTGCCGCCGCTACCGAGTTTCCGCCGGATACGCCTTTGCCGGACGCGGTGAAGTTTTTAATCGCGGCGTTGCCGCCGACGTAAGCGAACAGCGCGGTATCGTCCGCGTACCCGTCGCCGCTTAAAGTAAAGGTTTTGTTTCCGCCGTCGAAGTTGCCCGCGAACGGAACCGCCGCGCTTCCTACCGAGTGGTTGTATCCGACGTCGACGTCGCCGTCGCAACGAATAAATTTGCCTTCGTAGTCGTAAATCGACGCGTTTGTCTTAAAGAGCGTCCAACATTCTTCTCCGCTCACCGCCCATTGTTTGTTTTCGCCGATTATCCACGGATTTTCTTCCGTGCCTTCGCCCGAAGTAAACAGCGACGCGGAAAAGGCTTTTTTCGTTTTTTCGTCGATAAACTCGATTTTTTCGCCGTCGGTTTTCGTTAAAAACTCGGGCGCGTACAGGTATCCGCCGCCGACCGCGTAGTCCGCTCTGACGAAGGAATCGCCGAGTTCGACGCCGTTTTCGCTAAGGAAGTCGTATAGACTTTTTCTTTCGTATTGTCCTTCTTCGTCTTTACCGCCGCCGGCAGGGAAAGAATATTCGTCCGCAACGGCGTAGTTGTTTGTCGTTTTCGAACCGCCGGTCGTTCCTGCGACCGACCCGATACTCGATTTGTCCGCGTTGTCCGGGACGGCTAAGTTTATCGATGAACGGGTAAAACTGTCTTTCATCGTACCGGCAAGCGCGCCTACGAGTCCGCCGATTTTCATCGACGCGGTACCGCTTGCGTAAATCGTGCCCAAAAACACGCTGGCGTCTATCGTTCCGCCGCATACTCCGGCTATTCCGCCGACGTTAATCGGAGCTGTTAAATCGCTCAGGCACACGCAAGAAACGATCGAGCCGTCGTTGTTTGCGGCGACGCCGCCCGTCGAGTTGTTCGAACCGTTCGTTCCGTCGTTCGTAAAAGTTGCGTCGACGACGCAGTAAGAAATATTTCCTTCGTTTTCCGCCGCTATTCCGGCCACGAGAGATTTACCTTTTATCGAACCGCTTATCGTAATGCGGGTAATCGAACCGCTCGTGCCGAGTTTTCCGACGAAAGCGGACGAAGAATTGTCTTCGGGTTCGAGCGCAAGGGTGACGGTATGACCGTTTCCGTCGATCGCGCCGTGGAAAGCGGTGTTTTTGCCTATCGGCTCGAACTTGTCGGCGTATTCGGTCTTAGTAAGGTCTAAATTTGCGGTAAGGACGAATTTTTCTCCCAAGCGGCTGTTCCCGGCGTTAACCGACTCGGAAAGCGCGATTAAGTCGGATTCGGTATCGATATAAACGACCGAACTCTCCTCCGCGTAAGCCGCTTTTTGCACGGTCAGACCGACCGCACACGAAAGAAAAGCCAGCAGTATAAAAGTAATCGCAAATATAAAACCACGCCGTTTACCGATTGTCATTATTTCCTCACACGCGTGCGCATAGGCACATAATAATACTTATAACAAGTTTAACATACGTAAGCCTTTTTTTCAAGCGGTAATTTTATTAAAATAAAATTCCGTCATCCGAAGAAGGAAAAAAGTGTTACAATGCGATTATTATGACAATAGAAAAAATCGTTTACGGCAAAAAATACGTGGTAATAGTCACGGAAAACGGCGAATATGCCCTTGATCCGGACGCTTTCGTGCTTTCAAGAATAAAAAAAGGCGACGAAATCGACGATAACTTTTTGGCGGACGTTTTGTCCGAAAGCGAACTTATCGCCTGCAAAAAATACCTTTACGAACAAATCGACCGTTATTCCAAAACGAAAAAAGGCTATTACGACAAACTTCGCGATAAAGGTTTTTCGCAAAAAGCGGCAAAAAACGCTATAAACCACGCAACGGAGTGCGGTTATATCGACGACGGTCGGTTTGCCGAAAGATTTTACGAAAAATATCGCGGTAAAAAAGGCATAACGCGCATAAAAAACGAACTGAGAGCAAAAGGCGTGGATAAAGACGCTCTTTCTTTCCTTGACGAAGAAACCGAAAGTATGGAAGAAGTGCTAAAAATAGCGGAAAAATTTATGAAAAGACGGGAAAAAACGCCCGAAGAAAAAGTAAAACTCCTTCGACATCTTTCCGGCAAAGGCTTTTCTTTCGACGTGTCGAAACGCGCCGCCGACGAAATTTTCCGCTCCGACGATTAAAAAGAACTTATATTTCGACCTTTTTCGACATATTTTTTAGCGTGAAGAATAAGTTTTCGCGCTTTTTTTATATCCTTTGTTCGCTTACGTTTATTGTGCTTTTTGCCCTATTTTGCGCGTTTGCCGGCGGGGCGGGCGG
>CAJLYQ010000068.1 GCA_905210905.1 uncultured Christensenella sp. | reverse complement strand
CACCCGCCCGCCCCGCCACTTTTTTATTTAATCTAACAGAAAGGCTCGTTTAACGTAACGGGCCTTTTATTTGTCGTAGGGAAACTTAAAAATAACTTTGCTATTGATATTTTTTGGAAGTTGTGCTATCATTATTATGAAAATGAGAGTTTGCCATTCAAAAAGGAAGGCGTACAGGAGAAGCGAATATGGGCGTTATTGACAGACACAAGGACCACGTTATTGAAGTCGCTTCGGCGATGTTTCTCGAAAAGGGCATTAAGGGAGTGACGTTGCTTGAAATTGCGGAGAAGGCGGAAGTAGGCACCGCGTCGGTTTATCGGTATTTTTTGGGTAAAAACACGTTGATAATCGAGTCGGCTATACGGCTTTGGGAGAAGAGGTTAAGCGAACTTGTTGAGTATTACGACAAGATAAGGTGTTATACCGGTATCGAGCAACTCGAATTGCTTACGAGATACTATCCGAAGATGGTAATAGGTGACGAGCGGTTTTCGCGGTTTTTGATTATGCTTGACGCATTGTTTATGAACGACGAGTTCGAGCAAGCGGACAGAAAGCGTTACGACGATATAATGCTTGAGTTTTACAAGATATTCGAACTTGCGTACAAAGCCGGGCGCAAGGACGGAACGGTGCGCGAGATAGACAACTTTTTCGATTTTTATTTTGCGTCTACGCAGTCAATACTCGGATTGTGGCAGAAGTTGTCGGTAAGGGGTAATATACTCAGCACGGACAAGGAGCGGGACGAAAAGATTAAAATTTTGCTCGATCTTATGCTAAACTATTACAGAGGGGGCAGCGGAGAATAGATGGAAAGGTATAAAATAATCGAAGTCAAGCAGTCGGCGTTTGCGGATAACGACAAGCGCGCCGCCGAACTCAGAGAAGAGTTGCGAGGAAAAGGGACGTTTTTAATTAACCTTATGTCTTCGCCGGGCAGCGGAAAGACCACTACGCTTACGAGAGTTATTAACGCGCTTAAAGGCGAGATGAAGATAGGGGTAATGGAAGCGGACATTGACGGCGACTGCGACGCCGCGACGATCGGTGAGAAGACGGGCGCGGCGGTGATACAACTGCACACTATGGGAATGTGTCACCTTGACGCGGATATGACGAGGCAGGGACTGAACGAACTCGGATACGAAAAATTCGACCTAGTGATACTGGAAAACATAGGCAATCTGGTATGCCCGGCGGAGTTCGATACCGGCGCGAACAAGAACGTGATGATACTGTCGGTACCGGAAGGAACGGACAAACCGCTGAAATATCCGTTAATGTTTTCGATATGCGACCTTGTTATCGTCAATAAAATCGACGTTTTGCCGTATTTTGATTTTGATACGGAGAAGTGCGTCGAGTACGTTAAAATGAGAAATCCGCGCGCGGAAGTCGTATTTATCAGCGCAAAAACGGGCGAAGGAATAGAAAAAATAACCGAATGGATAAAAAAAGAAACGGGAGGATTAAAGAAAAATGCCTGAAATGAGCAAAGCGTTCGTGCCTAAGTTTATGGGCGACCCTAATCCGAGAGAAAACGTGCTTAAACTTGCGCGTAAGATTACGGACTGCGTTGACCATAAGATAAAAGGCGTTACGGCAAACGACCCCGAGTACTGGGGGCTTGCGTGCATACTTACCGACGAAATGGTTGACCTTGCTTTGAAAATGAAAGTAAGGAAGCATTACACGTTCGAAGACATACACGCGCTCGTACCCGAATACGAAGAAGAGCGTTTGCAAAAACTTCTGCAAGAGATGTCGAATATCGGTATTCTCGAATACGATTACGGCGATAATTACACGAAAGACGGACCGATTAAAGACGCTCCGCGTATTCGTCGTTACGTTTTGCCGATGTTCGTACCCGGCAGCGCAGAGTTTACGAATATGATAAAGAAACAACTCGACGATCACCCGGAACTGGCGATGTTCTTCGAAAGAATGACGTTTTTGCCGTTAAAAATGGTTACGCCTATGGTTCCGCCGGGCGGCGCAGGCATAGGAATGCACGTTATTCCGGTAGAAAAAGCGATTTCGATGGAAAATCAGACGCTTGATATAGAGCATCTTTCTTACTGGCTAAAAAAATACGAAGGGCATCTCGGCGTCGGTATTTGTTCTTGCCGCTACGGCAGAGCGAAACTCGGCGAAGGCTGCGGCGACAGTTGCGACGAGTGGTGTATCGGGATCGGCGATATGGCGGACTACTGCCGTGAAACCGGTAAAGGCAGAGATATAACCTACGAAGAAGCGATGGAAATTTTGCGCAACGCCGAAAAGAACGGTTTTGTTCATCAAATAACCAACATCGACGGCGAAAACAAGATTTTTGCTATCTGTAACTGTAACGTCAACATTTGTAACGCGCTCAGAACGAGCCAACTTTTTAACACGCCTAATATGTCACGCAGCGCGTACACGGCGGAAGTAGACAAGAAAAACTGCGTTGCGTGCGGCAAATGCGTGGAATATTGTCCTGCCGGCGCGGTTAAACTCGGACAAAAACTTTGCACTAAGCAAGGGGAAATCAAGTATCCGAAACACGAACTTCCCGACAATCTGAGTTGGGGCGAAGACAAGTGGGACGAAAATTACAGGGATAACAACCGTATTAACTGCTATCCTACGGGAACCGCACCGTGTAAAACCGCTTGTCCGGCGCACGTTGCAGTGCAAGGTTATTTGAAAATGGCAAGTCAGGGCAGATACAAGGACGCGCTTGCGCTTATCAAGAAAGACAACCCGTTCCCGGCGGTTTGCGGACGTATTTGCAACAGACGATGCGAAGACGCCTGTACGCGCGGAAAAATCGACGAAGCGGTTTCCATCGACGCGGTAAAGAAGTTTATCGCGGCGCAGGACCTTAAAGCGGAAACGAGATTTATTCCCGAAGTCGTAATCCCGTCGAATATGGGTAAATGGTCGGAAAAGATAGCGATTATCGGCGCGGGCCCGGCAGGACTTTCCTGCGCGTATTACCTTGCGACAAGGGGTTATACGCCCACAGTGTTCGAAAAGAACAAACGCCCCGGCGGAATGCTTACTTACGGAATACCGTCGTATAAACTCGAAAAAGACGTCATCGAAGCGGAAATCGACGTTTTGCGCGAACTCGGCGTGGAAATCAAGTGCGGCGTGGAAGTAGGCAAGGACGTAACGATTGCCGAATTGAGAGAGCAAGGCTATAAGGCGTTTTACGTCGCTATAGGTTGTCAGGGCGGAAAGAAACCGTCAATCGAAGGAATAAACGCCAAAGGCGTTACAACGGCAGTGGAGTACTTACGCGAAGCGGCGGAAAACCACGACCGCAAGTTTGACGGAAAAATCATCGTAGTGGGCGGCGGAAACGTTGCGGTAGACTGTGCGAGAACGAGTAAACGTTTCGGAGCAACCGTAGAAATGTACGCGCTCGAAACGCTCGGCACGATGCCCGCGTCGAAAGAAGAAATCGCGGAAACGCTCGAAGAAGGTATCGCCTTAAGAAACGGTTGGGGTCCGAAGAGAATTCTTACCGATGAAAACGGCGCGGTTTGCGGAGTGGAATTCGTAAAATGTATCTCTACGTTGGACGAAAACGGACGTTTCTCGCCGAAATACGACGAAGACGAAACCATCATTGCGGAGTGCGATCAAGTCGTGCTTGCGATAGGACAAACCATCGAATGGGGAGAACTGCTTAAAGGCACGAAAGTCGAGTTTTGGCACGGAAATTACCCCGTTGCGGACGGTCTTACCTATCAGACGGCGGAACCGGATATATTCGTAGGCGGCGACGTTTACAGCGGTCCGAAGTTTGCCATCGACGCAATAGAAGCAGGTAAACGCGCGGCGGAATCTCTGCATAGGTTCGTTCAGCCCGGTACGAGTATGACTATCGGAAGAAACAGAAGAGAATTCGTTATGCTCGACAAAGACAACCTCGTAATCGAAAGTTACGACACGGCAGGCAGACAGGAAGCCGGAATGGACGAAAGTATCGACTATAAACGTTCGTTTGCCGACGCACACAAGACGCTCACCGAAGAACAGGTCAAGAAAGAAACCGCAAGATGCTTAGGCTGCGGAGCGAGTATCGTGGACGAAAACAAATGTATCGGTTGCGGAATTTGTACGACGAAGTGCGAATTCGACGCTATCCACCTTAAACGCGACCATCCCGAATGTTCTACTATGGTCAGAAGCGAAGACAAGTTCAAAGCGATACTGCCGTACGCGGCTAAACGCGCGGTAAAAATCGTTTTCGGCAAGAAAACCGAAGAAGAAAAGGCGTCGCAGAAAAAGCATAAAGAGTACGTAAAAGCAAAAAAAGCGGAAAAGAAAGCGGCTAAAAAAACCGCCAAAAAGGAAGAGAATAAGTAATGCACGAACTTGGAGTGGTGTTTCATATAGTCAACGGCATAGAAGACGTGGCAAAGCAAAACGCCGTAAACAAGGTGGTAAAAACCACCTTGGAAATCGGCGAAGTTTCTACGGTCGTTATCGACTATTTCCGCGATTGCTGGAACTGGGCGATAAACAAAAGCGATATTTTACGCGGTAGCGAACTGGAAATCGAAACAATCCCTGCCGTCACTTTTTGCGAAAACTGTAACAAAACCTACCCCACCGTTCGGTACGGAAAAATCTGTCCGCACTGCGGAAGCGATAAAACTTATCTTAAACAAGGCAACGAAGTAAATATAAAACAAATTGTCGTGCCCGATTCCGCAGATTAAAATTCAATCGTCAAAATAAAGGTTAAACGCAATTCAAGGTTACCGAAAGATTTACTTTGGTAGCCTTATTATTATGTTTACGAAAAGATAAGGATTATGTCGGCGAGATTATAAAGTCGAAAAAAAAGATGAAAAAACAAATATTTACAAATTTTCGTAGTTTTGCTATACTTTAATAAAGAAGAATAAAGTAAACGAGGAGGAAGCAAACGGTGCAAAAAGTTTTTGCTAAGAGAGCGAGAAAATCAAGCGGCGGAAAAGTGACGAAACTCGATATGATCGCTTTGGGACTCGGGGATCTCGGGTACAGTCTGGTCAGTTGCACGGTAGCGACGTACATAGTTTCTTTCGGAACGATGGCTTTGCCCGGACTAGGGCAGGGATTCGCTACGCTGATGGGTATCGCGGTGGGAATAGCGGTAATCTGCGACGCGATAAGCGACCCTATAATGGGTTATATATCCGACCATTTTAACAACAAGACGTTCGGGAAACGGCACTTGTTTATGTTAATCGGTTTGCTGGGTATGATGGCAACGTCGGTCGCCGTCTGGTACGTGCCGTTCGAAGCGTTGGGCACGGCGGGAACTTTCGTGTGGTTTACGTTTTTCCTCGTTATGCTCAGGACGTTTAACACGATGTACTACACCCCCGTCGGAGCGTTCAGCGTGGAGATGAGCGCGGACTACAACGAGCGCACGGTAATTCAAGCCGTCAGATCGGTTTTTTACATAGTCGGTATGCTTTTGCCCGTGGTGATTATGGGCGCGTTCCAAAACAAATACGTGGGGTACTACGACGGAAACGAACTCGTTTATAAAACGAAAGAAGCGTTAAGCGAAGCGGCGATAATCGAAAACGGGCTTGTCGGACTTGAGTTCAGAAAAGGACAACAGGTCGCGCAAGGCTATATAGATTTTTCGTGGGTGGCAAACGCCGTATGCCTTGTTACGAGTGCGTTTTTACTTTTCGAAACTCGCAGATACGTTAAGATTTTGCGTTTGAGAGAAGAAAAAGAGGCGACGGAAAAAGGCGTCGATCTCAACGCTCCGAAAGTTAAATTCACTATGGCGCAATGCCGGGAAGAATTAGCAACCGAACTCGGAAGAACTCCGACGAACCGCGAAACAAGACAACGGTTGCGCAAAAAACGCGAAGAAGCGGGGCAAATTACTTTGGGCGGAGTTTTACGAAACTTCTTCGGGACGTTCAAGGTAAAAGAAATGCGGATTATCGCGATAGGCTACGTCGTGGCGATGATGAGCGCAACGCTTATCATATCGCTCGGATTTAACGTTTTCACGTTCACGTTCGACCTTGCGACTACGCAGATGTACGTGCTGATGGGCGCGTTGCTCCTGATGACGATAGGGTGTCAACCCGTCTGGGCAAAACTCGCCAAAAAGAAAAGCAAAGAATTTTCTATGTTCACAGGGCTGATTATAAGTTTCGTCGGATGCGCACTCTTGTTTATCGCATTCTTATGCCGCGCTCCGATTAACGAACTTCTCGCCCAAGGCGGCGGAAAAAGTTGGCTCGGCGTGGTTATTTTAGCGCCGTCGCTTATGATAGCGGGAGCAGGAACGGGCGTGCTTTACTCTATGCCCCTTGCACTCGTGGGCGATGTGGCAGTGCTGCAAAAGGAAAAAACGGGCAAGGACCAAACGGGCACTTACGCCGGCGTAATGACGCTCTGCTACAAAGCAGGGCAGGGAATAGTAACCGCCGTGTCAACGTCGCTCCTTACCGCAGTAGGTTTCATAAGCGGCAAAGCGGAGCAAACTCCCGAAGCGGCGGCAGGTATCGGCTGGATACTCTGCGTGGGCGTAGTCGTGTTTGTGGGTGCCGGAATTCTTATTTTCAGTAGACTAAAACTCGATAAAAATAAAATTGCGGAAATTCTCGCCCGTGACGCGGAACGTACCGACGAAACCGTTTTGCAGAACGCAACTGCCGATTCCGTATTTTCCGAAGAAAACGAAACGATCGAACAACGAAACCTTTTCCCCGAACTTGCCGCAACCGAAGAAACCGAAAACGACAAAACAAACGAATAACTTTTTTATACAAGTAAAAATACGCAAGCGCGGATCGGATAGCGGTGAATTGTCACCGCTATTTTTTTCGCTAAAATTACCTAATCGAAACGAGATACCGACAAACAAGAAAGAATGAGAAACAACAAAATCTTTACTTTGGCAAGGTTAAAAACGCAAAAATCTTTACTTTTTGCTTTTCATAAGTTTCAACAAGTAAAGATTTTTTAGTCTACTATACCGTATCGAAAAGGAATTATCGATATGTAAAACAAACGTCGTGAAAGGAATATTATTTTATCTTTCAACAACTATTGTCAGAAGGTCTAATTCGTCGTCGCCGGTCGGTTTTTTGAGTTAATTATATCAAACAATTAGAAAAACTCAAACTTAATTTTCAAAGGATGAATAACGAGTTGATTTTTGGGAAAGACAAGGGGATAACTCGAAGTTTTTTATGTTTCTTTATAGGTTTTATATGTGCTTATAGAGAGTGTGGCGTTGTTTAGGCTTTTCGTACCTCGTCCACAAAATCAAGGCAAAGCCTTGCATATAATCAATTTCGCAGAAATTGTATATCATCGACAAATAGTGTTGCATATCATCATTGCGATGCTATTATTGTACGTCTGCTACTGATGATATGCGCGCTAAAGCGTGATGATATACACCTACGGCGATGATATGCCATTGTTATCGCAATGAATAAAAAAGCGTCGGTACAACTGTGTTTACCGACGCTTTTTGGTGGAGACAAGGGGATAACTCGAAGCCTTTGAGTTGCTTTATAGTTTACTTCGTGCTTATAGAGTGTGTCGTTGTTTAGGTGTGTCGCACCTCGTCAGGTTTGCCAAAAGCAAACTTGCGCCCCCCTACAGGGGTTCTCATCCCCTTGACGAAATAAAAAACGGACGGAATTTTATCCGTCCGTCTTTTATTTGGTGGAGACAAGGGGATTCGAACCCCTGGCCTATGCGTTGCGAACGCATCGCTCTACCAACTGAGCCATGCCCCCATAGCGTTTATTATTCTATCACCTTTTATTTTGTAAGTCAATCGTTTTTATCGTTATTTGTACGGTAAGTCGGTTTTTTTTATGCGCCTTTTTTTATCTTTTCGGTCTTATTTTCTCGTTATCCTAAGGTCGTCGCCGGTAAAAAGCAACGCAAGAGAAAGTTTTTTATCGAGAAGTCTGCTTACGATGCGTTGTCCGTAACGCTTTTCTAGTTCCGTCGGACTTAAATTTGTAGTAACGAGTGTGATTTTCTTGTTTTCCGCACGTTCGGTCAATAGTTCGAGCAAGTAGGGTATCGTGACGTTGTTTAGCACTTGTTCCGCGCCTAAATCGTCGATAAGCATAACGTCTGTTTCCGTCAATTCTTCGTAAATTCCTTTTTTTCCGTCAAGGGGAGCAAGGTGGTATTCGAGCAGTATCTTATTAAGTTTTATCGCGCTTAACGCTTTTATTTCTTTGCCGCTATCGAGCATTCCGCGCACGATAGACCCGGCAAAATATGTTTTTCCCGTTCCAGTTTTTCCTGCCAAAAGGAAAATTTTGTATCCTTCGAGCAATCCTTTTTCTAAGTATTTCGCTTCTTTTCTTTTCGTCGGTTCGCCCTTGCCGTAATAAGAAAAATCGATCTTGCTTAGTCCGCTCGCACAAGGGAGTATCAAGGGGTTTTCTTTCACGGATTCGGCTACTCTCAGTTTTTCCGCGCACTCGCATATTTTCCCGTCCGCTATGCCGGTATCATTACACTTTTCACAAGCGTACGGCAAACCGAACACGTCAATATCGGAACCCAAACTTGCGGTTATTCGTTTAATTTCGTTTTCGCCTGACGCTATTTCTTTTTCTATTTGTTCTCTTTTTTCCGCGTTTCTTTCGCGTATAAAGTCCCATTTCAGGGAGTTAATTTTGCGGTAAAGTTCGTCAAAAGAAGAGTTTTTTCGTAACTCTTCGATTTTCGTTTCGTGCGTTTTTTCCGCTTCTTTACGCATTAAGCGAATTTTCTTTATCGCGTTTTCTTTTCCGTTCATAGCGTTTTAGTCCCAGTTTTCAAAATTTACGAAAGCGTGTTTTAACTGTTCTTCCGTGTATTGATGTTTCTCGTATCCGTCTGCGTCTTTGCTTTGCGACGGCTTGTTTTCGCGTTTTTTCTCGATATAGTTTTTTGCGCCTTCCGCGGTGAAAATGCCGCGCGTTTTCAGTTCTCCCAAAGTCCTGTTTATACCGGGCATAGGGAAGTTTTTGTCCGAGAATTCTTCCGCAACGGCGAAAATGACGTCCGTTCCGAACCCCCATTCTTCCCACGAGCGGTAGTTTTCTCTGTCTTTATTGCCGATTGCGCCGATAAAACCGCATTTGTCGTAGACCTGTCTTATCTTATTGTCGAGCATAACCTGTCTGTCGACGTAAGAAGAGATGTCTTCGGCGGTAAAAATGCCGAGCGAAGCGAACTTGTCGACCATTTGTCCCATCGTTTCCAAATCTCTCGCGTTGCGTAAAAAGCAGTATTTCGAGATTTTTTCCAGCGCGTCTGCGTCGAAACCGGAGTTTATCCAAGGCAGAACGTAAACGTCCGCCATACTGTCGGTGTCGGCGTAATACACTCCGATGTTTTTACAAATTTTTACGCACAGGTCGCGGACGAACTGTTTTTTCTTAGCGTATTCTTCGATTTCCGACGGAGTAATCGCCTGCGACGAGGCGAGTTCTCGCAGGTACGAGTCAAGCCGTTCGGTTCCGCCG
>CAJLYQ010000067.1 GCA_905210905.1 uncultured Christensenella sp. | reverse complement strand
TCGGGCTTTATTATATTTAATATTTATTTACTCGATTATTATTTATCAAATAAACTATAACATTATAGCATCAACGTTTTTTTTGCGCAACTGTTTTGCCCTGTTTTTAACTCGTCCGAACCCGCCCGATTTATTCATTTTTTTTATAAATATCGAACGGTTTTTATCTCGGATTTTCCCCTGTCGTGCTACCGCTTTAATACGCAAAAGCGGCGTTTTGCCACGGCTTTCGAAGTTTTAACCTTATATAACGACAAAATCGTTTTTCTTCCTGCCACTCAGAAAATTCCGACAAATCCGGCTTTTTGCGGCGTTTGACTTAAAAAATTTTTTTACTCATTTTTTACACATATATTTGCAATTTTATGCATTCCGTCCGCAGGCGTAACCTCTTGAGAACGGCTATACCATAACTTTACCTTAGCAACCTTGTTTTTTCTTTACAAGCGTGTAAAAAAATGATAAAATAATTTGATAAAACAAAATAATCGCTTCTCATACTCATTTTGAGCAAAAGCAGGAAAAATAACGTTCCAGGACGGTTCGTCCGTAAGAACGGAAGGAGAAAACGGATGTCGAAAAAACTTAAAATCTGTCTTATCATGACGCTGCTCGCCGTCTTGGCGTTGTGTGCGGTTGCGTGTAAAGACTCTCCCGCCACGGCAAAAGTTACGTTCAACACGTTGCAAACGGGCGGAAAAGCGGAACTGTCCGCTCCCGCCGACGGCAAGGAATACCGCACGGACGAAACGCTTACTCTGACGGTTACTCCCGACGACGGATTCGTCGCGGTGGTGGAAGTCAACGGGACGAAAATCGAGCCGGAAGGCGGCAAATATTCGTTCGTCGCACAAAAGGAAACGACGATAATCGTGTCCTTCGTCGAGACGGCGTCGGTCACTTCCGAGTTTGATAAAAAATGCGGCGACGTTGCCGTATCCGCCCCGAGAAACGGCAAGTACTACGAAGTGGGCGAAAATGTGGAATTCACGGTTTCAGCCAAAGAAGGTTATCTCGTGTCTATGGTTACCGTAAACGGCGTTTCGGTATCCCCTAATGACGGTAAATACACTTTTGCCGCTGCAAAATCCACGAAAATTAAAGCGGAATTTCTCGCTGCGAACAGCCCGAAAGCGGCGGTAAAAACCGAGTACGACAAAACTCTCGGTTCGGTGGTTTTGTCCGATCCCATTAACGGCGAAAATTATCTCGAAGGCGAGTTTATAACGGTTACGGCGACGCCGAAAGAAAACAGCATACTCGAAGTCGCGAAAGTCAACAACAAGACGGTTAAGGACGTCAAAAACGGAAAGTTTACTTTCGTTGCGAAAAGCGAAAACGTAGTAACGGTGACGTTTGCTCTTAAGGTTAACGTAACGACGGAATACGACGAAACGAGAGGTTCTCTCAAGTTGTCCGCGCCGGCAAACGGCGGCAAGTACGCCATGGGCGAAACGGTGACCGGTACGGTTTCCGCGAAGAGCGGTTATATTTTAAGTCTCGTGCGCGTAAACGACGACGTTGCAAAGGTTGACGATAAAGGTAATTTCACCTTTAAGGTAGCGGAAAACACGGTGGTTGCGGCTTCGTTCGTTAAGGACGAAAATATGTCAGAGACCGTGTTCGGCACGATTAAAGGCAAAGTTCGTTTCGAAGGTCAATATTCTTATGCGGTTGCGGATCACCCCGATTACGACGCTACGATGAATTTGCAGACGGTATTCGGCGGCGAATATATTTCGCAGTTGGAAACCGACGCGGAAACGGGCGAAGTTTATTACGATATCGTGTACGGATCGTACAACGGCAAACTCGCGCTCGTAACGCACCTTATCGACAACACGATGAAGTTCACGGTCGCGACGCAGGACTATGCGGATTTCTACAATCCGTTCGATTCCCTTTCCGCGTCCGATTTCAAACTTCTCTCCGACGGCTGCTATGCGCTTATCGACCTTGAAAAGGCGGCGACCGCCGCTCCCAACGTCACCGGTTATAACGAGTCGATTGCGGAGTTTTACGTTTACGTCGAAAACGGAAAAGCAGTTCGGCTGCATATAAAAACTCAGCCTGTCGACAGAGGTGAAATCACTTACATATCTACTTACGAACTGACGATATCCGACCACGGCGTTGCGGAAATCGAGCCGAGCCGTATCAACCCCTGGGAAAGAGTTGCGGCGCACGACGCACTTAAGACCGCGCTCGAAAACGCGGCGGCGGCGAATTATTACACCATTCGCCATCAGGGACACGAACCCGGATACGTCGAACCCGAAGGCGGCGAAACCCGTCCCGGTTACGGCGACACGGACTATAAAGTTTACGTTACGAACGATATGATTTACGACTCGTACAAGGGCGAAGAACACGGATTCAAAGCGATGGGCGCGTACGTTTATCCTTTCGATTTCGAGTCTTCCGCCGACAAAATCGTTTTGCGCGACCCGGTAAACGTAGCGGACATATCCGAACTTCAGGCTAAGTTTGACGCGTTTAACGTAGAGATAATGAAATATCTCGGCAAAATCGACGGATACGACGTGTTCTCTCTTCACGACCCGAATATGGCGACTGCGGTCGTTCCGTTCTTCGGCGAAGGCAACGAAAATCAATATTACTCTTTTGCGGTCAACCTGAAAATATCCGTTAAAGACGGCGTTCTCTCCAAGGTAGAGTTTACCTACAAGACTTACGGCATAACCGAAGAAGTAACCTTAACTTACGATTTCGATACCGAATTCGACGTTTTGGGTGACCTTAAACTCGATTTCGAGAAAGCGGACAAGACGAGCGTATTCGATTCGTTCAACGGTCAGTACAGAGATTCCGAAAACGGACATTTCTGCGAAGTCAGCAACAAACAGTTCATTTTCGACGGCGTGGTTATAGAAAATCTTCAATTCCACACGGCGGATTCCACCTTTACCGGAACCTGGAGAGGCATTCCCGTAACGATAATCAAGTTCAGCAGCAAAGAACTTATGATTGTAAGCGACGACGCTACTACGGTTAACACGACGATGGTTTCCATAGATACCGACGTAGTGGAGATACCCGAAAAGTTCCGCGGCGTTTGGGTTATCGACAACGACGAAGAAGATCTTCATTATAAAATATCGGTTCAGTCCTACGTCGTGTTCGTAAACGGCGAAGAAGGAAAAGTTCTTTCTTACAAACAAAGCGAAGGCGTGGCGATAGCGTTGGGCGAAGACTCCGTTTATCTTATGGAAGTCGAAGATGAAGACGGCGAAGTTTACGTCTACGTTATGATTAAATACGCCGACACGTCTTTCGTTAAGTTCTTTGCGAAAAAGACAGACGAGAGCGCGGGCATAGAGATCCCTGCCGATTTCGTCGGAACGTATATGTCCGAAGACGGCGCGACGAAGGTCGTAATTACTTACAGTTCCATTACGATTAACGGCGGCACGTTCGTCCCCTCTTCTTACACTCAGAGCGGCGGTTTCACCGGTACTTACACCGACAGAAACGGCGTATCCGTAAGCGGTTATACGGTTCAGTTCTACGGTTTCGGCGAAAGCACGAGCAAGGACGAACTTCTTATCGGAACGACTTCGGACAACGTCAGAGTTTCGAGAGTAAGTTCGCTTAACGCAAACTACGTAGGAACCTGGAAATCCACGCCGAACGACGACGGCACGGTCGAATACGTCGTTCGCATTACCGACACGTCGATCACGGTAAACGGCAAAGAAATTGCTTTCACGTTCGATCCGGAATACGGCTATGCGATTTCTCTCGAAGGCAATCCTTACACCGTGTACCTTCTTTATGCGGTAAACAAATACGGCAATCCGTACATTGCGATGTACGACGACAACGAAGCGGATCCGTTCCTGAGAGTGTTGTTCAAACAAAATGCGGAAACAGTACCCGAAGAAATAGTCGGACTTTGGACGGGTCGCACTGCCGACGAGACTACGACGGTTGCGGTAAAAATAACCAAAAACGGAGAACTTTCCTTCAAACTTAACGACGGCGAATTACAGTCTGTCAACGCCGAGTACGACTTCGACAACGATATGTTCGAGTTCGAATTTGACGGAATGACCTGGTACGTCATCTACAACGGCGAAACTCTCAGCGTTTACAGAACCGACAGCGAGTTCGAGATAGTGCTCGAACAACAATCCGCGCTTGACATAACCGAAGAATTCTTCGGAACGTGGACGTCGAGCGACGGTAAAACGCAAATAATTATCACTGCCGACAGTTTGCGTGTTAAACTTAACGGCGGCGAATTCGTCGAAATAACCAAAGCGACGATAAACGATTATAAAGAACTCGAATTCCGTTACGAAGGCTCTCTCGCTTCGCTCAGCACTTCTTACGGAGAAGGAACGCTTATGTTCTTTATCCCCGATCTGGAAATTTACGTGTCCTTAATAAAAGGCGAGTAAACCAAACCAAATTTCAAAAAAGGCAAGGATTTTTTCGTCCTTGCCTTTTTTTATTTAATTTAACAATTTTTGAATGATTTTTTTTACGACAAAAAATCAGGTGAGCCACAGCCAGATAAGAACTGCGACAAGACCGAAACCGCAAAGTACGGCGATTAAGCGCGGAAGCATTATCTGAAACATTGCTTTCATCATAGCGCGTTGTTCTTTTTTCGTTACGTCGCTCTTAACTCTCTTACCGCCGTTTCTCGTCCTGCCGGACAAAATTCCCATGCGATATGCCGGCAATTCCGCCCCGGTCATCGGCGCAACGGTCATACCGTTATCCCAGTCTTCTCTCTTCTTTTCTCTCATAGTAAAATCCGTCTTTTTCGTAAAAAATGCGTTTGTGCGTTTTTAGGGGTATCATCAAATTTTTTGTGCGATTAAAATACGACGATAAGCAGCATTTTGAAACGCTCTTTTCCCATTACGGCGTGCGGATGGCGGGCAGGCATAACTATCGAATCGCCTTCTTTAAGTTCGTAGTCGATTCCGTCGATCGTAATTTTGCCTACGCCGTCAAGGCAAGTAACGAACGCGTCGCCGCCTGCTTCGTGAGTGCTGATTTCTTCGCCTTTTTCAAAGGAAAAAAGCGTCATACTGACGTATCCGTTTTGAACGATCGTTTTACTCGCTATTTGTCCGTCGATATATTCTATTTCGTCTTTAAGTCTTATGATTTCCGATTTAGGAATGTTTTTCATAGCGATTTCTCCTTTAACTCATAAGTATATTTGCGATTTAGGTATTCTTTATTCTAAATTACGGCATACCGAAACGCGAATTATGTCGATTTTATTTTCTTGGGTCGATTTCCCAGGAAAAGTTGTTTTGCCCTGCTCCTATAGCGAAGTTGCATTTGGCTATGCCTAAATCCACCTTAGTGTAAAACCCGGTCCCGCTTTTTGCGCACACCTTGTTTTCTGTCAGGTCGAAATAGAATTTTTGCTGATTTATAGCGGTCGGCGCTTTCAGCGCAGCGAGTATACCGTTAATAAACCACTCGGGTTTATCCGTGGGATCGCATACGCTTTCCACGGGTTTGGACTTATGCGCTTTTCCTTGATTTACGCCGTAACCTATCGCAATAACGAGTACGAGTTTTTCTCCTTTTTCGACAGAAAAAGCGGTTTTTATTTTCTTGTAAGACATTGCTACCCAACAGGTATTTAAGCCCGATTCTTGCGCAAACAGTGCGATTTTTTCACCGTAGTAGCCGAGTTTTTCGTCGAGGTTTTTACATTTTTTGCCGATTAAAGCGATATAATTTTTTACCCCGGAAAAAGTTCCGTAATGAGCCATAAAAGAATCGAATGCCTGAGGTTCGTTTTTAACGAATTGAATATGGAGATCGCCTTGCTCGTTACATTCGTCGATCAGTTTTTGTATAGCGTCGATTTTTTCTTTTTCGATTTCTCTGTCAGTATAAGAACGCACCGAATGTCTTTCGTCGATTGCTTTCAATAAATCCATCTTCCTTCTCCTTTTTCGATTATTCTCATTTATCCTTGAGTATAACACTTCCTATGCTAAAAAGCAATATTTAAGGTAAAAAGTATAATTTTACACACTTCTGACTTCCAGGACAAATAATTTGCAATAATAAATCGTTTTTTTTCGACGAAAACGCTCTAAACATAATGTGTGTGTTATTACATCGATTTAATTGCAAGATAAAAACACCGCTAAAACGGTGTTTTCTTCTAAAATACGAGCAAATTTGTTGTGCAAAGAAAATGGCTTTATTTATTCAATTTACGTTTTTTGTAGATTATTACCACGAAAATTGCGACAATCGCCAAGATTATGCCGATTATTAAAATCAGCCAAAGCGGATTAAAAGCGTTTTTTGCGGTCGCATCGTCGTTCGTTACGAAAACGTACTCGGCGAGTTTGTCCGTAGTAATAACCGCGTAATCGCCGTCAATCGTGTATTCGGTTTCCGTAGCCACGTTGCCGCACAAAGCGAACAGCGTGAACTCTTTGCCTGCCGAACTCGGTATGCGCAAATAAATCGTGATCATCTCGTCGGGTTCGACCGTAAGTCCTCCCTTTACCAACACCACGTTATACGCAAGTTTTACTTTTTCTGCGGACAATCCGGGCACGTCGCTATATTTCGAATAACCGCCCGTTATCGTTTCTACGACAAGTTTCGTTTCCCGATCGAAGCCGTCTTCTTTTTCAACCACGACGTCGTTTTCGCCGTCGGTTGCCTCGGGATTAACGAGTTTCTTCTCAAGCATAGGGATTTCCGTAACTTCCGCTTTCTCTCCGCAACGGCTACAATGCTTAGACTTGCTCCCCTTTTCCGTAACAGTCGGCTCTTTGTCGACGGAAAAATCGGTCTCAAAATCGTGTCCGAGCGCAGGAACGGTTTGCTGACGCTCCAAAACCGTGTTGCATACCGAACAATGCTTGCCTTCGGTTAAACCGCTTTCCGCACAAGTCGGCATTTTTGCGTTGTCCTTAACTTCGCTATGTCCGAGCGCAGATTTTTCTTCGTACGTTGCATATTCGCAACGCGTACAAGTATCGTATGCGTTCCATCCGATTTCGGTACAAGTGGGATCTTTCTTTTCGTGGTGAACTTTGTCGTGACCTAATGCGGTGATTTCTTCGTACGTTGTATAATCGCAACGAGTGCAAGTAACGTACGCTTTATTCCCTTTTTCCGTACAAGTCGGTTCTACCGCAGAGTGGTTCACTTCGTCGTGTCCGAGTGCAGATTTTTCTTCGTAAGTCGTATAGTCGCAACGTGAACAAGTATCGTATGCGTTCCATCCGATTTCGGTACAGGTAGGATCTTTCTTTTCGTGGTGAACTTTGTCGTGACCTAATGCGGTGATTTCTTTGTAAGTCGTGTAATCACAACGCGTACAAGTATCGTATGCGTTCCATCCGATTTCGGTACAAGTGGGATCTTTCTTTTCGTGGTGTTCTTTTTCGTGACCTAATGCGGATTCTCTAAGCGAATAGAAGAGTTCCGAGAGAGAGATTTTGCCTTGTTTTTCCATTAAAGTCAAGTTGCTTCTGCGTTTAAGCAACACGCCGTATACTACGGCATAGCGAAGCGCGTCGTCTTCTTCTTCGTCGTTTTTCGCTTTTGACAGGTATTTTCCGATTTTTTTGAGATACGGAACCGATATATTGAAAATTTCTTTATACAGATTGTTTTGCTCTTCGATTTTCGAACGCTGTTCTTTAATGCGGTTTTCGGCGGTTACAAGATCGTTTTCTTTTGCGAGTGCGGCGTTAATTTCGGCAAGATTTTCGTTGATTTTGTTAATAACCGACATATCTTCCGTCCAAAAAACTTCGCCGCCCGTGATATTTTTGCATTTCAAAGTTAAATCTTTACTTAACGCGATTTCGCCGTTACGGAAAGCGGCCGAGGCTTGTTCGGCGTTAACAACGGGAGCGTTCTTCGAAGAAAGTTCGACGTCGAAGTTTTTGTTCGTGATCACGGCGGAAACGTCCGCAACGTCAAAATATTTGGCGTGGTCGGTGTTGGACGGAATGAAACCTATCGCAATCAGGCTTTCGCATACGATAACCGCGCTGAAAACCACGGTTTCGGGCATTTTTATAAACAAAGGGTTGAACACCTCGCGCAGTATGCAGCACGCAAGGCAAACCACGAACAAACCGAACGGAATCCAGGCTTTTTTGCGGCAATGCGAGATGCGGAATTTGATGAACAGTAGAATTCCGTTCGTCAGATATAGCCCGGCTATCCAGGAAAGAATCAGGTAGTACCCCCACTCCCATTTGTAGACTTTGTTGCCTTTCTGCAAGCCTTCGGCAAAAGAAAAAACTTGCTGATGAAGGTCGTTAGTAAAAACGAGCAAAAGCAAAAAACCACAAGAAAATATCCGTATCTTGTGGTTTTAATTGCCTGTAGCCTTGTCGTACTACAGAGATGGCTCCCCCAGTTGGACTCGAACCAACGTCCGGGGCGTACGCTATGTACGCCCGTTACTTTGCTAAAAACACTCCACCGGACTGTTTTCTTTACGCAGTAACCCCTGCGTATCTTTCAGACTTGGGCGTTCGATGAGTACAATAAGAAAAGTCCACAAAATAGCTGCCCTATCTTTGGACTAAAACACCCTTATATTTTCCCAAAATAAATATGTTTCTCTTTTAGAAATGGTCTCCATTGAAACTAATCGCTTTGCCGGTGTTGATTTCAATCTCCTTTTTGCCAGAGAAAAACCATTGCAATGATGTTTCGTCGTATCTGTTTGTCAAAGCTATTATCCGTTGATTTGTTGAACCCAACAAACGTCTTTTTGTTTCGGGACGAGAATCGTCATAGTTTCCGTCTAAAACAACGTCGCAGTTGCCTAATATTTCTTTCACGTCTTCAAACTGTCTTCCCGTAAACGAAATAACGCCGAGTCCAAGCTCATGTATTTTGTCGGTTAATACGGAAAGATTTTGTTGTAACATAGGTTCGCCTTCCGAATATGTGACACCTTCTATCCCGAACTTTTCTTTTGCTTCTCTTATGATTGCAACAAGTTCTTCAAGAGATAAAATATTCTTCGCCACGAGCGGTTGATAATAAGGATTGCAACATCCTTTGCAGTGAATTTTGCAACCCTGAAACCATATCGCAAGTCTTTTGTGCGGACCTTCCGTTTCAGTACAGGCATTTATGCTCGCAACGTTAAACTTAATCATTTTCAAAACTGACCTCAAGTCCGTCTTTCGTTGTCTTTACTAAGATCTTTGCTCCTCTGAAAGAAGACAAATCTTGTTTGTTCTCAAACATAAACATAGCAAGTTCGTCTAACAATTGTTTAGAATATCACGACCGCCTTTACTACTGTCTGCACCGCCGAGTATACTGAACGCAGGGTTATTATTAAAATAAGAAAACCTATTAAACGAAAATGCTTTTATATAAGAACAAACGACATCTTTGGTTTATCCGGGTTTGAATTTATTTTACTATTTCTCCGGCGCGCCGTCTTTTCGTAAAAAAATAACGGCGCGGGTCAATCCGCGCCGTTTCTTTTTAACGGACGAGTCTTATTTCCGTTCGCAGACGGCTTTCGCCTTGTCTACGATTTCGTATACTTCGTCGTCACTACGGAAACTTTCGTCGATGATCACGCTGTACCATTCTCCGTTCCTCGGAAAACGCGAACGCATAGGTGAACGCCGTGCTGTCCGCTTCGGGTTTCGCCACTTTTACTGTGTCGATTA
>CAJLYQ010000066.1 GCA_905210905.1 uncultured Christensenella sp. | reverse complement strand
TGTAATCCCCGTTATCTTTTCCCGTATCGTGTTTACGGAAAACTCCCCTTGACGAGAGAAAATATTCTTTCCTTCGACTTTCAACCCGTGAAGTTTGATAAGCCCTTCTACGTGCGGTTCGAGTTCTTCCGCTACGATACATCTGTCCACGTTTGCAACGAACTCTTCGATTAGTTTGTACGGAAGCGGATAAACCATACCGAGTTTAAGCACGCTCGCTTCGGGCAACGCTTCTCTGACGTACTGATACACGCCGCCGGCAGTGATAATACCGATTTTTTTATCGCGGTATTCTATTCTGTTTATCGCAAACCCGTTGCCGTCGGTGGAAAGTCGGTTAAGCCTTTCTTCCACCGCAACGTGACGTTTTATCGCGTTTGCCGGCATCATAACGTATTTCGAAATGTTCTTTTCAAACCCTTTTTCTTCCGGCACGACTCTCTCGCCGAGTTCTACCATACTCTGCGAATGCGCCACCCTCGTGGTTATTCTCAAAATGACCGGCGTGTCGTATTTTTCGCTGAGTTCGAACGCGAATTTGGTAAACTCTTTCGCCTCCGCGCTGTCCGACGGTTCGATAACGGGTACGTTCGCCGCGCGCGCGATCAAACGCGTGTCCTGTTCGTTCTGCGAAGAGAACATCGACGGATCGTCCGCAACCGCAAACACGAGTCCGGCGTTTACTCCGGTGTACGCCGCGGTAAAAAGCGGATCGCTCGCTACGTTAAGCCCGACGTGTTTCATCGAAACGATGGTTCTCGCGCCGTGGAAAGAACTTCCTATCGCCACTTCCGCCGCAACTTTTTCGTTGGGCGACCATTCCGCGTAAATTTCGGAATAACGCGAGATTTCTTCGGTTATTTCCGTGCTGGGCGTGCCGGGATACGCCGTCGCAACCTTAACTCCTGCTTCGTACGCTCCTCTCGCCACCGCAAAATCGCCTAAAAGTAATTTTTTCATACGTTTCTTCCTCCAAACCGATTATTTAAGCGTAAGCGTCGCTTCTTCTTTCTTTTCTTCGGGCGGCAACGGCGGAATACCGTTCTTGTACCATATCCGTCCGCCGCGTTGCTTTTTGATGACGATGACGGTAACTATTCCGGCTATAAGCAACGCCGCCATAACGAAACAGAACACCATTACCGTGTTAAATCCCATTTTATCGTCGAACGCGTTGGTCTCCGAACGGAAAATTTCCATTATTCCGCGCACCGTGCAGTACCAGGCAAAATACGAAAGAGAACCGAAACCTTTCACGTCCAGACGTCTTACGAGAACGCTCAGCACGACGAACCCGATAACGTTAAGCACCATTTCGTAAAAGAACGTCGCCTGAAACCAGCCGCCCTCGCTCGCAATGTAAACGCCAAGCGGAAACCACTGCGCCGACGGATTAGTAATAGGTTGTCCGTACAGTTCCTGATTGAAAAAGTTCCCCCATCTGCCCATAGCCTGCGCGAGAAGAACGGTAGGCAAAACGATGTCCGCCACTTGTATAATGTTCTTTTTGTAAATCTTCGCCCAGATAAGCGCGCCCAGACATCCGCCCGGTACGCCCCACATTATCGTAAGTCCGCCTTTCCATATAGCGATCGTATTGACGAACGCCGCCCAGTCGTACGGCTTGACGAAATAGTCTTTATAGTTGGAAATAACGTACCCTAATCTTGCGAAAATAACCGCCATCGGTATCGCTATGAGAAACAGCACGAGCATATCGTCGCTGCAAACGTTGATTCTCTTAACTCTCTTTATCGAAATAAGCAACGCCGTAACCATCGCGACCGTGATAAAAATACCGTACCACGCGACCGACACCTTGCCTATCGAAAACGCCACCGGGTCAACTCTTCCCGTCCAATGCATATTTGCCTCCGTGTTCCGTTAATTCCGAAACGATTTTTTACAGTTCTTTATATATTACTATAATTTGCTGTATTTGTAAAGCGTTCTCCTTGTAAGGCAATTCCGTTTATGGTATACTAAGAATTATGAAAAGAAATGTTTTACTCGTTTTTACTTGCGTGACGCTTTTGCTCCTTACCGCTATATGCTTGTTCGGGTGTTCAGGTAAACCTGCTTCGGTATACCAAAACCCGAATTCGTACTTGTCCCTGCACGCCGACGGCAGAAAAATCGTAAACGAAAAAGGCGAAGAAGTCCGTTTGCGCGGAACGAACGCAGGGAGTTATCTCGTTCAGGAAAGTTGGATGAATCCCACTTCTTCCTCTTGTCACAGGGTCACGGTAAAAACGCTTACCGAACGGTTCGGCTACGAAAAAATGCGCGCGCTCTACGACGTTTACGAAACCGCCTGGTGGACGGAACAAGACTTCGACAACGTAAAAAGCATAGGCTTTAACGTAATAAGGCTGCCGTTTTCTTATCTCAATCTGACGGTAGACCCCGACGAGCCGAGCGATTATTACCAAAAAGGTTTCGACCGTATACGTTGGTTCGTGGACGAGTGCGCGAAGAGAGAACTTTACGTCATACTCGATCTTCACGGAGCAATCGGCTCGCAAAGCGGATACGACCATTCGGGAGATACCCGTTACGAACTTTATTCCACGCCGAGATATATGGACGCCACCGTCGCTCTTTGGGAAAAAATCGCTTCGCTTTACGTCGGCAACAAAACCGTCGCCGGATACGACTTGCTCAACGAACCGCTTAACAAGAAAGGCGAAGGCACGTCGGGAAAAGTTCAATGGAATTTTTACGACAGACTGTACAAGGCGATAAGAAAAATCGACCCCGACCATATCATCTTTATCGAAGGAATGTGGAGCGTGAACGCCCTTCCGATGCCCTACGACTACGGCTGGGAAAACGTGGTTTACGAATTCCACAACTATCAATGGGCAGGCAGCGACTCCCCCGTGGTTCAGACGCAATCGGCGGAAAAGAAAGTTACTTCGTACAAAAAGTTTAACGTTCCCGTCTTAATCGGCGAATTTAACGCTTTCTCCGAAGAAAAAAGTTGGATCGGCGTGCTTAACGCCTACGAAAACGGCGGTTGCAACTGGACTACCTGGTCGTACAAAATGTGCACCGACTACGAAGACAAAACGAACTCCTGGGGACTTTATTGCGGAACTTTGCCGAAAATCGACCCGAAAAACGATTCTTACGAACGAATAGAAGAGATTTGGGGCAAAACTTCCACGGCGGAAACGTGTTGTCTGAACGAAAAACTCGCACCGCTTTTAAGAAACTATACCGGAGCAACCGAAGCCGCATAAAGCGGCTTTCGTTTTGTTACGGGAAATTGTTGCGTAAAAAAATTATAAAGGAAAAAGGTTTATGAAAAAGATTAAAAAAACGTCCGAACTTATGTGGCTACTCGGAATGATTTTTATGTCGCTCGGCGTGTGCCTTTGCAAGAAAAGCGGCTTGGGCGTGAGTATGATCGCCGCGCCTACTTTTATACTGCAAGAGTTTTTGCATCCGCTGAGTTCGTTCTTCTCCGTAGGCGTAACCGAGTACCTTACGCAAGGCGCGATTCTGATTATCCTTTGTATCGTGGTAAGAAAATTCGACTGGCGATATCTGCTCGCTTTCGCCGTGGCGGTACTGTACGGCTATTGTCTGGATTTATGGATACTTATCATCGGGATAGAACCGCTTTCGAGCGTCGCGCTCAACTGGCTGATTCTCTTGCTCGGCGACGTTTGCGTTTCTTTCGGCGTCGCGTGCTACTTCCGCACCTACTTCCCTTTGCAAATTCACGAACTCTTCGTCGCCGAAGTGTCCGCAACCTATAAAAAATCCGTGACGAAAGTCAAATGGATATACGACGTGTGCTGTCTGCTCCTTTCGGCTATCCTCGCGCTCTCGTTGTTCGGCGACGTAAAAACTTTCGACTGGTCGAAAATTTACGCCGAATCCTATCACAGTATCGGCCTTGCGACGCTGATAACCACGTTCATCAACGCGCCGCTGATAAAACTCTTCGGTATTCTGCTCGATAAATTCTTCGATCCGACTCCCCTTATGCCGAAATTCGCCCGTCTTATAGAAAGAAAACCAAAATCGGACAAAACCGAACGAACCGCCGACGCGAACGAACAAACCGCCGACGTGACCGAACCGCCCGTCGATCGGACAAACGGCGAAGAAAAATAACTCGTTTTTCGATAAAATTTAATAAAAAAACGCGCCTTTTCGTATTTTTTGCGAAAATTCGGCGCGTTTTTGCGTTCTCGTTTTTGTTTGTTTCGTTAAAAAAATATATTTTTTCTTATTGCGTTTTTAACGAAAAAAAATCCGCAAGCGGATTGATTTTTTCGAATTTCTTTCGTCGTAAAAAAGGTTATTATTTATTGTTTTCTATTTTATCGAAAACCTTTTTATATCCGCCGTTACCGTAAACGTAGCACTTGTTTACTCTCGATATGGTTGCGGTGCTTGCGCCCGTTTTTTCGCATATCTCGGTATACGGCATATTTTGTCTGAGAAGTTTAACCACTTCCATTCTTTGCGACATATCTATGATTTCTTTGTACGACATAAGGTCTTCGAGAAGTTTTTTGCAGTCGTCCAGGTTGTCCGTCCGGACAATCGCCTGCATAAGAAGTCTCGCGCCTTCGTTATCGAATATTACGTCCATTTCCTTCTTCCTTTCCACTTTGTCACAAGTTTATCACTTTACCTTAATAAAGTCAATCACTTTATCGCCCGTATTGTCGTCCGTAATTTATAAAAGGGCAAAAAATAAGCGCAGGCGGCTTCGTCTGCGCTCGGTTTAGCATTAAGTAAACGAATTTTATTATTCTTCCTTGTGTCCGGGCAGAACGCCGATTGCGTCGGAAATCGTTTTTTCGTACGCTTCCATTCCGTATTTATCTACGTCGCGGCGGTTCTTTTCGCCGTGGGTAAGACAGCCTGCGCCGCCGATACAACCGCTTACGCAAGCCATACCTTCGATGAAGTTGCCGTCGGAGATACCTTTCGACGCTTTAAGCAAGGCGATTTTGCATTGCTCTATACCGTCGCAAACTACCGGTTTATATTCGAACCCTACTATGCCGTTTTCCTTTATTCCTTGTCTTACCGCGTCGCTTAGACCGCCGCTGCGCGCGAAGATTCTACCAAAGTACGACGCGTTGTCCAAGACTTCTTCTTTAAGGGACGCGAGTTCTATTTCTCTGCTGTCAAGCAGCGCCTGAAGTTCTTCAAAGGTGATTACCGAGTCGATATACGGACGGACGGTTTTCTTTTGGAATTCGGCTTTCTTCGCGGTACAGGGTCCTATAAACACGATTTTGGCGTCCTTATCCGTCGATTTGATGTATTTCGCTATCGTTGCCATCGGGGACAGGTTGGTGCTTATTTTGTCTTTGAGTTGCGGGAATTCGTTTTCCACGAACTTAACGAAAGCGGGGCAGCAAGAACTTGTGACGAAACCTTTTTCGGCGAGTTCGGCGGATTCTTTCATCGCTACCATATCCGCGCCGAGAGCGGCTTCTACCACGCTGAAAAATCCGAGTTCTTTTATTCCTGCGACCACCTGACCGAGTTTAACCTGGTTAAACTGTCCGGCTATAGACGGAGCGATGACGGCGTAGACTTTGTATTTCTTGTTGCCGTCGCTTTTCTTTATCATATCGATGACGTTAAGAATAAAGGACTTGTCGCTTATCGCGCCGAACGGGCATTGATAAACGCACGCGCCGCACTGTATACACTTGTCGTTGTTTATTTTAGCCGCCTTTTCTTCGCTCATCGAGATCGCCTTGACTTTGCAGGAGTTCTGGCACGGACGTTTACTGTTTATGATAGCGGAATAGGGACAAACTTTGGCGCACATTCCGCACTCGACGCATTTCGATTTGTCGATATGCGCTTTCTGGTTGTGATCGAGCGTAATCGCGCCTTTTCTGCAAGCGTCCATACATCTGTGCGCAAGGCAGCCTCTGCAAGCGTTGGTTATTTCGTATCCGCCTGCCGGGCAGTCGTCGCACGCTATGTCGATGACTTCGATTACGTTGGGGTTTTGCTTGTTTCCGCCTGTCGCGAGTTTAACTCTTTCCGAGAGAATTGCGCGTTCTTTATATACGCAGCAACGCATTGTCGGAACTCTCCCGGGCACGATTTCTTTCGGAATATCGATAATCGTTTCCCACAAGTCGTCTTTCCACGCGTGTTTGGCGACTTCTCTAAGCACGCGGTATTTCAGGTATTGTACCTTTGTGTCAAAAGTATTCATTATCCATCCTTTTAGTCGTAGTAAACTTCCACAACTTTACCCATTTTTCTTAAATTTTGCGTTAAACTTTCCACAAGTTTAAGTTTCATCGTGATGTCGATAGGCAAGCCCTGATGAGCGGCGTTTATCCCCTGTCCGACGTAAAACGTGACGTGGGTCGCCTGCACGAACAGCATATCCGCAAGCAAACTCGCCCCGTCTTTTTTCTTGTAATATTTCGGCGACAGGTCGCTCGTGGAAAGGTACTTTTCGCTGTATTCGAGAAGTTTTCTCAGCGTAAGCACCCCTTCGGTCGTAAGGTCTATGCCTTTTATATGTCCTATCGGCGGAACGTCCTTGTCCGGGAAATCCCAGTCCGCTTTGACTTCTTCTTTAAGATACCGCGACACTATCATACTGCTCGTGCCGCCGCATACCACCTTTTTCCCTTCCCCTTCCATAAACCTCGCGACGTAAAAATCGTCTTTCGATTTATCGACGGGCGGTCCGACCATTAGTTTAACTTTAAGAACTTCTCTTATTCTGACTGCCGCCACCGTGGTGTCGTCGCCGGGTTGATCCATATAAAGGTCGTTGCACGCGCCGGCAAGCATACACGCTATGCACTTAGCGGTCATTCCCTTTTCTATCGTGCGGTTAAGATGCTCGATTACGTCTTTTCTGAGCCACCCTAAGTTAAGCAACATTCCTATCCCGGCGTGAATAACGCCGTCGCTCATAACGATGATAACGTCGTCTTTAACGAGTTTCAGGTCGGCTACGTAAATCTTTTTGCCTAGCACGCTGTATTCTTTTCTTTCAAAGTCACGGCATTTTCCGTCGTGGTAGTAGATTGCGTCCGGGTTGTCGAACTCGAATAAATACCCTTCGCCTTTACTGTTGACGTGAATTACCGAAAACGTGGAATACGCCACGCCGCGCACTTTGCATACGGGCAGGGTCTGTACGATGGTTTCTATACACTCTTCCATCGATATCCCTTCGCTTACCATCGTGCAAAGAATTTTAGACGTAAGCGTGGAAAGAATGTTGGCTTTAACGCCGCTTCCCATTCCGTCCGCCAAAACGAGCGTGGTGTAGTCGCCTACCGTCACGCACTCTACTTTATCCCCGCAAAGTTCTTCGCCTTTCTTGTTGAGCGAAGTGTATCCGCTTTCGAGAAACAGTTCCATACTTTAATCCTCGCCTTCCGTCGCCTGCAACGTCTTTTTCAGTTTAAGCAAAGCGACTTTGGTTTCCGCAGTGGTCTCGCCCAAAAGGGACGCGATCTCCTGCGCCACTCTCATTTGTTTTTTAATTACTTCGTCCGTCGTAACGAACGTTTCTCTCTTCATTTCGTCTATTTTCTGTCCGTATTGAACGCTGTCGGTAATGTCGCGGAAAATACCGAACATTATCTTTTGCGCGTCTACTCTGACAATCGTAGCGTCGGCATAACGCCCGCTCCGCTCGAAACGAATCTTCTTCTTCGTTACGCTGTTCTTCGCGCTCTGCGCAATTACGAACTCGCTCGCGTCGAAACAGTCGTACGCATAACAACCCTTTGCGTCGCGTTCTTCTATCGACAACAAACTTCTTACGCTGCTATTATACTCTATAATTTTCAAATCGTTATCCAAAACTATTATTCCGTACGGACTATTTTGTATAATTTCGTAAGACATCGACTCGGCGCGCGTTCTCATATACGGCAGACACATCTCGACGTCGGCGTATCCGCGTAAAACCGCTATCGCTTTGTCACGGCAGGTTGCGTATCCGCACGCTCCGCAGTTGAGTTCGTCTTCGGGTTTGTTCTTCCCCGTTCTGGCAAGAACCGCCTTTATGTCACGCTCGCACGGCGTGCCTGCGCTCGTTCCTATATACGGGTGTTTTTCCGTAAGGTCAAGTTCGATTTTCTTTCTGTGCTCGGGTTTGTTTACCGAGTTTTTAACGTATTTACGAACGCTCTCGTTCGCTTTTATTGCGCCGCCTTCCGTCGCTATCGAACACGGTCCGTTGATACAGGCGTATTCGCAACAGTTTATTTCAATAAAAAGTCCGCTGAAATGCTCGATGTCTTCGAGTACTTCGAAACTTCTCCCCACGCCGTCGACCGCTACGTATTCGTAATTCTCCGGACGTCCGACGAAAGATTTTATGATACCGCGGTTAATCGGATAGTATCTCGCAACGTTTACGCCGAGTTCTTCCCCTTCGATTACGCCGCTTTCCGCTTTGGGGTCGATATTCTTTTTCGTAAAGAGCGTTTGCAGTTCTTCGAAGGTAAGCACCGCGTCTATTATGCCACTCTCTTTCGCCTCACGCTTTTTCGCAATGCACGGTCCGACGAAAATGATTTTTGCGTCGGGAAAACTCTTTTTCAGCATCTCCGCGTGCGCAACCATCGGCGAAGCGACCGGCGCAAGGAATTTTAACGCTTGCGGATAGTAAATTTGTATCATCTTGTTTATCGCCGGGCACGCGCTCGTGATAAAGTTCTCGTACTTGCCTTCTTCGAGAAGTCTTTTGTACTCTTCCGTAACTTCTCTCGCTCCGACGGCGGTTTCTTCCGCAAAGAAAAATCCGAGTTTTTTAAGCGCGGATTCCATTTGCGTAAACGAAGTAAGACCGAAACTCGCGATAAACGACGGAGCGACGGAAACGACGACTTTCTCGCCCGAAAGTATCATCTCTTCCACCTTGTCTACGTCCGAATGTACGCTCTTAGCGTTCTGCGGACAAACGACGGTACACCGTCCGCAAAGTATACAACGCTCGTCTATGATCTTCGCCTGATGATTTTCGTACCTTATTGCCTTAACCGGACATTCGTGCAAACACTTGAAACAGTCTTTACATTGAGCGGTCTTAAAATCGAGAAATTCCATTTTTTACCCCGTCTTTTTTAGTTGTACGTTAAAAAGTTTTTCTCGCCGAAAATGAACGAGATTTTTGTTAAAACCTCGCTTAGTTCGACGTTACGCCGTTTATCTTTTTTTTACTTCGCAACCCTCGTAAGTACGTTGGTCGCAAAAAATTCGTCCGCTTCTTCGGGCTTAACCGCAAAGAAATCCCCGTCAACCATCGTAGAAACGCCGCCGGACGCACATTTACCCATGCAAAACGCCCCGGCAAGTTCTATCTCGTCCGATTTGTTCGCTTCCTTAATAAGCGCCTGAAACCGCTCTACGAGTTGTCTCGATCCTTTAAGGTGACACGAACTCCCTATACATACGGTAATTTTAACCATAACTGACCTCCTGACGGTTTTTTTAGCCGAAGAACAACCGATATAATCTCTCCGCTCGCTTGTCCTTATATATATAATACACCCTTTTTCCGTTTGTGGGCGGTCAAACTCAATTTTTTTGGCAACGCCGAGCGTTGGCAACGTGGGACGGCAACGTGGGACGTTGCATCCCTATATCGCAATGAGTGTAATACGCGTAAAATTCTATCGCACGACAAAAGTTATTACTTATAATGCGAGCAAAGGTACTTGCAACCC
>CAJLYQ010000065.1 GCA_905210905.1 uncultured Christensenella sp. | reverse complement strand
CTCGCGGGTCAACGAAACGCATAAAAGAGTTATGAATAATGGCGATTTTTAATATTATTTATTGTAGAATTTAGAATAATTATGTCGAATAAAAGGGGATTATGGGATTAAATGCCGAAAATCGGTCATTCGTCGGTTTCATCCGTCTTTTTTCGGAAATTGACCTTATCCGCTGCGGTCTTTTTAATGTCTTCGCTGATTGCCGCATAGTGTTTTTTAGTGGTATTTATGTCCTTGTGTCCAAGCACTTCCGCAACAACGTAAATATCGTTGGTTTGCCTATACAAAGCCGTACCGTATGTGCTTCTGAGTTTATGCGGAGAGATCTTTTTAAGCGGAGTGACTATCTCGCTGTATTTTTTCACCATAACTTCTACCGCGCGAACGGTAATACGTTTGTTTTGCAAAGATAAAAAGAATGCGTCCACCGTCGACGGATCGATTTTCTTTTTTGTCAACTGCGCTTTACGGTACTCGAGATATTGTTGTAAAACTTCTATAATATCGTCGTTAAGATAGAGTATCGAGCGTTTTTCACCCTTGCGGGTCACGATAAAACTTTTATTTGCGAAATTTACGTCGTTCACGTTAAGTCCGACAAGTTCGCTTACACGAATACCCGTACCTAAAAGCAGAGTAATAATCGCATTGTCACGGATTTTCGTATTGTTATTGTTATAAGCGTTTTGCTGATCGCTGATGAACGCGTTACCGGTTTCGAGCAAATCGAACATATCGTTAACTTCGGTATTTTCAAGGCGAATTATTTCTTTTTCTCTGGGCTTAGGCATTGCGACTTTCGTCGTTACGTTTTCGGAAATAAGTTCATGCGTGTATAAATACTTAAAAAGACTTCTTACCGCGCTAAGTTTACGCGCTTTTGCTTTATCGGAATTCTTAACATATTCGCCGCTAGGGGTATAATATCCGCTGATATAGTCCACAAAATGCTCAATATCGCGACTTTTTATTAGTTTTAAGTCATTAAGCGATATATCGCAAACCTCCATACCGTCAAAAACGGCGCCGGGAGAAACGAGGTAATTAAAAAAGGCGATTAAGTCGGTACCGTAATTATATCTGGTCAAAACGGTAGTAACCGACGAAATACCTATAAAAAAATCTTCGCAAAACTCCGGTAAAGAAGGGATTACTTCTTCACGTAATTTATTAAGGTATTTTTTATCGCGCTCGTTAACGTATTGTTCCATTGCAATAATTGTAACACCCGAAAAAGAAAATGTCTATAAAACAAACGAAAATCCGACAAATATTGCATATATCGACTTCAGAATGGTTCGTCTGAAATTGAATATTGAAGACAAAAGGGAAATAGTAACAAACAAGCGACTGACATTAACGTCGGTCGGTATTAGCGACGAAAAGACAGCCGGCGGAAGATAACGAACAATCACTATCTTAACGATCTATATAGATACGATGAAAATTAAAACGAATGAAATACTATTTACAACACGGAAACGGGATATAAAAAACAAAATCCGTATATTCAGAAAATCGCAAAACGACAGGAAAATATTATGTGAGATATCGTGAGAAAGAATAGGAAAAATAAAGACGGGAAAATCGTGAGAAAAAGCCGTATTTTTACCGAATTTAATGAAGAGAAAAGTGATTTTAAGTGTTTTATATCTTTTCGCAAAATACAGGTTTTGCGAAAAGATAAGGCTTAGGGGACAGGAGATTATTATATTTTACGATATCGGGTGGTATAGTTTATATTTTTATCGCTATTTACAAATTCATCCGACCCCGTAAATCCATATTAAATACGTTGCCGTATGGCGTAAATTTATATGACTGTTCGTACAAATCTGCAAATTAAATTCCTTGATTATTTACGACAAATACATTTATTTATCGGATATTTAGTCGATTTGTTAATTACAATTTACGAATAATGTCTACGATTTTTATAAACGGTAATTATAACGGATTATAATAGATACGACCGTTTTCAGTTTCTGCTTTATTGCGTGATTACGTCGATTTTACTTCTTCTTAAAAATACTTACGATCGGTTTTATTATAATCCTTATTAACTTTGCTAATGCGTTAGTTTATATGCGGCGTAGAAAATAGTTAAGCAATTATTTTTCTATGCCGTTAAAATATCTCACGATTTCGGTTATCGCAAGTTTGCAATGTTCGTAAGTAAGTCCGCCTTGCAAATATGCGACGAAGGGTTCTCTTACGGCGCCGTCGGCGGAAAGTTCGAGCGAAGCGCCTTGAATAAACGCTCCTGCAGCCATAACGACTTGATGATCGTATCCCGGCATATCCCACGGCAACGGTGTAACGTAACTGTCTACGGGAGAAATTTTTTGTATCTCTCCGCAAAATGCGACGAGTTGTTCCGCCGTATCGAATTTAATGCTCTTAATTATGTCGTACGGCATCGATCCGGTTTTGGGCATTGTTTCAAAACCGAAAGCGCGCAAAGCGTAACCGACGAGTACGCTGCCTTTCAGCGCGTTTCTTACGGTTGACGGCGCAAGGAACAGTCCTTGATAGTAAGGAATATAGCCGCTTACGCAAGAACCGACTTCTATCCCTAAAGACGGAGCGGTCAATCTATAAGAAATTTGTTCTATACAGTCGGCTTTGCCGCATATATAACCGCCGGTAGGAGCAAGACCGGCGCAAGGGTTTTTGATAAGCGACCCAACTATAACGTCTGCGCCGACTTCGGTCGGTTCTTTCTTTTCTACGAATTCGCCGTAACAGTTGTCTACGACAAACAACGCTTTCGTGCCGAAAGACTTAATTTTTGCAATGGTATCCCCTATTTTTTCCACGCTCAACGCGTCGCGCCAGGCATATCCCTTGCTCCGTTGTATGAAAATCACTTTCGGATCTTGTTTGTTTATCTTTTTCTCTATAGCGGCAAAATCGAACTCGTTTTCTTCTGTAAGTTCGATTTGAGCATATTTAATACCGAAATCAGCAAGAGAACCGTTATTTTTCCCTTTAATTACTTCGTCGAGCGTATCGTAAGGCTTGCCCGCTATGCTCAGCATCAAATCTCCGGGTCTGAGCAATCCGAAAAGCGTAAGGGTAAGCGCGTGCGTTCCGTTGGCGATAAGCGGCGAAACGATTCCGCTTTCGGCTTTCATTACGCTTGCAAAAAGTTTACCGAGCGTATCTCTGCCGACGTCATCGTATCCGTAACCCGTCGACGGATTAAAATGCATCGCCGAAATGCGATGTTCTCTGAATGCGTCCAACACTTTTTTCTGATTGTACAACGCGATTTCGTCAAGCGCAGAAAACTCTTTTTCTGCTTGTTTTTCACACTCTTCAATGTATTCTTCAATATTTTCGATCATTTTTCTCTCTCACAGTTTGCAAAAATAATTATAATAATCCCCTACTATTCTATCCGCTTTTTCTTCTACGCTTTCTTCACCCAGCCATACCGCGTCTTCGATTCCCTTAAACCAGGTAATCTGCCTTTTGGCGTAGTTGCGCGTATGTTGTTTTATCTTCTCTTTCACTTCTTCCTGCGTCGCGGTTCCTTCGTAATACGCCTTGAATTCCTTGTACCCGATCGCTTGCATACTTTGACAGGAAAAATCAACCGCTTTTTCGGATAACAAACCGCTTATTTCTTTTTCCAAACCGCCGTCGAACATCGCGTCTACCCTGCGGTCAATCCTTTCGTAAAGTTTCTCCCTTGGTTCGACTCCGCCTAAAACGTACACCAGCGCCGGAACCGCCGCCTCTTTGTCGCATTTGTCCGTAACGGATTCTCCTGTCAAAATCTTTACTTCCAACGCTCTCAAAACGCGCTTTACGTTGTTATAATGTATAATTTCTCCCGCTTTCGGATCGATAGAACGGAGTTTTTCGTGCATGTACTCCGCTCCGCAAGTTTCGTATTCCGCTTTAAGCGCGTCGCGAAGTTTATCGTCGCGAGCAAACGGCTTATAGTCGAAAATCAAAGAATTTACGTATAATCCCGTTCCGCCTACGACGATAGGCACTTTACCACCGTTTTTTATGTTTTTAATGGTTTCCGTCGCTTGTTTTTTGTATTCTGCGACGCTATACGGTTCGTTCGGTTCGACTACGTCGATCATATAATGCCTGATACCGCATTTTTCTTCTTCCGTCGGTTTCGCCGTGCCGACGTTCATTCTTTTGTAAATTTGCATCGAATCCGCGCCGATTATCTCGCCGTTTATTTTTTTCGCAACTTCAACCGCAAGCGCGGTTTTGCCCGTAGCGGTCGCTCCTCCGATTACGATCATACTTCCCCCGTTATACTATACGCTTAAACCACTTTTCGACTTCGGTTTGCGAATAAATTATAACCGTCGGTCTGCCGTGCGGACACTGTAAAGGCATTCTGTTTTCGAAAAAGTATTTGATTACGTATTCGATTTCTTCGTTCGTAAGTTTCATTCCGCCTTTAATTGCGCTACGGCACGCTATTCTCGCAAACCTTGCCTTAATCTGCAATAAATCTTTCAAAAAGTTTATTTCTCCGCCGTGATCGATGACCGAATAAACGAATTCGTCGAGATTTATGTCTTTCAGAACAATCGGCGCCGAGTGTATTTCGAGAATAGGACCGATTATTTTAATGTCAAAGCCCAGTTCCCACAATTTTTGTTCGTGGTTACGGAAAATGTCCAGTTCTTCCTCGGTAAGTTTTTTACAGTACGGCACGGCAAAACTCTGCGCAAGAACGTGTTGCGTAGTGTCTTCCATAAGTTTGTCGTAAAGTATGCGTTCGTGGGCGGCGTGTTGATCGATAAAGAAAATCCTTTTTTGACTTTCTACGATGATATACGTGTCGAAAACTTGTCCTACGACCCTGAACAGCGGTCTGATTTCCTCTTCTTCCTTGCCTATAAGCGCAGGTTGATAATCTCTGACTTCGCCTCTGAGCGTTTCTTCTTCCTGTTTCGCCTCTTCTTCGTCGACGTATGCAGGTATGTATCTGCCGCCCTTTTCGACTTTCGGAGAATACGGATTTCTTGCAACCTGACCGTGAATTTCCGCAGATACGCCTTCGAGTATTTTTTCGGCAGGAACTTTTGCCGCAGTATGATAATAATCGCCTTCTTCGTCGTTTATAAACAAACCTTTTTCAAACGACTTAAACTCCGGCGGCAGATCAACGTCGGCAAGCCTGGGCGTATTGTCTTCTTGTCTGATATGTTTCGGCAAGTCGCTTTCGCTTATCGAATACTTCTTCATAAGTTCTTTTATCTTATTTTGAGAAATATCCGCTATCATCACGTCGTTTACGTCTTCGTGAACGTGCGCTATCTCCATTACTCTTTGCAAGGTAAGGCAAATATCCTGTTTGGTTTCCGCCGAAAGCAACGTTCCCAGACGAACTTCTTCTTCTCGCTCTTCTTCGTCTTGTTCTATCGCCTTTTTGACTGCGGTATAAATCATACCGTTTAATAACTTTTTTTCCGCAAAACGTACTTCTTTCTTCCCCGGATGAACGTTTACGTCAACTTCGTCAAACGGCATTACGATGTCCAGAACGACTACAGGGAAAGTACGTTTCATAAGCCTTTCTCCGTAAGCGTTTTGTATTACGGACGGTATATTAGGATCGATAAAAACACGCCCGTTGACGATAAATACCTGCTTGTTGCGGTTACCTTGTATCGCCTCGGTCGCCGGTCTTCCGGTAAAACCTTTTATCGTATAATTTTTTTCGCTCGATTCGAAAGGAACGAGATTATCGCATATTTCTTGTCCGTAAACGGCGCAAAGTACGTTGTCCATACCGTTGCCGTTCGTATAACAAGCGGTTTTCCCGTCGACGATATACTTAATCGAAACCGTAGGATTTGCAAGCATTAGTTCGTAAACGAGTTTAGTGACGGCGTTTTCTTCCCCTTTTGCGGGTTTCAAAAACTTAAATCTCGCAGGGGTGTTGAAAAAAAGCGAATCGACGCTGATACTCGTACCATAACCGAGCGAACAATCCCCTTGTTCGATAATCTCTCCGCCGTCCACTTTAACGTAATGCGCTATGTCGTCGTCAAGGAATTTACTGCGCAGTTCGGTTTTCGATACCGCGGATATGGACGCAAGCGCTTCACCGCGGAAACCGAGCGTTGCGATCGTGTCAAGGTCTTCCGCACTCGATATTTTGCTCGTCGCGTGCGGCATAACGGCAAGAACCAGATCGTCGTGTTCTATACCGCAACCGTCGTCCGTAACGGTAATAGACTTAATTCCGCCGCTTTCAATACTGACGGTAATGTGTTTTGCTCCTGCGTCTATGCTGTTTTCTGCAAGTTCTTTTACTACCGAAGCAGGGTTCTCCACCACTTCGCCGGCGGACAACCTGTTATAAACCGATTTATCTAATTGATTTATTCTGCCCAAATTTTACCTCATTTAATTAGTTTTTTCATATCCGAAAGAATAGTCAGCGCTTCTATAGGCGTACATCTGTTAATATCCGTACCCTTAAGCATTCTTTTTATTTCGGTAAACGTTTCGTCTTCGGGGAACAAACTTAACTGATCGCAAGCGACTGCCGTTTCTCTCGGAACGGAACTCATTTTTTCTTTCAGATCTCCGCTGAGTTCGTGCGTTTCGGAAAGCGTCGCAAGTATGTCTTTCGCCCTTTTGATGACTTCTTCTTTTATTCCCGCAATTTGCGCTACTTCGATACCGAAACTGCGGTTCGCTCCGCCACGGGCTATTTTGTAAAGAAAAACTATTCCGTTTTTGCCTTCTTGTATCAGAACACGGTAGTTTTTAATACCGGGTAGAAGTTTTTCAAGTTCGCTGAGTTCGTGATAATGTGTCGCAAAAAGCGTTTTCGCTTTGATTTTAAGAAGTATATGCTCGACTATCGCCCAGGCTATGCTGACGCCGTCTAAAGTCGAAGTTCCTCTTCCTATCTCGTCGAGAATAAGCAGACTGTTTTGGGTCGCATTGCTCAGAATATTTGCCATTTCGAGCATTTCTACCATAAACGTGCTTTGTCCGCGCACCAGATTATCGCTTGCCCCGACTCTCGTAAATATTCTGTCCACAACGCCGATTTCCGCTTTCTTTGCAGGGACGAAACTACCTATCTGCGCGAGCAACACGATTACCGCAACCTGTCTTATGTACGTGCTTTTACCCGCCATATTCGGACCCGTAATTATCGCTACGGGCGAATTATTTTCCAAAAGCGTGTCGTTTGCGACAAACTCGTTCGCTTTAAGCAAACACTCGACGACCGGGTGTCTGCCGTCAACGATATTTATTCCGCCGTTTTGCGTAATCTTAGGCTTAACGTATCCGTTTAGTTCCGCAACTTCCGCAAGCGAATAAATCGCGTCCGTACAAGCGATTATGTCGGCGTCGGTTTTTAACTCTTTCACCTTAGAATAAAGGTATTCTTTGACCTGACCGAAAATCCTTTCTTCGAGTTCGAGCGACTTCTCGCTTGCTCCGAGAATTTCCTTTTCAAGTCGCATCAGTTCTTCGTTGACGTACCTTTCGGCGTTTGCAACCGTTTGCCGTCTGACGTACCCTTCGGGCAAAACGTCGGGAATTTTGTTTTTCGGAATTTCTATGTAATAACCGAAAATGCGATTATACCCTACTTTAAGCGCGGCAACTCCGGTAATTTCTCTTTGTCTTGCGGTAAACTCGGCAATAATGTTTGACGAATCGTACTTTATTCTTCTGAGTTCGTCGAGTTCGGCGTTGAAACCGCCACGAATGTAATCGCCATCTTTCGTCGTGGCCGGAGCGTTCGGGTTTATCGTTTTTTCAATAGTTGCGGCGACTTCGCTTAAATCCGCATATTCGGAGTCGAGTTCGACGAAGAAATCGGATTTTAATGCGGAAATCGACTTTTTCAGCACGGGCAACTCATTTAACGACGCACCGAGCGCAAGACAGGCGCGCGGATTGATCGTTCCGTACGAAATGCGCGTAACCAGCCTTTCTATATCCTTGATTTTGGATAAAACCGCTCCGAGTCCGTTTCGCATCGTATGACTTTTAACGAGTTCCTGCACGGCGTTTTGTCTTTTTTCCACGTCTTCGACTTTGCGTAAAGGATGCAACAACCAGGTACGAATTTTTCTTGCTCCCATACCCGTTTTCGTTTTGTCGATAACCCACAAAAGACTTCCGTTTCTTTTTCCGTCCGAAAGCGTTTCCGTAAGTTCGAGATTACGACGCGTATTGAAATCTATGTACATCTCGTCCGCTTCTTCTTCGAACTGCGGTACCGATATGTGCGTTAAACTCCGTTTTTGCGTGCTTACGACGTATTCGAGCAGTCCGCCGAGCGCACATACGGCAAGTTCTTCGCCGTTTAAGCCGAGTGCTTCTAGCCCGTACGCTGAAAACTGTTTAAGCAATCTTTCTTTTGCGGATTCGAAAGCAAAACTGTAGTCGTAGAAAGGCGTAAATCTTACGAGGCGTTCGCAAACGACGCTGTTAAGTTTTTTACCTTCGCGACAAAGCGCGTCGTCGGCGATGATTTCGCTCGGAGTAAGGTTAAGCAAAAAGTCTTCTACGTCGGTAAGATCGGCTTCTTTGAACTTTTTCACCTTAAACTCGCCCGTAACGATATCGAGCATAGCCACGGCGTAGGAAGTTCCCGTTTTATCCCTTACCACGGACACGAGATAATGGTTTACTTTGCCGTCGAGCATTTCTTCCAAAGTGTTCGTTCCCGGAGTAATTACACGGATCACGTCGCGTTTTACCATACCTTTCTGATCGCCCGGTGCGGTAAGTTGCTCGCAAATTGCGACTTTTTCGCCTGCCGCAAGCAACCGCGCTATATAATTGTCGACTGCGTGAAACGGTACGCCGCACATCGGCGCGCGTTCTTCTTTTCCGCATTCTCTTCCGGTAAGCGTAAGGTCGAGAATCTTGCTTGCCTTGATTGCGTCGTCGAAAAACATCTCGTAAAAATCGCCGAGCCTGTACAAAATTATCGTATCCGGATAATTCTCTTTCAACGCGCGATAATGTTTCATCATCGGAGAAAAATCTCTTTCTTGCCCGTTTTCGTTCTTTTTAGCCATTATTCGATTACTCCCAACAATGCGGACGATCTTGCCGCGGTGATTTTAACGTTAACGAATTTACCTATATCCGACGCTTCTCCGGGGAAAGTAACGAGCCTGCCGCTTTCCGTTCTTCCGCAAACCGAACCGCGTTTTTTCGGATTGACGTCTTCGATAAGTATTTCTTCGGTTTTTCCGATATAATCGATGCTCTTGTCCGCGCTGATTGCGTTCTGCAAAGCAACGAGTTCTTTTATCCTTTCTCTTTTTACTTCGGCGGGAAGTTGTTCCATCTTTGCGGCAACCGTGCCGTTTCTCGGCGAATAAACGAAAGTAAACGCGTTTGAATAACGAACTTGTTTTACAAGCGACAAAGTATCCCGGAAATCTTCGTCGGTTTCCGTCGGAAAACCGACCATTATATCGCTCGTTATGCCGACGGACGGAATTTTAGAATATATTTCGTCGATAATCTCGAGATAACGCTCTCTCGTGTAATGCCTGTTCATAAGTTGAAGAATACGATTGCTTCCCGACTGAACGGGTAAATGTATGTTGTTGCAAATATTCGGCGAAGATTTGATAATATCGATAACCTTACCGTTAAAATCTTTCGGATGCGACGTCATAAACCTGATACGATATTTGCCGCCGAGATCTGCGACGCGTTCGAGAATGTACGAAAAGTCGTATTCTCCGTAGGAATAAGAGTCTACGTTTTGTCCGAGTAGCGTAATTTCTTTGTATCCTTCGTATAAAAGTTGTTTAACTTCGGATATTATCGCTTCGGGCGAACGACTTCTTTCTCTGCCCCTGACGTAAGGAACGATGCAGTAAGTGCAAAAATTGTTGCAACCGTACATTATGTTTACCCAGGCGTTGGTTCCGCTGGTACGGAAAACCGGCGTATCTTCGCATATTTCGGGATTATCGTCGGCAGGAACGGATATTTCCGCTTTAACCCTTTTGTTTTCCAGTTCTACAACGAACTTCGGCAATTCGTCGAGATTATTCGTTCCGAGAACGATATTGACGAACGGAAACTTCTTTCTCAAAGACTCCGCCGCACCGCTTTGCTGCGTCATACAACCGACCACTGCTACGATAAGATCGGGATTATTCTTCTTAACGTGTTTAACGTCGCCTATGTTGCCGAGAATTTTCTTTTCGGCGGTATCCCTTATGCAGCAAGTGTTAAAAACGATAACGTTTGCTTCTTCGGGCGAAGAACATTCTTCGTATCCTATCTTGCGCAAAAGCCCGGCAATCTTTTCGGACTCATGCACGTTCATCTGACATCCGTAAGTAAAAATGTAATAATTCTTTTCCATAATTTATATATTATAAATTAAAA
>CAJLYQ010000064.1 GCA_905210905.1 uncultured Christensenella sp. | reverse complement strand
ATAGTCTCTAATAACGGTATTCGTTACATCTGTCTGTAAAAACCTTTCTGAATAGATACATTCTTGATTCCAAGGTTTATAGTAATAATGAACCACTCCGCTATAATCTTTTTCCCATAGGAAATAATTTACTCCGCCGTCAATATGTATTCCAGAAAAACATTCTTGAGCGTCTTCGTAATCGAAAATATAACTGATATGAGTATCCTTAATCATTTGCATTCTAAATTCTTGTAAACCTTTTCCGCCTTTCATCCAACGAGAAGGTACAATCATTGAGATAAATCTAGGCGTTAATTTTTTGGCTTGTTCGACAAACAAATGATAAATAGGTCTTGCACTATCGCCTGTTCCGCCGCCGTCAGATAATTGATATGGCGGATTAGATATTATTACGTCGAATTTCATATTAAAAATTTTCTCCGGGGTGTCTCTGTGTATTAGTTCGTATGCGTAAGTTTCTTTGCCATCGCCGCGATCCCATTGTGCTTGCGCCGCTCCGCAGCACTTGCATTTGCCGTTGATAAATGTGTGCTTTATCCGGCGAAATCGGACGTTGCCTTCGGCGTTTGAGAAATGCGTAATAGAGTATTCGCCGTTGGGGTAGGTCGAGCAATATACGCTACGGCGAGAGAGCAAACTCGTTAATTCGGTAATCGCTATGCCGAAGAGTTGGTTATGAAAAATATGATCTATTCTTTCTTGCAGGTCGGGTATTTTGTCTTTTAATCCGACTAGCAGGCGTTTTGCGATTTCTCTTAAAAAAACGCCCGTTTTGCACGCGGGATCTAAGAACGTCGCGTTCGGATCGGAAAAGATTTCTTGTGGCAAGAGATCGAGCATACGGTTTGCCACGTCCGGGGGCGTAAAGACTTCGTCGTTGCTTAAATTTGCAAGACAACTCAGGACGTCGGGGGTATGGACGGTCTTACTTTGAGTTATTTTATTAAAAAACGAATCAGGCATTAGCGATCACCTTCCTGTAATGTATCGGCGGATATTCTTTTATGGGCAGTGCCATATATTCTTTAGTTTTTGGATTTATAGTCAAAAAACTTTGTATGTCTTCGGGGATAGCGTTAAGGGAAAGTTGCGCGGTTTTGGGCTTTTCGTTTGCCTTGAGCATAACGTCCAGCCTGAAGTCACGCCGTTTCAGTTTCGTACCGAGAATTAAACTCCATTCGGGAAAGATGATGGGCAAGTCGGTATCGATTTGGTTTTCGTCCACGCACATAAGCGTAAGAGCGTTGCCGCAGAGAATATTTTGCGAAAGAATGTATTTTACGGCGGTTTGCGTTTCGGCATTGATCGCTTTTTTACATACGGTTTGGTAATCGGCGAACCAAAGATCGAACAGCCGTTGTCGGCACTCTGAAACGTTGTCGATCATTATATCCACGCCGTAGATACTCGACACCGCCAAAACAGAATAGCGCTCGTAGTCGTACGGGTTGGATTTGTATAATTTTTTTACGGTGGAAAGTTTACGGGTCAGGATTTCCGCAAGGAAATTGCCGTTGCCGCAGGCAGGCTCTAAAAAGCGGCTGTCAATGCGCACACATTCCTGCTCTACGAGATCACACATAGCCTTAACTTCACGCTCTGCAGTAAAAACCTCGCCACGCTCCGCAACACGCTTTTTCGATTTTATTTGCGAATTTGCATTATTTTGAGATTTTTTCATATGTATATTATATGTGCATTGCACATATTTGTCAATGTGTAATGCACATTTTGGGTAAAATAAACACAATGAATTATGGAATTTTTTTCAAAAATGCCCGCAAACAATGTGGCTATACTCAAAAGGAAGTTGCCGATAAACTGTCCATTCATCAATCGAATGTAAGCGACTGGGAAAACGACGTCTCTCGTCCCGAATACGAAAAACTCGTAGAGTTATCTAGACTTTATGACGTAAGTCTGTATGACTTGCTCGGCATTTCGGACGAGGATCGATTTTGAAAAAAAGAAGAGTCCTTCGTCTGAATTATTGTCACTGACAAAACGGGAAAATCTGCTGATTTCTTCCTTCCGCAAACTTTCCCCTGAAAAACAAAAAAACCTGATTAAACTTTTCACCGACTAATTTTCCGTACGTTGCGGAATGACGAAAAATTTATAAAAAAACGACTTTGCGATTCACTAGGTCGTTTTCATATAACATATAACCCCCTCTCGTCTTACGCTAGTCGATTAACCGCGAATATTTTTGATCTCGCGCCCTTAGTTTTATCGATTTACCGCCCTTGCTCCGATTGCATTTGTTGTTTTGTTAGGGTTCTCTTATGTTTGTTTTAGGCTACCCATAATTGCTTTTTGCGGCAACCGTGTACGTTTATAAATTCGTGTAAATTCGCTACAAAAAAAACGGCTTGGCGGAATGCCGAGCCGTTTTTGTGATTATAAAAGTTCGTTATCTGACGGGCGGGACGTCTATGGTTACGTCGGACAGGGGGAAGGTGCAGCACGGGTGGACGTAGCCGTAGTCGTAGTCTGCGAGTCGTCTGCCGTCTACCGATTTCGGCACGTAGACTTTGCCGTCTATCAGTCTGGAGTGGCAATATCCGCAAACGCCGCTTCTGCATTTTGCCGGGGCGGGAATTCCCGCGCGTTCTATCGCGTTAAGTATCGTTTCGTTTGCGTCACATTCGACTTCGTATTTTTCATCTCTTATTATGACGTTTAACTTAAATTTGGTACCTATTGCTTTTACGGGATAATCGGCGTTTTTATCGGGATTATGATATTCTCCGAACACTTCGTGTCTTACGAATTTTCTGCGCAATTTGAGTTTTTCCACTTCTTTATCCACGAAGTCGTACATTGCCTGCGGACCGCACATAAAGACGGAATACTCTCCTTCGGGGGCGTATTTTCTTATAAGTTCCGCCGTCATAAAGCCGTGTTCGTACCCTTCTCTGTTCTCTCCGCTAAGGACGTGCACGACTTTGACTTTGTCGCATTTTTTCTCGATTTCGTCAAACTCGTCTTTGAACAATATTTCGTCCGCGGTTCTGCTTCCGTACAGCAAAACGAGTTTTGCGTCTTCATCGCCGTCCGCGATTGCGTTGGCAAACGACAAAAACGGGGTTATTCCGCTTCCGCCGGCTATGCCTATTACGGTTTTCGCGTCTCTCAGCGGTTCATACCCGAACTCTCCTTCGGGTGCGGACAGGGTTACTTTCGTGCCTTCCGTCCAGTTGTCCAGAACGTAATTCGTGGCAAGTCCGCCGTCCACTCTCTTTATCGTGAGTTCGTACTTACCGTTAAGCGCGTCTTTCGGCGAAGACGAGATCGAGTACGGGCGCGTAATCGTCGCTTCCCCTACTTTAAGTTCCACCGACAGATACTGTCCTGCGGAGAAATACGCGAGTTTTTCCGTTCCTTTTTCCTTATCCGGCACGAACGTAAACGTTTTTACGTCTTTGCCGTGTTCAACCACCTTAGAAATAACGACGTACTGTCTTTCGGGGTGGAGTTCGTTTGCCAGTCTGTTGGGGGTATACGAACCGAGTTCGGGAACGGGTTTTGCCGAAGCGGATTGTATGCGACGTTCCCTTTCCGGTATCATTTTCGTAAAATCAAATCTATTTAATTTAAGTCCCATTATTTGTTACCTCCTTCTTCGGTCAACTTTTTCGCGACGCGTTTGCCCACGGTATCGCCGGTAATATAAGCGCAACTGTACCCGTCGCCTCTTATGGCGTGTCCGCCGCAGAAACTCAGCCCTTCGATCTCGTTATCCGATTTTTCCGAACTCGTTCTTACGAGAATGTTGTCCCAGCCGGACGAACGGTAGCCGTAAATCGTGCCTTCCGGCGTGCCGAGATACCTTGCAAACGTAACCGGCGTAGCGACGGAAATTTCTTCGATATGCGACGTAATATCCATACCCATCGTTTTTTCGTAGTCTTCTATATACTTCTTCGCAATCGCGTTCTTGTACTTCTTGTACTCTTCCGCTTTCAGATCTTTCGGTATATCCGAGCCGTAAAGCGGAATGGTAAAGAACAGCGTGCAAGTTCCTTCGGGCGACGAATCGGGAATAACCTTGTTAAGGCAGTTCACTATATAAAAACCGCCCTTTCCTCTCTCGTCGTTCTGTTTTCTCGGATTAGGATCTTCTGCTACGAAAACGGTATAGTCTTCCACTCCGAGTTCGTCCGCGGTGCAGTCAAGCCCTAAATAAATAGTCGCTACCGATATGCCGAAACTACGCGCGTTGGCGAGTTTCATATTCTTTTCGGGTACGAACTTCTTATCCGAACGATTATAAACGTTGTTTGCGATAACGTTGGAAATGACTTCCTTAGCGTAATACTCTTTGCCTCCGGCGACAACGCCCGCTACCGAGCCGTCTTCGTTGTACAAAAACTTCGTAACTTCGCTGTTGTAGAAAATCTTTCCGCCGTTCTTATAAATAACGTCGCACAAAGCAAGCGAGAGTTCGTGCGAGCGTTTATACGGCATTGCCGCGCCGTCTTCAAGATACCCCATAAGCATACTCATATAGTGCATACAGAGAAGTTCGTCCGTAGGAACTCCCAGATACCCCCAGTAAGTGTTTATTATGTTGCGCGCCTTTTCCGGAATCCCGAGAGCGATCATAACGTCTTCTACGGAGTGCGACGCAAGTTTCATAAAATCGGCGTGTTTGGTAATCATAACCAAGCCGTTCGGTTTCCCTTTCTTTTTAATAATATAATCAAGCGCCTGTCCGATTTTCGGGAAAAGATCGAAGAATTTTTTGACGCTTTCTCTGCTTCCCGGCACGGCTTTTTCGATAGAATCGATATATCCGTCCACGCCGCCTTTAACTCTCACGTCGTAGCCGTTCGGTCCTTTAACGATGGTTCTGTACGGATCGAACTCGTATCTCCAGTCGATTTTCGCGCCGAGCGAATCGAAGATTTTATAAACCGAATCCGGTTTTTCCGCATTGCCTACCGAGCAAAGTTCGTGAAGGGACGGTTCGAATTCGAACCTGCCGCGCCTGAAACTAGTAGCGCAACCGCCGGGCAGATTGTGCTTTTCGAGCAGCAGCGTTTTTAACCCGGCTTTGGCGGTGTTCGCCGCGGCGGCAAGACCGCCGTTACCCGCGCCTACAACGATAACGTCGTATTTGTTGTCCATATTTTTCTTCTCCTTTACATAAGATTTTTATTTCTTTTGTCTTAATTGTATTGCGGTTTTTCCCCTAAGTCAATACCGATTTTTGATTTTTTTCCATTTTTTTGTACTTTTAACCGCCGCATTCGGCATTTTTGCCCGTTTTAAGCGGCGTTCGTTTTTGTTCGCCCGTTCAATAAAAAGGTTTTTTTCTCCCAGTTTGACGTTCGTTTTCGTTATTACGCTATGCAACCGCTTGCTTTTCGGAAAAAATGTGATATAATATTCATATTAGTTAAAAGTTACGAGGTGGTTTTATGGAATTGACTTATAAAAGACAGAACGTATACGCCGGCGCCGACGAAAAGAAGAAGGAAGCGATTTTCGCTTACGGCGAAGGTTACAAGACGTTTATAGACAACGGCAAAACCGAAAGGGAAGTCGTGGAAGAATCCATCGCTATGGTAGAAAACGCGGGATACAAGCCCTACGAACTCGGCGACAAAATCAAACCCGGAGACAAACTTTATTATAACAACCGCGGCAAAGGATTGTTTATTATAAAGGCAGGCACTGCGGACGTAGCGAAATACGGGGTAAGAATTCTCGTCGCGCACGTCGACAGTCCCAGACTTGACCTTAAGCAAGTACCCCTTTACGAGAAAAACGAACTTGCCTATCTGAAGACGCACTACTACGGCGGCATCAAAAAGTATCAGTGGCTCACCGTTCCGCTTGCTTTGCACGGCGTAATCGCGCTTAAAGACGGCAACGTGGTTACGATCAACGTCGGCGAAGAAGAAAGCGACCCGATTTTCTACATAACCGATCTTCTCCCCCATCTTTCGCAAGAACAAGCGACGAAAAAAGTTTCCGAAGCGTTTAACGCCGAAAAACTCAACCTTATCGTAGGTTCTATACCCGTTGAAGACGAAGACAAAAACGCCGTAAAACTCAACGTTTTGAAAATACTCAACGAAAAATACGGCATTACCGAAGAAGATTTTCTCAGTGCGGAAATCGAAGCCGTCCCCGCTCTCAAGGCGCGCGACGTAGGTTTCGACCGCTCGTTCATCGCCGGATACGGCCACGACGACAGAGTTTGCGCATACCCCGAAATCACCGCTACTCTCGAAACGGAGACCGACAAAACGATTATCACCATACTTGCCGACAAGGAAGAAATCGGCAGCGAAGGCAACACCGGTATGCAATGTATCCTTATTAAAGACGTAATCGACGCAATCGCCGCTTCTTACGAAGTAAACAGCGCGGTAGTCAGAGCAAACAGCAAATGTTTGTCCGCCGACGTAACCGCTACTTACGACCCCTGCTATGCGGACGTTTTCGAAGAAAACAACGCGTCCTTTGCAAACAACGGCGTAGCGATGTGCAAGTTCACCGGTTCTCGCGGAAAGAGCGGCAGTAACGACGCGTCTGCGGAATTCATCGCTTTCCTGCGTAAAAAGTTCGCCGAAGACGAAGTCGTTTGGCAAACCGCGGAACTCGGCAGAGTGGATCTCGGCGGCGGCGGCACGGTAGCGAAATTCCTTGCCAACTACAATATCGACACCGTAGACGTAGGCGTACCCGTGCTCAGTATGCACGCCCCGTACGAACTTATCTCCAAAGCGGACCTTTACGAAGCGCACAGAGCGTTCGCTTCTTTCGTAAAATAACCGCTTTTACTTATCGACCGAATGCCGTTTTGGGCAAACAAACCACGTTTGAACGTCGATAAAAAACGAAAAGAGTAAAAAAATAAACCCGCCTTATTAAGGGCGGGTTTATTTTTTTGTTGTTTAGTAAAAATTATTCTTCGCTGATGGTGCTGCAAGGACAAACTTCCGCACAACTTCCGCAACTGATGCATTGATCAGCGTCGATTACGTACTTATCCGCGCCTTCGCTGATTGCGCCTACGGGGCAAGTTTCCGCACAGGTACCGCAACTTACGCAGTTGTCACCGATTACATATGCCATAATACCAAAATCTCCTTTATTAGAATTTACACTATTATATCATTGACTCTCGACAAATGTCAATAAATATAATTATTTATTTTCTTTCCTTAAAATACTCGTACAACCGACATTCCAGCCCGGAGTTATACAGTTTTCTGTTTTTATCGCACTTTTTGCCCAAACTTTTTTCAAAATTCGGCGCGCTTGTAATGACGAACAAACTCCAGTTATCAAGCGATTTCCAGGTTTTTCCGAGAGAAGAATAAACCGCGGCGGCTTCTTTCGCGCTCAACAATCTTTCGCCGTACGGCGGATTAGTGACGATACAACCGTCCTTTTTCGAACAGCGAAAATCGCTTACGTCCATCGTTTGCAGATGAATTTTGTCCTTAACCCCGGCTCGGGCGGCGTGACGAACGGCGAGCGAAATCGCTTTCGGGTTGATGTCCGAACCGTAAAAATGCAAATTATTGTCCGTTTTTATTCCGTCGAGAGCCTCTTCTTTTGCCGTTTTATAAGCGTTTTCGTCGAAAAAATCCCATTTTTGATAATCAAAACTTCTGTCTAAACCGGGAGCAATGCCGAGCGCTTTTCTTGCCGCCTCGATTATTATCGTTCCGCTGCCGCAAAACGGGTCGCAAAACGGATTTTCCGAAGAAAAATCGCTTAATTCGAGCATTGCGCAGGCGAGCGTTTCCTTAATCGGTGCTTCGTAAACCAGGTCGCGCCAACCGCGTTTATGCAGTCCGTCGCCCGAAGTGTTAAGATAAATCGTCGCTTCGTCCGAAGAAATAACGAATTCTACTCGGTAAGTTTCGCCGTTTTCCGGGAAAAACGAACGTTTGTATTTTCTTCCCAAAGCGGTAAGAACGGCTTTTTTTACAATGCTTTGACAGTCGGAAACGGCAAATAGTTTGCTTTTTCTGCATTTGCCGTTGACGAGAATTTTTGCGTTAAACGGGAAAATCTCCCACAGCGGAAGAGTTGCAATTCCGTCGAAAAGTTCGTTAAAAGTTTCCGCGCGAAAAGACGCGATCGTTATGTAAACGCGGTCGGCGCAACGGAGAAACATATTGAGTTTTGCGACGTCCGACGCGGTTCCGTCGAGAGTTATTCCGCCGTCGATGGCGCGACAAGCGGGAAACCCCAGTTTTTTCAGTTCGTTTTTAACGATACCTTCCACGCCCGAAGCGGCGGTTACGGTAATTTTGTAGTCGCTCATAGTTTTAGTTTAACAAAATTTTCCGCCAAAATCAAACGCGGGTCGCTAATACTTGAAAAAAACCGTGTTTTGATGTATACTTTTGCCGTTATGGCACTTTTCAAACAAGACGATATTGTGGAAATCGACGTTACCGGGTACGGCGCAAGCGGCGAAGGCGTGGCAAAATGCGAAAACTACGTCTTTTTTATCCCTTTTGCCGCAGTCGGCGAACGTGTACGCGCGAAAATAATTCACGTCAACAAGAAAAATCTCGTTTTTTGCGAACTTAAAGAAGTTCTCGTTCCTTCGGACAAACGAGTTAAACCCGTATGCAACCGTTTTACCCGTTGCGGCGGTTGCGATCTGATGCACCTAAGGTACGACGAACAACTTAAAATCAAAAAAGACAACCTGATTGCCTTGCTCCGCAAAAACGCGGGACTTTCCGTCGAAGTCGACGACGTCGTGCCTTGCTCTACGCCGCTCGGTTACAGAAACAAAATTCAACTTCCTTTCGGCGTGGTAAACGGTGAAATCGCAATGGGATTTTTCCGTGAAAACAGCCATAAAATCGTGTCCGTCACAAAATGCTTTTTGCACGGAGAATGGGTAGAAACGCTGATTAAGGTTTTTCTTGATTTTGCAAAAAACCACGCGCTTACCGCATACGAAGACGGCAAGAAAAGCGGACTGCTTCGCCATATGGTCGCAAGAAAAATCGGCGAAGAATTTTGTTTGGTTGTAGTAACGAACGAGAAAAAACTACCTTTTGAAAAAGACTTGGTGGAACGCCTTACGGACGCAATCGGCGAAAAATTCGCGCTTTACAATTCGGTAAAAACCGAACACGACAACGTGATTTTAGGAAAAACGCTTTTCCCGATAAAAGAGAGAAAAACCGAAACGGAAATTCTCGGCGTAAAAGTAGAAATAAACCCGTTTTCGTTTTTGCAACTTAACGACGAAATCCGTGATAAAATCTATTTGCGCATTATCGACGAAATCGGCGAAAAGTGCGTTAGTCCGATAGTAATCGACGCTTACGCCGGCGTCGGCACTTTGGGCGCGGTTATGGCAAAACGCGGAGCAAAGGTCTACAACGTGGAAATCGTAAAAGAAGCAACTGCGGACGGCAACGCGCTTGCAAAAAAGAACGGGCTTGCCGATTCGATCGTAAATATAAACGGCGACGCGGCGATCGAAGTTCCTTTACTTATCGAAAAACTTAAGAAAAATAAGGTTTTATCCGACGAATTAACCGAAAATACGACAAATCGAAGTTTGAATATTATTCTCGATCCGCCGAGAAAAGGGTGCGACGAAAGAGTTTTGCGCGCAATCGGCGGAATAAAAACCGCGCACACGCTCTACTATATAAGTTGCAATCCCGCGACGCTCACGCGCGACCTGAAGATTCTCGCCGAATCGGGTTACGAAATAAACTACGTCACCCCGTACGATATGTTTCCCCAAACCAAACACGTTGAGACGCTGGTTCAACTTTCCCACAAAATTCCGGACAGTCATATCGTAGTTAAAGTTGACTTCGACAAGGACAACAGTATCCAAACGGATACCCTATTAAAGAACGCCCAAACCTATAAACCAGCGGAGCGCGTAACTTATAAAATGATCCAAGCCTATGTGGAAGAGAAGTACGGTTTCAAAGTCCACACCGCCTATATCGCCGAAGTCAAACGTAGTTACGGCTTGCCGATGTACGACGCGCCTAACGCCGTCGAAGAACTTAAGCGTCCTCGTCAACATCCATCGGAAAAGATGATAGAAGCGATCAAGGATGCGTTGAAACATTTTGGGATAATATAATTAGTTGATAGCGATTATTATTTGTTTTGAAATCATATTCGTTTTCAAGGAGTGATTAAAATGAATGAGGATATAAAATTAAAGAGGAGTTGCATAATAATATCTATCGTTGCTTTTGCTATATTGGTAATAGCTGTTATTCTTAAGTTTTCAGTTTTTCCCAATCTTCCTAATAAAGCGAACGAAACAGGTTCTTTTACAGCTTATATTATTCTAGAGATTTTAATATGGGGTTCTTCTGGAATTGGTGCAAGTGCAATAACTTTGGTGCTTTCAAAGAAATACGACTACGAAAATAAAAAGAAAATCGCGATAACAG
>CAJLYQ010000063.1 GCA_905210905.1 uncultured Christensenella sp. | reverse complement strand
TTGCCATTTCAATCAGTTCTTCTGCCGTTTTTGCTGTTTTTGCCTTTTCTAAAAGCTCTTTTGAGATGTTCATTCTAATACCTCCGAATATAATTTTTATATGAACGACGCTTTGTGTTTTCTCAAATCGTCTTTCACTTATTTATACTGTCGATTTTCCGGTTTTGCAAAAAATTAATTGATTTTTTTGCAAATATTTTTATTTGTCAAGCCGTTGCCGTTCCACAAGCTCATAAAAATTGCCTTTCTTTGCGATCAGTTCGTCATATGTACCGTCCTCGATGATTTTTCCGCCGTCTAAAACAATGATTCTGTCGCATTGCTTTATAGTAGAAAGACGATGAGCGATGACGATACGGGTACATTTTAAGCCGTCGAGCGCTTCGGATACCTTTTTCTGCGTGATATTATCGAGTGCGCTCGTCGCCTCGTCAAACATTAAAACCTTGGGATTGGGCGCAACCGCGCGCGCTATCATCAGCCGCTGTTTCTGCCCGCCCGAAATACCGCCCGCACCCTCGGAAATAACGGTGTGCATACCCATCGGCATACGCCGGATATCTTCCGCAATATCGGCAATTTCCGCCGCTTTCCACGCGTCGTCTACCGAGAGATACGGAGCGGATATGACGATGTTGGAATAGATATCTCCCTGAAACAGTTTGCCGTTTTGCGTAACCACGCCGATTTTTTTCCTGAGAGCCCGTAAATCAAGAGTCTCTAAATCCTTTCCGTCGTAATAGATCGCGCCCTTTTGCGGTTTTTCAAAACCGAGTAACAGCCTGAGAAGCGTTGATTTGCCGCACCCTGTTTTCCCGACTACGGCAACGTACTGACCGGGACGTATCTTCAAACTGAGATCGTCAACGACAAGCGGAGAGTTTACGTCATAGCGAAAGTTGACGTGGCTCAGTTCGATACCGCCCGAAATTTTTGTTACAGTCTGCTTTCCCTCGGATATTTCCGGCTCGGCGTCCATGATCGGCTTTGCCATTTCAAACACGGGTTTTATTCTCGCCGCCGTAAGCGCTATGCCCGCAACGCTCATAAGCGCACCCGAAAGCATGCCGTAAGCAGAATTGAACGCCGTATAGTCCGCAACGGATACGTTGCTTTTCACTGCAAAAAAGTACATCACAATCGTCCCTACAAGAGAAATAGCGGTCGATATAACGCCGTTAAACAGCAAGAATTTGGGCGGATTGTACGTCAGTTTGGCTTCTTCGCTATAATAATTCAGCCAACGGGCGAATACTCTCTTCTCGCTACCGGAAAGCTTGATCTTCTGTACGCCCGTTATGATCTGATAGGTCATCCCGCTCATCTTGCCGGAAAGTTCCATCTGCTTTTTACTGATTTTCATTTGCGCTAACGAACTGACAACGGAAAAAACAAGCGTTGCAATCGTGACGCACAAGGCGGGAACGACGAGTTCTTTCGCATATACGAAAACCTGCGTTATGTACAAAAGCGAAAACAACGACGTAAGACCGGTAGAAAGAAACGTCTGCACGAGCGACGTGCATAAAGAATTGACGCTCTGCGCTCTTGACGTAATCTCGCCGGAACTGTAGTGTTTGAAAAAGTTCGGCGGCAGAGACAGAACCCTTGCCATCGTAGCCGCTTGCACGGAAACGTCCATTTGTATGCTTACTCTGTTCATCAGCAACGACTTTATGCCTCGTATCAGCAACAAGCTAAGACTCGTGCAAACATAGAAAGACGCAACCGACAATAGCAGTTGCAGACTTTTGCTTTCAAGCACGTCGGAAAACAGTATTTTCGTTATTTTAGGCGTTATCATGCCGACGAGAGTCGCGAAGAGCGTGATCGCAACGATGTATACAATCACGGAAACGTCTATTGTTGAAAAAATATATTTTATTAAATCGCGTATGCCGATTTTTTTAAGCGGAAAAGGCTTATAAAAACAATACGCGTCTTCCTCAAACCATTCTTGCGTTTTGCGATTAAGTTTTACTCTTTTTTGCGTATTCGGATTGAAAAAGACGTATCTTCCGAGTTTATTGGGCAGAAGCGCCACGACCTCGCCGGATTTTAATCTTCCGAGCATAGCGCCGGCTGCGTCGCGATACCATCCTTTTTCAAGTTTTACCGAGCGGTACATAATGCCGCTTTGGCGACACGAATATTCAATCTGGTCGTTAACCTCTTTCACGTCGTGCGGAATATCGCGGGGACGTACTCCGTAATAAGCCAGAACCTCGTCAAGCGCGCTTTTTATCTTTTCCCTGTCGTCGCTGAACGACCGACGCTTTTTCCCTTCTATTATGGCGGAAACGTTTTTTAACGCCTCGTCAAGCACTTCCCCGTCCTTTTCGCTCCGTAGTTTTATCTGTTCTTCAAACCATCCCATACGCTACTCCTTTAATCGTTGGAAATAAGCCGAGCGTATATACCGCCTTTTGCATATAGTTCCTCGTGCGCACCCTGTTCAACTGCGACGCCGTCGTCAAGAACGATGATTTTATCGCAATCGCGCACGGTGGAAAGTCTGTGCGCCACGACGATACAGGTTATCCCCCTGTCTTTTATCGCATTTACGACGTCGAACTCGGTTTTTGCGTCGAGCGCGCTCGTCGCCTCGTCTAAAATGACGATAGTAGGATCTTTTGCGAGAACTCTTGCAATTTCCAGCCTTTGCCTTTGTCCGCCCGAAAAATCCTTGCCGCCTTCGGCAATGCGACAATTATAACCGCCGTCGCGGCGCATGATCTCTTCGTGCATCTGCGCGTCCCGTGCCGCCATAATCATTTCAAAGTCTTCTATCGAATCGTCCCACATTTTTATATTGTTTGCAACGGTATCTTCAAACAGAGTAATTTCCTGATCCACAACGGCAAGCGAACCCGTAAACACGTCGCGATCCACTTCGGAGAGCGGTTTTCCGTCGTAAAGAATTTCCCCGTTCCAAGGCTGATACAGCCCCGACACGAGTTTGGATATCGTCGATTTTCCGCAACCCGAAGAGCCTACAAGGGCAACCCTTTCCCCCGGTTTTACGTTAAGAGAAAAATCCTTTATGACAGGTTTGGAAAGCCGCGAATAGCCGAACGTTACGTTTTTCAGTTCGATATTCCCTTTCAGTTTGGTAAGATGATCTTCTTTCCCTTGCGCCTTGTAGCACTCGTCGTCGCGATAAAGCATAACGTCGTCGATCCGTTCCATCTGCGTGCGCATCTCCTGTATGGTCTGCCCTGCGGATATAAAGGTTGTAGCCGGTGCACTGAAGGAAGAAAGCATTCCCTGAAACGCCATGATCATACCGACGGTAAAAGTTCCTTCCATCGCAAACCATACGCCCAGCGTCAGCACGACGATACCCGTTATTGTTGAAACGACGGAAGGTATCATTCCGAGATACTGATTTATCTTTGCGTACTTGACCTTCTGCGCATTGACACTCGCCTGATAGCCTGCCCATCTTTCGAAAAATCCGTTTTCCGCACCGCTTGCTTTGATAGTCTCTATCATTTCCACACCGGCGACTGTTGCGCCTGCCAGCTTTCCCGCATCACGCATCGAAACGCGCGTAATGTTGATGCGCTTTTGGGAAATGATACGCGACATCCACGCATTGATGACGAGCGACGAAAGGCCTACAAGCGTTAGAATCCAGCTGTACCGTATCATAACAACGAGATAAAACACCATCATGATCGCGTTTAATGCAAGAGGCGCGAAGGTATTGACCACGCTGTTGGCTATGCCTGCGTTAGAGCCCTGTCTGCCCTGGATATCGCCCGCCAGACGTTGCGAGAAAAATTCCATCGGCAAATGCAGAACTTTCCAAAGAAAAGTGCTGCTGCCGACGCTTGCGAGTTTGCCGTTGATTCTGTTGCTGTAATAGGTTTCAAGCGCCGCTATTATCAACTGCAATGCGGACATAACGGACAGCGCAATCATAAATGGATAAAACCATTCCGGGCTTTCTTTCGTAAGCAGTCTATCCATAAAAATGCGGGAAAACGCCGGCGTAATAATACCGATCAGCGCGGAAATCAGCATCGTGAACACTACGAATGCAACTGCGGTTTTCGCTCCGCGCAGGCGGCTTATCGCAAACGAAAGAACGCTTTTTCTTTTACCCGACGGCGCGAATTCTTCGTTCGGTTCAAACATCAGGCATATGCCCGTAAACGACCGATCGAAAGTTTCCATCGAAACGGTATAACTTCCCTTCGCAGGGTCGTTTATTACGGCTTTTTTCCCTTTGAATCCGTCAAGCACGACGAAATGATTGAAATTCCAGTGAATGATACACGGAAATTTCCCGTATTTTTTCAGATCGTCCGGCTCGTATCGGTACCCTTTGGCGGTAAAGCCGTAGTTTCGGGCGGCAACGAGAATATTTTTTGCGTTCGCTCCGTCCCTCGATACGCCGCAGTCAAGTCTTATCTGTTCCAGCGGTATCCATTTATCGTAATAAGCGCAAATCATAGCAAGTGACGCCGCGCCGCACTCCAGCGCTTCCATCTGCATGACGACGGGTACTTTCGCTACACCTTTTGTGAGCGGTTGCTTGATTTTCTGCTTTTTGTTTTCCATACGCCGCCTCAATTAAATACAAAATACAAGGGGGACACGCTGTCGGTAACGATCTGCGCCCGATACGCTCCGTCCGGAATATTTCCGTCAATTTGCACGACGTATACCCATTCTCCAATGCTCAACCCTCCTGTGTGCCTTGCGTATTCGCTTATTTCTTCGGTAACCGACACAGGTTGCGAGCTCACCGATGTGACTTTATAAGTCCCATCGCCTATGTAAACGCTCATATTTTCCTTTACGGATGATAAATTGTCCTCTTTAACATACAGCACCGTCTGTCCGTCCCGGCTTACCGCCGCAACCGACAGCTTTGTTTCAAGTTTACCGAAAACGCCCCAAACGCAAACGCCGACGAGCAGGATCACGATCGCCGCGAGTGCCATCCACACGCCGGGGTTGGTGACCTTTATGTAATCGTTCAACTGTTCGGGCGAGGACATTCTGTCAACGCTCTTTTTACGGAAAATCTGCTTGTTCATATCTTGTATTCTCTCTTTATTTATTATTACTTCATTGTAATTCCATTATCGGCGCTTTATATCCAGTGCCTTTTCCAAGGACTCTTTTGTTAACGGTTCTTCTATGATCCCGGTAACCTCGTCAGATGTAAGAAACGGAAAATCGTTGATCTCTCCGCTTGGCACGATAAGATAGGACAATACTCCCGGATGTTCCTGCCTGACAAACTGAATAAGCTCCTCTCCGCACATCCTTTTCATATTAACGTCCGCGAACATCATGTCAATGTGATGATTAAACGAATATTTGCCTGCCATTAGCGAATCGGCCTCACGAATAATGTCGGCATCCGGAAGTATGCTCGATAATCCGTTGCACAATCTCTCCAGCAAGCTAAAGTTGTTGCTGACTGCAAGTATGGTCATTTCCTCTCCTTTTTGTATATAAGCATCTTTTTCGGCAACTCCATAATATCATGATGCTTTTCGTAAGTACGGCTGATGATCACACCGTCTTCGGGTATATCCAGAGACTTTCTTGTTTTATCATCCTTCAAACCGATAAAACCTTGTAAACCGGTTTCTGTCTCAGGAACTATCAGGTCTGCTTTACTCAGTCTGCCGGCAGTATCTTTAATAAAGATCGCTTCCTGGCTGACAGAAGTATAGCTCACTTTTATATTTTTGGTAATTTTACTGAACAAAGTGCAACAAAAGTGCAACAGGGAATAAGATGAGATAATAATTTTTTCAGTATAACCATTGCAATCCCATTAATAATCACATTAACATAAAAAAACGAAAGAGTATGAAACCTTGTCGCGGGTTCAAGTCCTTCGTGTTGCTTTCATTCGTTATGAAATTCTCAAAATAGTGCGTTTTCGGTAGTTCGAATCCTTCGACTTGAAAAAATATCGAAAATGGATCTATGGAAATTCGAAAAAAGTTAGGGTCGAGAAAAACGGAGAAATCTCTCGAAATCTCCGTTTTTCTCGTTTTTTCTCTTCCGGATCGATTTTGACCGTTACACTTGTGTATGTACGACAAAATCTCGTTTTTCGGGCGATTTTTGAGAGTGTGTCGAACGAAAAAGTAACCAATGATTTTTCCATATCGGTCTCATTTGCTTTATTTTAAAAAACGGAAAGGTTGCGGCAAAAGAAAAAAACGGCGGAAGTAGGATTTTCCGACTTCCGCCACCTTTTTACAGGTCATATTAAACCGTTTTCACACGACTTACGGTTTTTTGTAACCGCATTTGGGGCAAACGCCGTTTTCGTCGAGCGTGATTCCGCAGAGCGGGCAACGGCTTAAACTCAGGCGCGAAGGAAATTCTTCCGAAGCCGCGTTGACGCCGCTGGTAAAGGTAAGTTTTACGATATTGAGTTTGTCTTTCAAAAGGTCGTAAACGATTTTTATCATACCTTCCACCGTCATCGTTTCTTTGGTAACGACGAGACGGCAATCGGGATACGCTGTGGCGAGTTCGGTGCTGAACGCAGGTCCTTTCATAACGTTTGTGGGCGCACCGTCCTTTATTCCCTGTTTTTCGTATACCGCTAAAATCGCGGGAAGAAGCGGGTCGTCTTTGCGAAGAACGAGCGCGTGGTCGAAGTTTTTAAGGACGTCCCAGGCGGTCTTCTGTATTTCGTTGCAGGGGAAAACCATATTGACGCCCGCGTTGACGGAGTCTTCCACTTCTATGGTAAGAGTCCCCGTGTGTCCGTGAAGATACTGCGCTTCACCCTTAAATCCGTAAAAACGGTGTGCATACTGTAAATCGAGTTTAGTAATACTTCTCATATATATACTCCTTTAATATTTTTTCTGCGGATATGCTCCGCAATTGTTTCAGGTAACCGGTTCAAAATCCGCCGCGCCGTGTTTACACCACGGGCATACGAAGTCGGGCGGCAGCGTTTCGCCTTCGTAAACGTATCCGCATATCTTGCATATAAACCCCTTCGCCGCCTTGGGTGCGGGTTTGGGTTTGACGTTTTTATGGTAATAAGAATAGGTCATTGTTTCGCCTTTTGAAAGATTAGCCGCTTCTTCTACCGAACATATAAACGTGATATGCGTGCCTGAATCGATTTTCTCTTCCACCGCGAGAGAGAAAAACGAATTGACGTTTTCCGAAAGCACGACTAAACCGTTCGCGCTGCGTTTAAGATTTTCTCCGCCGAATTTGTCGGCGGTTCTGCCGCTTTTAAAACCGAATCTTTCAAAAGTGGAAAAGGGTGCGCTTTCCGTAAGACAGTTGACGTTCAGAACGCCCGTTTTAACAATCGTTTCGCACGTATAATTCTGTTTGTTTACGGTTACCGCCACTTTAAGCGGAGACGCCGTAATCTGAACCACCGTATTGACTATGCAGCCGTTATCCTTTTCCCCGTCGTTGGTGGTAACGACGTATAAGCCGTAACTTATATTGAAAAGCGCGCTTGCGTCTACGCCGACGGATTTTACGTTATCGTTATTTATATCGGTACCCATCAATAATTTTCGGCGCGGACTTCGAAGTAACTCTGAGGATGATTGCAGGTGGGGCATACTTCGGGCGCTTTCTTGCCGACGACTATATGTCCGCAGTTTCTGCATTCCCACACTTTAACTTCGCTCTTTGCGAATACTTCCGCCGTTTTTACGTTTTTAAGCAGCGCGCGGTATCTTTCTTCGTGCGATTTTTCGATAGCCGCTACGAGACGGAATTTTGCGGCAAGGTCGTGGAAGCCTTCTTCTTCGGCGGTTTTGGCAAAGCCGTCGTACATATCCGTCCATTCGTAATTTTCGCCCGCTGCGGCGGCGCAGAGATTTTCGGCGGTGTCGCCTATTCCGTTTAATTCTTTGAACCACATTTTGGCGTGCTCTTTCTCGTTTTCGGCGGTCTTAAGGAAAAGCGACGAAATCTGTTCGTAACCTTCTTTCTTCGCTACCGAAGCAAAATAGGTGTACTTGTTTCTCGCCTGACTCTCCCCGGCGAACGCCGCTTCGAGATTTTTCTCGGTCCTGGTGCCTTCGTATCTGTTTTTCTTAGGTGCGCATTCGTTTTCGTTTACTTTGCAGTTGCAATCAGCCATTTTTTATTCTCCATAAAATTTTTTATTTTTCGTCCGCTTTTTCCGCCCCTTTTTCCTGACAATCGGGGCATACCCCGCGGAACATAAGGTCATATCCGTTAATTATAAATCCGTGCGTATTGCGTACGTTTTCCTGAATTTCGCCCATATACGGCATATCCACGTCGAACAGTTTGCCGCACTTGTCGCAGCGGACGTGATAATGCTTTTCCACTATATGGTCGAACCTGTCCGCCCCGCCGGAGTTGTTTATCTTTCTTATCTCTCCGCTATCCGAAAGGTCTTTGAGATTTCTGTAAACCGTAGTGCGGCTGACGCTCGGATGCTCTTTAGACACTTCTTCATATACTTCTTCAACCGTGGCGTGGCAATGAAGGCTGTTGACCGCTTCGAGCGTTAACTTTCTTTGAATGGTGCTCCTTTTCATTTGTCGTACGCCTTGTTTTTTCTCTTTTCCTTTTTACTAATGATATTATATACTATTTAGGAATATATGTCAATTGTTTTTATGAAATTTTTTTTAGATTTTTTTCGGTGTTTTTTTAGCGGACGCCCGTCGTGCGCCCGTTCGCTTTGCGCCGATAAACGATTATAATTTACCCTTTTTCCGATAACATTATATATAAATATAAAATTTCGTATATCTTATGCGAAGCCCTTAAAGTCGCAAAAGGAAGTTACTACAACCACATACTGCGCAACAAAAACGGAAACACGAAAGCCGCAAACAGAAAGTCAGAAATGTTTCCTGTTATCGAACAGATATTTCACGATTACAACGAAATTTTCGGAAGCAGTAAAATTTATGCGATTTTGAAAGACCGAGGGTACGCCATATCCGAATCCACCGTTGCGAAGATTATGCACGAGAACGGGATGTTTTCTATTCGTGCCTGCGCGAAAACGCTTTACAAACAGCATCAGGAACGAAAAGCAAATATATTGCAACAACAATTTCACGTTTCTCATCCTAATGAAGTTTGGGTGAGCGATGTTACGTACTTCAGCGTATTTAACAGAATGTATTATATCTGTGTTGTTTTAGATTTATACGCAAGAAAAGTTATCGCATACAAAGTTTCTCGCCACAACAGCACGCAACAGACAAAAGCCGTCGTTAAAATGGCTTATGAGAAAAGACAACCTACCGAAAAACTGCTTTTTCACAGCGACCAAGGAAGCAACTATACGTCTAATGAGTTCAGAAAATACCTAAGAAGCATTCACATTACGCAATCTTTTTCAAACCCCGAAATGTCTTATGATAATTCTGTTATGGAATCGTTTTTTGGTAGTTTCAAGCGAGAAGCATTATATCGTTATCGCTTCAAAACAGAAAAAGATTTTTCGAAAGTATTGAAACATACATTAACTTCTATAATAACAAGCGTCCGCATTCTATTCTCATGAACCAGACACCGGATAAATTCGAAGCCAACTATTCCAATAAATATAAGGAAAACTCCAAGCCGCGAACTGAACAGTAACGGTTCGAAAACGAAAGGGTTAGTTTGTTCTCAAAAGGATTTTCTGATTTTCCCTGAAAAAGTTTCCATTTTGAAATGCGTACCTGAATATGATATTTTATCAGGAAATATCTGCCTTAATACATATAAAAAGACCTTGAATCTGAACAACTACGGCTCATTATTCAAGGTCTATTCACCAAACAAAAAACACGGTTCCGTAACCGTGCCTTTTTCTTATTTGGGAAGTTCGCCAAAGAATTTTTGCATTTTTGGCGAACTTGGCGTTCTTCTTTTTCAAGTTCGCCAAGTTGTTTTCCTTGTTGGCGTTCTTCCTATATATTATATATAATGTATAGAGAAGTCTACTCCGAGATTTTATCTACTGTCATTACATCGCTTACGTTACAATCTAAAATTTCGCAAATCTTTATCACATATATTACGATATTGCTCCGCAAGAGTTCCGCACGGTGGCTACCGCCAAGGTCGGCTATTTTATCCAATAGGACTTCGGTTTTGCTCGGTGTAATAAAACTCGATGCCTGCACCGCATCCATAAGAATGCGAAGTTCCGGGACGTCAAAGTGCGGTCCACCACACAATACTTATTCGGCTTGCCGGGGTTCTTCTCGCACAGTACTTCGCACCCGAAATCATTGAGAACGTCAACATCTCCGTACAGCGTTCGCCTGTCGCACTCTATACCCATAGCAGAGAGTTTAGAGAGTATTTCCGTGGATTCTATGTAATTGTCTTCATCGGAATCTTGGCGCAAAATCTCAAGTATTTTGACGAGTTTGATTTTGTAAACCTTTTCCTATCTCATAGACCGCTACTTCTATACCTCTCCATTTTAATTAACTATATTATACCATATTTCTATACGAATGTAAAAAACAGGCTGTACCATTTATGCGACACCTTGGTTTCTGATCTTTTCTTCCCCTGTTTCATTCCTTTATATCAAGGTTCAAGTCCTGTTGGACGGTGCTTATCGTCCGACAGACTTCAAGTGTGAAATTACGCTTTTTTGGGGCATAAAAAAAGACCGGGCAACGGGTTCGCCGTTACTCGGTCTGATGATTTGC
>CAJLYQ010000062.1 GCA_905210905.1 uncultured Christensenella sp. | reverse complement strand
CCCCCGCCGATCAAATCGACGTTACCGTTAAATTCGTTTACGGCGAAGAAGTAACGACTATCAATATTAAGTACGGTCAGGCTATCACTGCCGCAGACGTACCCGAAGATCCCACCGTGGAAGATCCCTATGCGTTCTCCGGTTGGTATAACGGCAACGACGCATTCGACATCGAAGCGGTTGAAGAAACCCTTTATTACGCAAACGTTACTTACACCGCCGAAATCGAACAGGCTAAGGCAATCGTAGTCTTCAAAAACGGCGAAGAAACCGTTTCCACGATCTACAGAGATTTCGGCAGCAAACTCGCCGCAAGCGATATTCCTGCCGCTCCGAGCAAAGAAAATTCTTTCTTCCTCGGTTGGTATAAAGGTTCGACCAAAGCGGAAGACGCTGCGCTCAGCGGACTTACCATTACGTTCGAAGCGAAATTCAACAGCGCGGCGGATTACACCGGAGCGTTCGCCGATACAACCAAAGGCGAAAGCGTAATATTCAATGCCGACGGCAGCAAAGCGACCTTTATGGGAGAACGCGATATAGCGGTTTCTTACGATGCTTCTACCGGTAAAATTGTTTACACCAAAGGAAGTTATAGTTCGAAAGTTACTTACGAAATGTTCATCGGTGCGGACGGCAACATGACGCTTACGTATACCGCATGGGATGATGTTGAAGAACAATTTGTTCCTACCTCTTACACGCTTAAAAAAGCGGCGAGCGCAATTAACGGAATATTCAAGAAAGATAACTCTACCGCCAACAGTTCTATAATGAACGTCACGAACGGCGTTATCGACACCGCAAACTACTACTATTGCTACGCTACGGTTTCCGGCAAAAATATGATTTTGAAATACAGAGAGAACCAAAGTTCCACTTTGACGAGCAAAACCATCAAAAACGCTATAACGAGAGACGAAGACGGCAACATCCTTTACTTCACGATAAGCGACGTAACCGGCAGTCTTAACGGTATCTGGTTTGCCAACGTAACCGATGCGGGAAGTTACTACAACAGTGAAACGACGAGCACCCTCTTCAAGATGGTTGCGGGCGAAACGACTTACTTCGTATACCAATACAAGAACGCTGACAGCAAAGACGTTTACGCTTTGGCTGCTTTCGACAAAGACTTTGCCGAAGGACAAGAACTCACTATGACCTGCGACGGAAAAACGCTCATCGTTCAATGCTATGACGGAACGCTTGATATAGCAGGCGAAGAAAGAGGTACTTACACCAACGCTTCCGACGGTATAACCGCTTATCTCGACGGTTTCGACGCTATCTCGTCGAAAGGAGCCGACGGTGAAAATATAACTATGTGCTACGCATTCAACGCAGCCGGCGCGGTACTTATTTACGACGAAAACGCAGTAGGAATGATCATAGCGGCAATTAAAATCGATTCCGAAAACAAAACTTTCGAAATTCTTGTCCAAGACGTCGATTCCGCTTTGTACGTTAACGATGCGAATGCCAACTATGAACTGCTTATCGACGGTTACGGCGGAGCGACCCTTACTTACAAATCTTCCTATGGCAGCCCGAATATCTACGCAGGTACCTACACCGTAAGCGCAGACGGAAAGACCATCACCATTGCGAAGACTTCTTACTCTTACAACGGAGCCTACAGCATAGAATACAGCGGTAAAGTTCTCGTTAAAGCGGACGGAAAACAAATCTTCAAGACTGAAGACGCGGTTATCGAAAACAAAGTCGCAGAAATGGCAGGTTACTACGTAAACGGCGAAGATAAGATCGAAATCGTAGTGGACGAAAGCAAAAACGTTAAACTCTACGTCAACGGAACCCTTACCGATTGCAAACTTAACTGGAACGGAACTACGATCACCTACAAAGGTAAAGACGTAGACGCAGGCGTTGAAGGTTGGAAAGACAATACCGTAGATTATGTTATTAGTAAAGACGTTGACAATATTATCGTATCTCACGACTGTCACGCTAAATGGGACGAATACATGGAAGGACCCGAATTCGAAACCAAAACCGTAACTTACACCGCTTCCACCAAACCCGAAGAACCCGTTGCTCTCGACGGACTCGAAGGAACGTATGTAAACGGTAGGAATGTTATCACGCTCGACGGGAAAGGAAACGGAACGTACAACAACGGAACGGAATATACTTTCACTTACAGCGGCGAAGGATCGAAGAAAAACGTAAACAACTTTGCTAATTACGATGGCGGCGAAAACACGATTACCGTAACTAGCACCGGAATTGACGTACACTTCTCCGATTCTTACGGTGAAGATGTCTTCAATGCGTCTTTCACTAAACAAGCGTAATTGACGGAAGAACTTAATTTTACGAAAAAACGGAAGAGATTTTCTCTTCCGTTTTTTGCGTTACGGCGATAAAAACCGTTGCGATAAGGGGGGTATTATATTATACTACTTTACAAAAATAATATTTAATGGTATAATCCAAACTAATAAGGGGATTTTTTATTTTCCCGAAAAATTTAGGAGGAACAGATGAAAAAGAAGTTATTCACAGTGCTTGCGCTGGTACTCGTTTTCGTTATGGCAATTTCTTTCGTTGCTTGTAAAGACAAAGAAAGCGACAAAGTTACCGTAACTTACGATGCGAACGGCGGAACCGGCACTATGCCTGCAAGCGAGTTTGAAAAAGGAGCGGTTTCTTCGCTCGTTGAAAACGCTTTCACCAACGGAAACGCTACTTTTGCCGGTTGGGCGGAAGAAAAGAACGGTGCGATCCGTTATGCGGACAAAGGCGTGTTCGTAGCGGAACAAGACGTTACGCTTTACGCAGTTTGGAATAGGGATTCCCTTACCGCCAACGTATCCGCTATGCAAAAAGCGGTTGACGACAAGTCGCTTACCGTTAAGTTGTCCAACGTATCCGAAAAACTCGGCAAAGCGGAAATCGGAGCGTATTACAGAAACAGACTTATCGCCGGCAAAACGATTACGAACGCGGAAGAACTTGCCAAAAACGAATTTGCGCTTGACGGATTGTTTGGTGGAAGATTTGTCGTTAAGGCAAAACTTTATTCCGAAGATTTGAAAGAAACTTACGAAACCGCGGTTGACGCCAACGTATGCGTAAGCGAAGCGAATTTTGCGTTTATGGCGGCTACTTTCCCGGTATCGCTTTTCACTCTTATGATGTGCGACGCGGACACCACGTATCTTGACAGCACTGCCGAAACGTACGTATGGCTTGCGAGAAACAAGGCCTACAACTGGGACGCGCTTCTTCCGAATATGAAGAGAATCCCCGTTATCACCGACGAGCCGTGGGACAAAGCGATTGACGCGCTTGCGTTCTGGGCGAAAGAACTTTACGAAATCAACCCCGAAGTTTCCCTTACCGGATACTTTACCGACTTATTCCTTTCCGTACCCAGCCGTATCTTTATCGAAACGAGCATACCTACCGAAAACTGGAAAGCGTACCTTTTCTCCGACGGTTCGGGTACCGCGGGCGAACTGAAAGCGACCTACAACGTTGCCGATCCGCAAGCGAAACACGATCAACTCGTCGCTTCCTGGCATCAATATCTCAAAGACCATAAAAGAACCGCTCTTGCGGATTATCACTGGTCGCTGAAAAACTATATGTACGTTGCTTACACCGAAATGCCGGGCAACTTCGTTTGGTATGCGGGAAGACTTCGTGCCAACGAAAACCTTATTCTTGAAGACGCCGATTTTGCCAACAAGATCATAAACGACACCAAGGCGCTCGGAAGAAAAGAATGTTATCTTAACAGTTTGCTTGCCGCGCTTTCCGAAGAAGAAAAAGCGGCGTTCAAAGCGCTTTATCATATCGACGACGAAACCTTTGCGGCGGCTGACGAAGCAGGCAAAAAGAAAATGATGATACTCGGTACGAGTTGGGGCGACGAAAACGGCAACCTCGAAGACTATATGCGTATCACTATGGAAGTATACGGCAAGGATTACACCTACTACTACAAAGGACATCCCGGATACCCGACGAGCCAATACCCCGAAAGACAAAAAATTCTCGACAAACTCGTTGCGGAAGGATATGACCTGCACGAACTCGACAACTCCGTAGCGGCTGAATTCTTCCTGTTCTTCTTCGACGATCTCGAAATGATCGGTTACCAGTCCAGCACCTTTGCCAGCGGAACCGACAAGAACGCGGACGGCGTTTACGGATTCGGAATAGACGACGGATATCTATACTCCGAACTTCTCGAAACCTTTATCAATAAGATCGGCGACGTAGCCGCAATAAACGAGAAATACGCAGGACTTAACCTTGCCGACGGCAACTATTACCTTATCGAAACCAAAGGCATTATGGCGACGGAATACAGCGTAGCGGTTTACAATATCGACACCAAAAAAATCGAATACTTTGCGCTTAAAGACGGCGCTTACGTAAAAATCGCTAAGTAATCCAATCTGTAAACTTAATAAAAAAGGACGGGCGACCGTTCTTTTTTTTATAAACCGATAAGTTTATATTTTGATATATTTTTTCGTTTATACGTTAGTTTTCGTTAATATAGACTTCTCGTATTGAAAAAAAGCGGAATATTTGATATAATTATAAGCGGCGTGTTAAGAAATGCGCAATACGGGGTAGGCGAATGGAAATCGGCGTAGACATAGCGAATATTTGCGATTTTTCGGGAAAAGACGAGCGGTTTTATCGGTTTTTTCTCAAAGAAAACGAGTACGAAAAGTTTTCTTCGTTCAAAAGCGAAAAGCGCAAGGCAGAGTTTGCGGCGGCGCGGTGGGCGTGCAAAGAAGCGATTTTTAAGGCAACGCAGGATAAAAACTACCTGTTTTACCGTATCGACAACGACGAAAGCGGAAAGCCTTTCGTAATCGACCACCCCGAACTGAAAGTTTCGATAAGTCATCACGGCGAATACGCGGTTGCGACCGTGTTAAAAACCGAATAAGGAGTACCAATGTTAAACGAAAACGAAGTAAAAGAAGCGTTAAAAAACTTTATAAGCGAAACGCTCGGCATCGAAAAAGAACTGCTTAAAGACGACGTTTTGCTTTTCGGCGACGGAGAAATCGGGCTGGGTTCTATCGACGGACTGGAAATTATCGCGTTTGCGGACGGCGAATACGGAGTAGATATGACGGGTATTCCGCGTGAAAACTTCGCTACGATAAATTCCATCGTTGCTTACATCGTCGGACATAAGGAATAACGTTTTGAAAAGAGAACGAGTCGTAATTACCGGATTAGGTCTTATCTGTGCGCTCGGCAATACCGCCGACGAGTGTTTCGAAAACGCAAAAAACGGCAAAAACGGCATTAAAAAAACTACCACCGTCGATACCGAAGGTTGCTACGCCGATTTAGCCGCCGAAGTAACGGATAAAAACGTCGAAAAAAGCGGTTGCGACAGATCGGTTAGTCTTGCCCTTCACGCGGTTAATGAAGCCGTTTCCGACGCCAAAATTACTTGTTTCGGCGAAAAAACGGCGGTAATTTTCGGTAGTTGTATCGGCGGAGTGCGTAGCGGAGAACGCTATTACGGCGGTTTTCCGACAAAAGAAAACGCGCTCAATATGCCCATTGCGCCCATTGCGGTCAAAATTGCCGAAGAATACGGCGCGAAAGGGTTCGTCACCAACGTTGCCAACGCCTGCGCCGCAGGCACTATGTCGATTTCGATCGCTTGCGACCTTATAGAACAAGGTAAACAAGACGTTGCGATAGTCGGCGGCAGCGACGCTTTTTCGGGCGTACCGTTTGCCGGGTTTCTCGCTCTGCACGCGCTCGATCCGAAAGGTTGTTCGCCGTTTAACCGTAGCGAAGGCATTACGCTCGGAGAAGGCGCGGGGGCGTTGATCGTCGAATCGTACGAACACGCCAAAAAGCGCGGCGCAAAGATTTATTGTTTCGTATCAGGGAGCGGAATTACCGCCGACGCATACGACCTTACCGCTCCGAGAGCGGACGGAGAAGGGCAAATAAACGCTATAAAAACCGCTCTTTCGGACGCAAATTGTACTCCGAGCGAAGTCGGCTACGTCAATGCTCACGGCACGGGAACGAAGAAAAACGACGAAGCGGAGCGGCTGTCGCTAAGCAAAATTTTTGACGGAACGACGGTGGACGTAAGTTCCACGAAGTCGATGACCGGACATTGTCTGGGTGCGGCAGGCGCAATGGAAGCGGTTTTCTGCGTAAAAACGCTAGAAAGCGGCTATATTTTGCCGACTACGGGCTTTGACGAAGATAATTCCGAAGAGCAAGACGGCGAAAATAAACAAACCGTAAACGTGGTAAAAAACACGGCAAAAAAAGCGGATTTATCTGCCGTAATGAACAATTCGTTTGCCTTCGGCGGAACGAACGCAAGCGTGATTTTCACAAAAAAAGCAAAAACATTAAACGAAGAAAAAACGGAAATCGAAAGAAAAGCGGTTATTACCGGAATAGGAATAACCACGCCGTTTGTTAAGAATATCGACGAATTAGTCGAGAAATTCGACGGAAGGGAAAAACCTGATTCGGCGGTTATTAATACGGAAATCAGCGTGGAAGAACTTCTTTCTCTCGGTATAAAAATGCCGCTTTACCGTAAAATGGACAATCTCGGCAAAATGGTTACCGTATCGGGAATTAACGCGCTTAAGGATGGAAAATACGACGTAAACGAAGAAAATTCCTTCGATACCGGTATCATAATCGGCACTGCTCTCGGTTCGCTCGGCGGTGGGTGCGATTTTCAAAAAACACTCGTAGAAAAAGGTATCAAGGCAGGCAGCGCATTCAAATTTCCTAATACCGTATACAACGCCGCAGGCGGTCATCTGTCCATTTGCTCGGGAATAAAAGGATATAACGCAACGTTAACCAACGGTTCGCAGTCAGGACTTGAATGTGTGGCTGTCGCGTGCGAAGAGATTAAAAAACGCCGTGCAAAGGCTATTCTCTCGGTGGGTGCGGACGACGGCAGCGATACGATTACCGACTTGTACGAAAAAATCGGATTTTTCGACGGGAAAGACGCCACGCGAGTTCTTTCCGACGGTGCGGCGAGCGTGCTTGTTGAAGAAAAAGAAAACGCTTTTAACCGCGGAGCAAAAGTACATTGCCGTATTTACGGATACGGAAAATCGCATTTCAGTACCCCTTACGGCGATTTTTGCGTTGATGGTGACGGGGTGCTCTCGGCGATAAGACAAGCGTTGACGGACGCAAAAACGTCCGCAAAAGAAATAGGCGCGCTTTATTTCGATTTGCCGAGCGAAGACGTAATAACTAATAACAAAGAGATAGAAGAACTGTTCGGCGACGTAAACGCGCTTAATATTAAAGAATATTTCGGCGACGGAAGAGCGAGTACCGCTATGCTTTGCGTTGTGACCGCCGCGCTTACTTTAAGCGGAGCGATTAAAAGTATCGGCACGTCGGATAACGGTAAAAAGGTAGAAAAAATAATGGTAATATCGAGCGCAACGGGCGGATCGTGCTGTGCCGTCGTACTCGGTAAAGACGAAGGAAGATAGTATGAAAACAGCGTTGATTACGGGTGCGTCCGGGGCGATCGGTTCGGCTTGCGCAAAAAAACTTGCCCAAAGCGGCTACGCCGTGGTTCTGCACTACGGAAAGAACGAAGAAAAGGCAAAAAAGGTAAAAGAAGAAATAACGTCTAGCGGCGGAAAAGCGGAGATTTTTCAAGCGGAAATTACCGATGCAAATCAAGTTAAAAACCTTATAAACTTCACGGTAAAAACTTTCGGAAGTATCGACGTTTTGGTTAATAACGCAGGGATAGTGAAAGACGAGTTTTTGCTGATGCTTGACGAAAAAACGTTGGACAAAAGTTTTGACGTAAACGTTAAAGGTTGTTTTTATTGCGCCCGTCAAGCCGCATTAAAAATGTTTCGCCAAAAAAGCGGAGTTATTATCAACGTTTCGTCGGTAAGTTCGTTCGTTGCGTTGCCGGGGCAAAGCGTGTATTCGGCGACGAAAGGCGCGATCAATTCAATGACGAAAGTACTTGCGAAAGAACTCGCTCCGAAAAATATCAGAGTCAACGCGGTTGCGCCTGGGTTTATCGAAAGCGAAATAATCGATTCTCTCGGCGAAGATAAAAAATCGGAATACGCAAAGGCGATACCCTGCGGACGGTTCGGGAAAGCGGACGAAGTGGCAAGCGTGGTTTGCGCTTTGTGCGACGACGCGTTTTCTTACGTCACGGGGCAAGTAATAATTATTGACGGGGGTTTGTCGCTATGATGACCATACTCGAAGTAAACGAAAGGCTGAAACAACGTCCGCCGTTCCAATTCGTGGACAGGGTGACGGAGTTCGTTAAAGGCGAAAGTGCGCGCGGAATAAAAAACGTGTCGATTAACGAGCCGTATTTCGTCGGACATTTTCCTGGCGCGCCCATTATGCCGGGGGTGCTGATAATCGAATGTTGCGCGCAACTTTGCTCGATTTGTATCGATCTCGGCGAAGACGACGGCAAGGTCGACGTACTGCTCAAAGTGGACGGATTCAAGTTTATGAAAGCGGTAATTCCCGGTGACACGCTGGACGTTTCCGTGAAAAAAATTCGTCAGGGCGGCGTGCTTACCGCATTCGAAGCGGTGGTAAAAGTGGGCGAAGAAACCTTTGCCAAAGGCACCTTAACTTTTGCCGTCGCCGACAAAAACGCCGTGTACGACAGGGGATAAAATGGGCAAAATCGCTTTTCTTTTTTCCGGGCAAGGCGCGCAAACCGTGGGTATGGGACTGGACCTGTACCGCACGAGCGAGAACGCAAAAAGGATTTTCGATATGGGCGAAAACCTTAATTTCGGCACGCAAAAAACTTGTTTTTACGGCAAACAAAGCGAACTGAACCTAACGAAAAACGCGCAACCTGCGCTGTTTTTAACCGCACTTGCTTTCGCCGAAGAACTTCGTAAAAACGGAATTAAACCCGATTATTTAGCAGGTTTTTCTCTCGGCGAGATCCCTGCGTTGTGCTTTTCCGGAGCGTTAAGCGAAGAAAACGCATACAAACTCGTACTCGTCCGTGCTAAGGAAATGAACGAATTAAGCGAAAACTACGACGGCGCAATGGCGGCGGTAATGGGTTTAAGCGAAGAAAAAATAACGGAAATCATAGGAAAAACCAACGATTTGTGGGCGGTTAATTTTAATTGTACCGGGCAAATATCCGTATCGGGAAGGAAAGACAAAATTGCCGAATTCGTCGTTAAAGTGAAAGAAAACGGCGGAAGAGCGGTCGTTTTGCCGGTAAGCGGCGCATTCCATACGCCGATAATGAAAGAGGCGAGCGAGAAAATCGCCGAATTCCTGGAAAATACCGAAATAAATATTCCGTCGACACCCGTTTTTTCCGATGTTACCGGAGAACTTTATCCGTCCGATAAAAACGAAATAAATAGGCTCGTTTCTTCGCAAGCGTCTTCGCCCGTTCGTTTTGAAAAAATATTAAAAAATCTGCAAAAAAACGGAGTAGATACTTTTATCGAAGTCGGCGCAGGAAAAACTCTCGTCGGTTTCGTAAGAAAAACGCTTGCAAACGTAAAAACTTACGCTTGTTGCGACGTCCTTTCTCTCGAAAAAATCGTGAAAGAATCAGGGGTGAAAGTGACTAAGAAGAGCGCAAGAGAAAGGATCGTTTATTTAAGCGACGAAAACGCTTTTTCCGAAATTTTTTCGGAAATTTTGCCGTCTAATCCGCTTGGTATCGACGGATATGAAGAAAAAATCGAAAAAGAAAAAGCAAAAAGCGGAGAAAGCGAAGCGGTTATTGTGGGAATTACTTCGATTAAAGGAGAAAAAACCTGCGTTTTTTCCTTTGAATCGTCATTTATGATGGGGTCGATGGGAAAGGTTGTAGGTGAAAAAATCGGAAAAATATTCGAGTACGCTGAGAGCAACGACTTGCCGGTAGTGGGAATAACCGCGTCCGGCGGCGCAAGAATGCAGGAAGGAATTTTATCCCTGATGCAAATGGCAAAAACCGCCGCCTCCGTAAAAAAACACTCGGATAAAGGATTGTTCTTTTTGTCGATCTTAACCGATCCGACTATGGGCGGCGCAACCGCAAGTTTTGCAATGCTCGGCGACGTTATTATCGCCGAACCCGAATCGAGAATAGGTTTTGCCGGGCGCAGAGTGGTGGAAAGAATGTCAAAAAGCGTTTTATCCGACGATTTTCAAACCGCGGAATTTCAATTAAAAAACGGATTTATCGATGACATCGTGCCGTATGAAGAACAAAGGGAATACGTCGCGTTTATGCTTAAAACGAACAAAAAGAAGGGAGAAAAATAATGGCTGATATTTACGAAAAAATTAAATTTTCGCGTAGCAATATTCGCCCGACTGCGTCCGACTACGTTAAAGCGATTTTCGAAGATTTTCACGAACTTCACGGCGACGGAAAAACCGGCGACGATAAGGCGGTAATAGGCGGTATCGGTCTGCTATGCGATATTCCCGTAACGGTAATCGCTACCGAAAAAGGTAAAAATATCGAAGAAAGAATAGAAAGAAATTTCGGTTTCGCAAATGCGTCCGGTTACGGAAAAGCACTGCGCCTTATGAAGCAAGCGGAGAAGTTTGGGCGACCCGTTATTACGTTTGTGGATACCCAAGGCGCGGATTGTAAGGAAGAATCGGAAAGAAACGGCATAGCGAGAACGATTGCAGAAACCATAGCCGAATCGACAAAGTTAAGAACGATCGTTTTGTCTGTAATAACAGGCGAAGGCGGCAGCGGCGG
>CAJLYQ010000061.1 GCA_905210905.1 uncultured Christensenella sp. | reverse complement strand
AGCATAAAAAAAGAATACAAGTTGAGGGGTTCAACTTGTATTCTGACTGGTGGACCTTTCGCAACCGCAGTCGTGTTTGAGGTAGTCCGCCATATATTCGCATGCCATTTTTTCGCCCTCACTGCCGGGATCGCACTTTGGCATATCGTTGCAAATATGCGCGATTTCGTCGCACATAAACTTTGCGCTTTGCGCCTTGTTGTCGATAAGTTTTTGAAGTTTTCCCATAAACTTCCCCGTCGAATAAGATAAATTTATTATACAATACATATGTAAATCATTTCAATATTCGTTTTCGGCAAAAGCCGACGCGAAAATCGAAAATATGCGGATTTTGTATTATTAAAATTGCATTAAAAACCAACGACGGCAACAAAGAAAAGCGTATGGCGCAGTTAAGAAAAACGAGCGGTGGCAGTCGTTGAAACCGTATGCGGCGGTAAAGATGTGCGCGCGGTGGAAAATATATAAACCGTATACGGCACATTGTAAAAAAATTGAAACGAAATTCGGTAAAACGCAATGTGGCAAAGAAAATAAAAGCGTGCATAAGCAGCAAAGTATTTTCGTTTCCCGCTTTGCTAAAATGCGATTTTGTGATATGATATTTTTATCAAAACGAGTGAGGCAGAATATGCAGGAAAAATGCAGTTGTTCAAAAGAACCTATCGGCACGATTCCTATCGTGCGAGTGATTGACAAAATCGACGAAATGTTTGAAAAAGACGATTTGCAAGGCGCAAAGCGCGTTCTCGAATACTGGGAAAAAGAAGCAAAAGCCTTGAACGATACCAAAGGACTTTTGGAAGTGCTAAGCGAGCAAATCGGGCTTTACCGCAAACTCGGCGACAAAGAAAAAGGACTCGCCGCCGTGGACGAAGCACTTGCGATTTTGGCGTGTAGCGGCACTTGTTCGAGCGTTGGCGACGCGACAATTTATCTTAATTGCGCCACGACTATGAAAGCGTTCGGAAAGGCGAAAGAAGCGATAAAGTACTACGAGATTGCAAAAGAGCGGTACGAAAAATCGCTTGAAAAAGACGACTATCGCCTTGCGGGACTGTACAACAATTACGCCACCGCGCTTTGCGATTTGCAAAGATTTTCAGAGGGCAGGGCGTACTATCGAAAGGCAATAGACTTGCTCAAAAACAAAGGCGGTTTTTGCGAACTTGCGGTGTCCTATGTCAATCTTGCGCACCTTGCGTTTAGCGAGGCGCAAAGCAAGGGCGAAACATGCGACGAGGAAGTGGAAAACCTTTTGAACCTTGCATACGAGTGCCTTGATGACAAGTCGCTTGTTCGTGACGGAAACTATGCGTTCGTATGTTCGAAGTGCGCGCCGTCTTTTGAGTTTTTCGGATATTTCATTCAAAAAGCGGAACTCGAGAACAGAGCGAAACAAATTTACGAAAATAACAGAAAATAAGTTTTATCAAGTGTATATCGATATATAAAACGGCGATTTTGAATATGAAAGGACTTGAAGAAGCAAGAAAGTTTTATGAAGAAGTGGGTGCGGAAATGATAAGCCGCAATTTTGGCGAATTAGAAAATCGCATTGCGGTCGGGCTTGTCGGACACGGTTCGGAGTGCTTCGGATTTGACGACCAAACCTCGCGAGACCACGATTTTGAAACGGGATTCTGCCTTTGGCTTACCAAAGATGACGAGGAGAAAATCGGATTCCGCCTTATGCGTGCCTACGACAAACTTATCAAAAGCGTCAACGGAGAGCGCGCGGACAGAGTGGTGGAAAACGGTTTTCAAGGCGTTTTCGTCACGGGCGACTTTTATCGCAGATATACGGGTTGCGACGGCGCGCCTAAAACGTGGCAGGACTGGCTTTATACAAACAGCGCATACTTTGCCGAAGCAACCAACGGTGAAGTGTTCCGCGACGACTTGGGCGAGTTTACCAAAATCCGCAACGAGATTTTGCACGGTATGCCCGAAGACGTGCGCGCAAAAAAAATAGGTTCGTGCTCGTTGAAAGCCGCTCAATCAGGGCAGTACAACTATGCGCGTTGCCTTGCGCACGGCGAAGAAGGCGCGGCTATGCTTGCGCTTTTCGAGTTTGTCACAAACGCAATCGAACTTGCCTTTTTGCTCAATCGCAAACATTGTCCGTATTACAAATGGGCGCTGCGCTCGATGGACGGACTCGACAAGTTTGCCGAACTAAAACAACCGCTCGAATATCTTTTGACCGCAGACAACGACAAGGCGGGGCAGAGCGTGAAAAAAGCTATCGTCGAGGACATAAGCCTTGCGCTTGCAAACGAAATCAACGCGCAATTCGATCTGGGCGTGGAAGGCGGTTTTTTGGAGCCGTATGCATACGCCATACAAAAACGTATAAAAAACTCCGATATACGCAATCTGCACATCGTGCTGTGACAACATATATGATAACCATAAATATTTACTACAAAGGCGAAAACGGCAATGCAAAACGCTTTGCCGATGAAATGACAAAGAGCGGACTCGTCGATGAGATTCGCAACGAAGAAGGCAATCTGGGATATTCTTACTTCTTTTCGTCGGACGATCCGGACGTCGTTCTTCTGATTGACAAATGGAAAGACCAATCGGCAATAGACGTCCATCACTCGTCACCTATGATGAAAGAGATTGCACGCCTTCGCGACAAATATTCTTTGTCGATGCGGGTTGAAAGATTCGTCCTTGACGAGAATGAAAAGCAAGACGAAAAATATATGACGAAAAGCACTTTCTGACAATTGCAGATATGCCGCGTAGAGTCGTTGGAACTGATTATGGCAAGCAAATTTGCGCTACAAGAAGGAATCATAACTCCAAGCACAAAAGAACGGCTAAATATGTTGGAATCGGATAAAGCCGAAATCGAAGAACAAATTGCAAAAGAAGAACTTGAATTATCAAAGCAAATATCAAGAGATGAGGTGGAATATTATTTACGACGAGCTATTAAGCCATCACCAAAAATACTATTAAACAACCTAGTAGATAAAGTGATTGTTTACAATGACAAAATAGAAATCTACTACAAATATTGCCACAAAATCCCCGATGATCCCGACGATCAACGGGGATATTTTTTTGAAGAATTAAGAATCCCAATCAATTGTGGAAAGAGAAACAGACAGTTTTTGCCCATTATGATAGACCATCAAAAAATGATTGCAAGTGTCAAGTATATCATCAATAGAAGGAAAAAGATGTTGGCACCGATAAATTATAAAAAAAGACCCATCCTAGCCAGTCAAAACGTCACTGGTGCGGATGGGTACCTATTGGTGGAGATAAGGGGATTCGAACCCCTGACCTCCTGACTGCCAGTCAGGCACTCTAGCCAACTGAGCTATATCCCCACGCACCGTTATCGTTTCGCTTTTTCAAGTTCAACTCTATTTCTTCTTATGCCATTATAATTGTTTTCTTCTTCGTTGTCAAGAATTTCCCGTTCCGTTTTGTTCTCTCTTTTCTCTTTCCCTTTCCTTTCTACTTGCTTTTTCCTTTTTTAACCCCGTTTTTCCCTAATTCTACCAACGGTGGATTTACTTTCCCCTCCCCCAAGGGTTACAATACAAGCGAGAAAACTTGCTTGCAAGGGTTTTCGAGCGACGTGCCGCAACGCACGGCCGTTAGCCGCCCTTCCTAGCGGCGGATAACAAATTGCTCCAGCAATCCAAAATCTCATTTTGCAGGCCGTGCGGCGGCACGAAAAGCGAGAAAATGTTCGTCGAAAAACTAAAAAAACACACTATAGGAGAGAAATATGAACTTACAGAAAACCGGCACAATCATTTACAATGCGCGTAAAAAACTCAATCTGACGCAAAACGAACTCGGTTCTATTCTCGGCGTTACCGGCAAAGCCGTATCCAAATGGGAAAAAGGTTATTCTTTTCCTGACGTAGGCTTGCTCGCGCCGTTAAGCGAAACCCTTTCCGTTCCCGTTCATTCCCTCGTTTCCGGTGAACTCGACGACGTTCCGTCGGAAAAATCCACGCGCGATCTCGTCGCAATTTCTTCCACGCAATCGAAAAGAAGAAAACGCCTCACCGTTGCGATAACCGTACCCGTAGCGGTTATTCTCGTTGCGATAATTATAATAACGTCGATTTTTCTTGCGTTTTCCGCAATGCCGCCGTCTGCGGTCGCAGCGGACTCTTTCTCGGTTTCCGCATTCGGATCAAACGCCGTTTTTACGGCGGATTTACATTGCTTTGTCGGCGCCAAAGAATCGTACGGCGACTGCGGTTCTCTCGTTTTTACCCATAAAAAGAAGTACGTTCCGTTAAAAGATTCCATTATAAAAAACGCCGAAAAGGACGGTTTTTCTTACGACGCCTCTTCTTCCCTTTTATATAAGGAAAACGAGAATAAAACGGTGGATTATTTTTTCGTCAAAAAAATAGATTCTTACTACAGAAACGTCGTTCTTCTCGCAACCGGAATGAAAGCGCATTTGCTTTCGCCTTCTTCCCCTTCGGACGGAGAACCCGTTGTCGCGTGCGACTTCTTGCTGCCGTTGCACCTGCTTTCGGATAAAACCCTGCTGACGCCGTACTTGTTCGTCCCTTCGTACGCCGAATACCGCACGCAAGCGACTTCCATCGAAGAAATTTGCTCTTTCTACGAAAAAACCGGGTACTTTACCGTCGCGACGAACGAAGAAAAAACTTCCGCAACGGCGGTTTCTAACTCGCTTTGCGCGGTTTCCTCGTCTTTCGGCTTCGATTATCTCGTCCACAGCGGCTCGGCATATGTCAGATTTTTTGCGATTTAACCGTTTTCTTCGATTTTTTCGCTAATAAATTGACTATCGTTCCGGCAAAATGTATAATACTATGTATAAACGGAAAAACGGAGCGATATTATGAAAAAAGTGGCTTTAATTACGGGAATAACCGGCGGTATAGGTTGCGCTTTACTTAAAAAATTCGTCGAAAACGGTTATTTCGTAATCGGACAATACAACTCTAATACGGAAAAAATTAAACTTCTTAAAAACGAGTTCTCTTCCGAAAAAGCCGCTTTTTTTCAATGTGATTTTTCTTTGGTTTCTTCTATAAAACCCTTCGCCGAAAAAATACTTTCTTCTTATCCGAAAATCAACTGTCTTATAAACAACGCAGGTATCGCGATTACGTCGGTTTTTCAAGATTTAAGCGACGTTTCTCTTCAAAAAATCACGGACGTAAACCTTCTTTCGCCGATGATATTAACTCGCGAAATTATGAAAAATATGATAAGCGAAAAAAGCGGAAGCATTATCAATATTTCTTCGATTTTCGGCGTTTACGGCGGTAGTTGCGAAGTCGCTTATTCCGCTACAAAAGGCGGTCTGATTGCTTTCACCAAAGCGCTTTCAAGAGAACTCGGTCCGTCGCTCGTCAGAGTAAACGCCCTTTCCTGCGGTTTTATCGATACCCCTATGACCGCTTGCTACGACGAATCCGACCGCTCGGCTTTTTGCGAAAATCTCTCCCTTTGCCGTATCGGAACTCCCGACGAAGTCGCCGCCGCCGCTCTCTTCCTTGCTTCGGACGACGCTTCCTACGTCACCGGTCAGATCTTGGGCGTGGACGGCGGATACTGATTTCTACCGTCTTTACGCTTTCTTAAATTATTTCCCCTTTACATTGACACGAACGCTTATTAAAGTTATAATATTCGTATGAAAAAATTACGTCTTATTTTAGTCTTAGCGGCGGTCGTTTTACTCGTGCCTATGCTTTTTGCTTGCACGCAAAACACCGATTTGTCTTCGACTTATACTTGCGAAACCGCCGAAAACGGCGTTTCCGTAAAATACACGCTCTCTCTCGACGAAAGTCAAGGGACGTACTCTATACGCAAAACAGGGTCACCCGAAACCGCATATTCGGGTACCTATAACTACAAAAACGGTTATTATGTCCTTACTTCTACCGACGGAAAAACCGAATACGTAAAAACTCTCGGGAACGTGTTTTCTTTCTTCTCTCTCGAAGAAGAAACGCCTGTATGCGAGCATAACTACGTGGGAGTAAGCGAAGTAAAAGGAACCTGCCTTTCCGTCGGATATAAAATTTTCCGCTGTACGAAGTGTTCGGACGAAAAGAGAGAAGAAACCCAAAAAGGCGGTCACGATCTCAAACAGATCAAACGTTCGGAAGGAACATGCCTTGTAAAAGGCTATACCGTATCGAAATGCACGGTGTGCAACGAAGAGTTCACCGTTTACGACGAGAACTACGGCGACCACGTTTACACCGACGAAAGCATATCCGATCCGGGATGTCTTAAAAAGCGCGTGGCGCGCCGTTATTGCAAGGTTTGCAAGCAAAACTTAGGCGAAGTCACGCTTGACGAATACGGTTCGCACGCATACGGAAAAGACGGCGTTTGCTCGATTTGTCACTTCGACACCGCCGGTTTTTACCACGGACACGATTCGGAATGTTCGTCCGTATGCGCCGATCACGACGTTCTCGTCGCTATGCAGCGCGACGGATTTTATCTGTCGGACGACAAAAACACGCTGTATTTCGGCGTTTATCCGTCTAAGCGCGTCAATCCGTCTTTGTCTATGCAAAAACCGGTAGAAATCATCACAAAAGACGGAAAATACGACAAAAACACGGGATATTACAGATATGAACACGCAAGTTATTTAATAACCGACAAAAACGGCGAAAAAGCGGTTTTTTCGGTATCGCCGATTAAGTGGAAAAACGTAAGTTTAAGCGGCGTAGTTTACTACGTTTGTTGTTCTGTAATCGACCGTACGGCTTATCTGAATTCTTCGTCGGTGCTTCAAATCAAGCAACTCGACGGCGACTCGAAAATCGAGCAACCGAAGACTTTTTACTACAATAAAAAATACTACGATTCTTCGAAAACGACGAATATTTTAGCAAACGACTTTTCTTACAGCGATATAAAAACCTTTGCTAACGTCGATTTTCTGAACAAAGCGTTTACCGAATTAAATTCGACAAAAATCGACGGAACGGTTGTTATTCCTTTTAACGAAGACCTTTGCTCGGCGGTAGACGGTGGAACGACGGATTACGCAAAATACACCGCTTCTTTATACGGTTTATACGATTCTTACTCGTTTTTCACCACGATGAAAGAATACGGCGAAAAAGGCAAAACGAGCGTTTGCGACGGAAACAAAGTTCGTTCTTCGGACTTAAACAAACAAATCGACGTAAGCAATTATTTCGGGTTCGTACCCATAATTCAATTTAAAGAAGGATTTATTTAATGAAACAAGTATATGATTTTTTGAAAAAATGCGGCACTTATTATCTTGCGACGGTGGACGGAAACGTGCCTAAAGTCAGACCTTTCGGCACGGTCGATCTGTTTAACGGCAAACTGTATATCCAAACCGGAAAACGCAAAGAAGTGTCCGTCCAACTCCACGCTAATCCGCACGCGGAAATCTGCGCTTTCGACGGCGATACCTGGCTGAGAGTAAGCGGCTGCCTCGTCGAAGACGATAACCGCGACGCAAGAAAACATATGCTCGACGCATACCCCGAACTTCGCGGTATGTACAACGAAGACGACGGCAACACCGAAGTCCTTTATTTCAAGGACGCAACGGCGGTTTTCGCTTCCTTTACCAAACCTGCCGTCACCGCTAAATTCTGATTTTCGGTATTCTCTTTTTATAAATAAACCGACGCCGGTAATTATTCCGACGTCGGTTTATTTTTTATTGTATTTTTGCTTGACTTTGATTTTTTTCGTCACTATAATATGGTACGAAATCGGACTATCTGTGATAACTAATTTGCTTAATCCGGCAAAAAACAACGTTTTTTCGATAAAAAAGTCCCGATAAAAAGGAGAAAAAGCAAAAGAATGGTTTCAGTAGAAAAATTCAGGGAATTATTTTGGGAAAGCGACGAAATTTACAATAGAATTGCGGAAGCGTCGGGGCTGCCGAGTTCGGAGTTTCTCACGCTTTACTGTTTAGCAAAAGGAATTTGCGTGCAGTCGGAAATCAGCAAAAAACTTTATATTCCGAAGCAAACGATAAATTCGGCGGTGGGGCATTTGAAAAAAGTCGGGTTCGTTACCGCAGATTCTTCTTCGGAAAACGCAAAAACGAAGAAACTTCTACTTACCGAAAAAGGAAAACAATTCGTTATCGATAAGGTTCTTCTTAACGACAGAATCGAAGACGAAGTGTGGTCGCTTTTAACCGAAGAAGAGCAAAAAACTCTCGTTGCGTTAACCAAAAAATATAACGGTTTTCTTTTGGAAACCACGAAAAAATATATACCTTAATTAAATAAAAAAGCAGGTCTATTTGGTACATCTTAACGAACATTTTACTTACAAAAAGATCATTAAAGCGGTTATTATGCCGATTTTTATGATGGTTTTTACGTCCGTATACAGTATAGTGGACGGATTTTTCGTATCGAACTACGTAAACAAGACGGCGTTTTCCTCGCTTAATCTCGTTTTTCCCATAATGATGATACTCGGCTCTCTCGGTTTTATGATGGGTGCCGGCGGCAGCGCGCTGGTTGCGAAAAGTTTGGGCGAAGGGAAAAAAGAAGAAGTAAACAAGATTTTTTCGGGCGTGGTTTACGCTACCTCAATTATGGGCGTGGTCGTTACTTTTCTCGTGGTTTTCTTCGTTAAAGACATCTCGGTTCTGCTCGGCGCGACCGAAGAAATGCTTCCTTATTGCGTAACCTACGCGCGAATTCTCGTCGCGGGAATGACGCTGTTTATGATATGGGAAGCGATTATCGTAGCCGAAGGACTTGCTTTCGTGATGGACTCATTCTTCATTTTCGTCTATCGTAAAAAATACAACTATCAATGATTATTATTTAATACGGTATCCTTACTTTTAACTTTTAGGATACCCTAAATTAAAAATATAGTGTAAAAAAGTAAATAAAAAACCGTCCCTTTTACGGGGACGGTTTTTTATTATTTTGCGTATTCGACGCTGCGCGTTTCTCTTATCACATTGACTTTGATTTGTCCGGGATATTCGAGTTCGGATTCCAACTTTTGTGCGATTTCTTTCGCAAGGAATACCGTTCTTGCGTCGTTTACCTGGTCGGGTTTTACGATTACTCGTATTTCTCTTCCTGCTTGAATTGCGTAGGATTGTTCTACGCCCGCGAACGAATTTGCTAAGGTTTCCAACTTTTCAAGACGCTTAATGTAGTTTTCGAGCGATTCTCTTCTCGCTCCGGGTCTTGCTCCGCTTATAGCGTCTGCCGCCTGAACAAGGACCGCTTCCACCGTTTCCGCAGGTACGTCGCCGTGGTGCGCCGCAATCGCGTTTACGATGTTTTCTTTCTCTTTATACTTCTTCGCAAGGTCTACGCCGATTTGTATATGCGTGCCTTCGTACTCGTGATCGACCGCTTTGCCGATATCGTGCAAAAGTCCCGCTCTCTTCGCCGCTTTTACGTCCGCGCCGAGTTCCTGCGCCATTAAACCTGCAAGAAAACTTACTTCGAGCGAGTGGTTAAGTACGTTTTGTCCGTAACTCGTACGATATTTGAGTTTGCCGAGAAGTTTTGTTAGTTCCGGATGAATACCGAATATTCCCGCTTCGAAAACGGCTTCTTCGCCGGCTTCTTTGATTTGCGCTTCGATTTCTTTACGAACTCTTTCCGCAACTTCTTCTATTCTGCCGGGGTGTATTCTGCCGTCGCTTACGAGTTTTTGAAGGGTTTGACGCGCTATTTCTCTTCTTACGGGGTCAAATCCCGTCAGCGTAACTACGTCCGGGGTATCGTCGATGATTACGTCTACGCCCGTAACGGATTCGAACGCTTTGATGTTTCTGCCCACTCTTCCGATTATTCTGCCTTTCATTTCTTCGCTCGGAAGTTCTACTACGCTCACGGTCGTTTCAGCGGCGTGGTCTACGGCACATCTTTGAATGGCAAGTCCGATAATGTTTTTCGCTTTCTTCTCGCCTTCTTCTTTCGCTTTGGCTTCGATTTCCTTAACCATTCCCGCCGCTTCGAGTTTCGCTTCGTCGGTCATCTCGTTAATAAGAATTTGTTTTGCGTCTTCACGCGTAATTCCCGCAACTTTTTGAATTTCGAGTACGATATTCGCTCTTTGTTGCTCGAGTTCGTTCTCTCTTACGTCGAGTTCTTGCTTTTTCTTCTCGATATCTTGCTTTGCTCTGTCCATCGCTTCGATTTTGTTGTCGAGAATAAGTTCTTTCTTGTCGAGAGAATCTTCTTTTTGGTTAAGTCTGTTTTCCGTTTTTTGAATTTCGGCTCTTCTTTGTTTGGATTCCTTTTCAAATTCGTTACGCAATCTTAATTGTTCTTCTTTAGCCTCTAACAAGGCTTCTTTGCGCATACCCTTTGCTTCTTGTCTTGCTTCTTCAAGTATTCTTTCCGCTTCTTTCTTCGAATTACCTATTCTTTTTTCGGTAACGCTTTTAATTACGAAAAACGCAACGACCGCACCTAAGGCGATTCCTACTATCGGAAGGCAAACAAGCAAAGCAGTCGTGGCACCTGCGCTTAATGCGGCAACCAGATTGCTTAACATTTTAACCTCCTATTTATTTTTAAGTTTCACGTCAATATAATCGTTCGCTAAAATATTTGACACTTTATTATAACCTTATAATAAAAAAAAGTCAATATCATTATTGATTTGATAATTTTTATATAAAAATACGGTTTTTTACTTTATTCGCTCGTTTCTTATCAAAAATTTCTTACCGCTTTTCTTTTTGTTTTATCCGTTACTTAATTCTTGTTTTTTTATCTTTCGCCCTATTTTTATATTGTTTTTTACCGCCGAATTCTCTTCTTTAACGTTCTTTCTCTTCTTATTTTCTCTCTTCTCTTCTTTTTATCGCCTTTACCTTTTTATCTTATTAAACGTAAACGGTTCTTTTTACGAAAGTCT
>CAJLYQ010000060.1 GCA_905210905.1 uncultured Christensenella sp. | reverse complement strand
CCGCGAAAGAAAGTGGGCGCGATATTCGTTTGAGAGTAATGTAATTTGGTATCACCCTAAAACGAGATCCATAAGAGAGCCAGCTACTGATTGGTTTGAGAGTAATGTAATTTGGTATCACCCTAAAACAAATAAATAATAACATAGTAAAAAAAAATGGTTTGAGAGTAATGTAATTTGGTATCACCCTAAAACGCTATGCCCGAGCAAGTCAGCAAGCAATGTGTTTGAGAGTAATGTAATTTGGTATCACCCTAAAACCGGCTTGTTTGTTACAGAATTGCCTCCTGCGTTTGAGAGTAATGTAATTTGGTATCACCCTAAAACTGCCGTTGCATTATAGAGCATAAAGTACACGTTTGAGAGTAATGTAATTTGGTATCACCCTAAAACGACAAACCCCCTTGCTATCGCCGTTATTGTGTTTGAGAGTAATGTAATTTGGTATCACCAAATCAATATCAAAATCAATCATCTTTCAAGTTTGAGAGTAATGTAATTTGGTATCACCCTAAAACCCCTGCTTTTGCTTTAACAAATATCTCAATGTTTGAGAGTAATGTAATTTGGTATCACCCTAAAACTCTATGGCTCTCAATTCTTCTCTTTACCTTGTTTGAGAGTAATGTAATTTGGTATCACCCTAAAACCTCGTTTCGGTTATATCTTTGCGAACTTGCGTTTGAGAGTAATGTAATTTGGTATCACCCTAAAACAAAATGTTCTATTATACTTCTTAATTATATGTTTGAGAGTAATGTAATTTGGTATCACCCTAAAACAAGCGCGAGAACTAATTTGGTATCACTCTAAAACGTTTCCGAACGCCCACGTTTCAGCATCTTCGTTTGAGAGCAACGTAAATCAGGGCGCTGATTTATGGTCTTTTTGAAGTGGCGGCGTATGTTTTTTTAGTATAAATAAGGAAAAAAGTTGCCATCTGTTCTGTTTATGGGACAGGTGTTTATTGATTGTGCGAAAAAGGCGTGTTACAATTTCTCCATAAAGAAAAAACGCGTAAAAAAAAGAAAATAAGTTGCGGTTGTGAAAGTTTGTTTGGCGAGAAAATTCGGAGTTTTGGGGCAACGAGAGTAAAACGATTTGACGTTGGAGAAGTTCGCTTTTTTACGGCAAATAATTCCGGAAGTTATCAAAACGGTTTTTCGACTAAAACGCGCATAAAGAAAAAGGAGAGTACGCTATGGGGATCATTTCGATAATATGTTTAATATGGTTAAAAACCGCCGCTAAAAACGAAGAAAGATATATGGCGGGGGAAAGATATAACGAAAGACTTCTTCGAGCCTCGACAAGGTTCGGAAAATGGTTTTTGGGCAAATAATAATTCTCGAAGTGTAAGTTTTTTGCATAAAATGCGCAAGAAGGATTAACAGGCGGAGAAGAACAAATGGACAAGGAATGCAGAGAAATAAAAAAAGAGATAATCGCGATAGCAAAAAAGTTCAGAGAAGGAAAAGAAGTTTGCGATTATTTGGCGGAAAAATACGAACAAATTAGCAATTTACCGGGAAAATGTTACGAAAAGAAATACGACGTTATGAAGATAATAAATTCTAAGAACGAATATACTAAGCGTTTCACGGTAAAGAACTACTTCGGGGGCGAGGAAGACATAGAACTGGTTGTACTGCGTTCGGATGAATACAAAAAGTATTTTGTTATTTTGTGCGGTTTTCAAGGCAACAGAATGACGAGAATCGAGATCTACAACTGCGGCGAAAGAGAATAAAACGTTTTTTCCGAGTTTTTCGGCAAGACGAATCGCCCGTTAATTCCGTTCATATTGCGGCGTTTCGTCGGATACCGCCCCGGTTCACGGAGCGGTATTTTTAAGCCGTTTTTTCGCAGCGCACACGCCGTAAATCGTTAAAAGACGAAAGAGTTTTTCTGCCCGAAAAAGCGGGCGTTCCGTTTGATTATAATGTTATTATGTGGTAAACTGTTTTCAATAAAAATAAAGACCACGGAGAGTTGTATGGAAAAAATTGTTAAAGTAAAAGATTTGCCGTATACACGCTACGACGTACAAGACCTGAAAAAAGCGGCGGAAGACTTCAAGTCTCTCGCAAAAAACGCAAAATCCGCCAAGGAAATCTACGACGGATATAAACTTTTTTTAGACGAAATAGAAAAGTTCGGCACGAACGCGTCCCTTGCTTACACGCGCTATACGCTTAACACCCGCGACGAGTTTTATATCGCAGAGCAAGCCTATTACGACGAAGTCGGACCCATAGTAAGCGCAATATCAACCGAAATAAGCAACATCCTGATCGACAGCCCGTACAAAAACGAACTCGAAAAACTGTTTCCGGAAACGTTTTTCCCGAACATCGAATGCGAGAGAAAGTCGCACAGCGCGGAAACTGTATCGGACGAACAGGAAGAAAACGCGATAGTCACCGAGTACTCGATGCTTATGTCGCAAATCTCGGTAGAATTCAGGGGAGAAAAGAAACCGATAAGTTACGTCCGCGGTTTTATGGAAGACGCGGATAGAAACGTCAGAAAAGCGGCGTGCGAAGCAATCGGAACGGCACTCGGGAAAGAAAGCGAAAAACTCGACGATATATACGATAGACTAGTAAAAGTTCGTACCAAAATGGCAAAAAAAATGGGATATAAGAACTTTGTCGAACTCGGGTATAACCGTATGGGACGAATAGATTATAACGAAAAAATGATAGCGGAGTTCCGCAAAAACGTTTTGGATGACATCGTTCCCGTCGTGGCAAAACTTAAAGCCAAAATCGCAAAAAATCTCAAAATAGACGAGTTCAAATTCTACGACGACGGCGTAATCGACTGCGGCAACCCAAGACCCTACCCCGACGCGGAAGGTATCCTCGCCGCCGCTAAAGAGATGTACCACGAAATGAGCCCCGTTACCGGTAAGTTTATCGACAAAATGTTGGCTACCGAAGCGTTCGATACCAAAGCACGCGACGGTAAATGGGGCGGCGGCTACGCTACGTCCTTCGATAAATATAAACAAGCCTTTATTCTCGCTAATTTTAACGGCTCGGCAGGGGACGTTGACGTCGTTACACACGAGTTCGGTCACACGATAGCATTCGATTACGCTATGAACAGAAAAGAAAAATCCGTGGGAATAGGCTCATGCGAAACCGCGGAAACACACAGTATGAGTATGGAATTTTTGTGCTGGAAATATATGGATAAGTTCTTTAAGAACCCCGACGAATATAAGTATAAACACCTCGTTGACGCGCTTTGCTTTATCCCTTACGGCGTAATAGTAGACGAATTCCAACATATCGTGTACGAAAACCCCGATATGACGCCGGAAGAAAGAAATAAGGCTTACCTCGACCTCGAAAAAAAATACAGACCGTATCTCTCGTTCGACGGAATACCTTACCTCGAAAAAGGCACAAGATGGCAATTCCAAATGCATATCTACGAAACACCATTCTACTACGTCGATTACTGCCTCGCTCAGGTGGTCGCTCTCGAATTCCTTACACTCTCAAGAAAAAACTACGACGATGCGCTAAACCGCTACCTCGAACACGCCAAACGCGGCGGACTTTACCCCTTCGGTAAACTCGTAACTCTCGCCGGTCTAAAATCACCCTTCGAAAACGGCGCCCTTAAAGAAATCGGCAATGAAACCCAAAAAATACTTCAAGAACTCGAAAAGTAAACCCCCTTTTAAGAACGCTAAATAATATAATTCGATACCCCAAACCATAAAATATCGACTAATCGACAAACAACTAGAAAAGTAAATAACTCCGCACTAAATTAGCGCGGAGTTATTCATTTTCCCCCTTGATCTTTATACGTGCAAATCAAATCAGTCGAATTATTTTGCACCCCATACTACTTTACAACCATCGGGCTTCCAATTACTACGCCAACCGCTCGGTTTCGAAGTCGCTTTGCAGTAAATAGTAAGTCTAGTGCAGCCGTAGAACGCATATTCGCCTATACTCGTCACGCTGTCGGGAATAAATATATCCGTAAGTCCGCTACAGTAGCAGAACGCATATTCGCCTATACTCGTCACACTGTCGGGGATGGTTATGCACGTAAGTCTGCTACAGTCGCTGAACGCATCAGAGCCGATACTCTTCACGCTGTCGGGGATAGTTACGCTCGTAAGACCTGTGCAACCGCGGAACGCATTATCGCCGATACTCGTCACGCTGTTACCGATAGTTACGCTCATAAGTCCGCTACAGCCGTTGAACGCCCAATCACCGATACTCGTTACGCTGTTGGGAATAGTGAATGAACTATCGGTTTTGCCTATTGCGTACTGAACTAGAGTTTTGCCGCCTTTACTATATAAATTTCCGTTTATTGATTTATAACTAGAATTATTTTCGCTTACGCTTATGCCCGTAAGACTGCTACAGCCGCTAAACGCACCCCAGCCGATACTCGTCACACCATTACCGATAGTCACGCTCGTAAGTCTGCTACAATAAGAGAACGCAAAATCGCCTATACTCGTTACAGGATGTTTGCCGTTTTTGCCATCGTCATATTCTCCGGGAATTATTGCTATAGACCCTTTTCCCGAGTAACTTGTTACGGCATACGTTTGTGAGTTATTGTTATATGAATATTCGAGTGTTAATTCTACGGCGTTACAACGCGTACATACACCGTTTTGTACGTCGTGACCTAAAGCGTCGATATCCGTCTGTGCGACAATAATTTCGTTACAAACAGAGCAATGTTTACCTTCGGTTTTACCTTTTTCGGTACAAGTAGCCGCTACGGCAGGATCGATTACCTCGGTATGTCCGAGCGGTTCGATATCCGTTATTTCCGTTTTTTCGTCGCAACGCGAACAGTGTTTCGATTTGCTACCTTTTTCAACGCAGGTTGTCGGTAAATCAATAGTCCATTCTTCGCTATAGTCATGTCCGAGCGGTTCGATATCCGTCTGTGCGACAATAATTTCGTTACAAACAGAGCAATGTTTGCCTTCGGTTTTACCTTTTTCGGTACAAGTAGCCGCTACGGCAGGATCGATTACCTCGGTATGTCCGAGCGGTTCGATTTCCGTTACTTCCGTTTTTTCTTCGCAACGCGAGCAGTGTTTCGATTTGCTACCTTTTAGAGTACAAGTAGGTTCTATGTCGGTAGTAAATACTGTTTCAAAATCGTGACCTAACGCAGAAATTGTTTCTGTTTCGCTTTCGCCGCAAGAACAAGTACGTTTTCTTTCTCCGTTAGCCGTACAGGTGGGATTAGTTACCGTTTTCCATTCGCCGTAGGCGTGGGTGTGTTCAATCGGGGTATCCGGAGTGTCGGGATCGTTCGGATTATCCGGGGTATCCGGGTTGTCGGGAGTGGTTTGACCCGGGTTATCGTTGTTATTGTTTTTATCGTCGGTTTCGCCGCAAGAAACAGCGAACGTAGCAAAAGCCGCGACTAAAAGCATTAACAAAAATACTTTGAAAAATCGTTTCATAATATTTCTCCTTTTTATAGTAATCAAAATTAACCGTAACCGGATATATATTCGGTTGCTAGAAGGCGAAAACCGGTTTGTTGAATTTTTATCAAAAATGATTATTTCAACGGTTCGCCGAAGTCGTATTCGAAATAATTATATTAGGGATTTTCCCTAATGTCAACTTATATTAGGAAATTTCCCTAAAATTATATGTATGAATTTGTTTAGAATACGGCTAAAAGAACTTCGTCTTGAGAAGAAGATAAGTCAGAAGAGGCTTGCCGAGATAATCGGCACGAACAACAGCAGTATATGCGACTGGGAGTGCGGACGGAGCGAGCCGAGCATTGACGCGATTATTGCTCTTTGCAAGTATTTTGACGTGTGTTCGGACTATTTGCTCGGTTTGGAAGATTGAAGAGTTCCGCCCGTAAGCGTTATACCGTATCGGTTTGATTTATTCTAGCAATCGAAAAAGTTTCCCGAAAAAAACGCATTTACGTAAGGATTTTTACAAGGTTTTATAAAAAAGGTTTTACAAGCGATTTTTCTCTTTATATATAAGGATAGAAAAAGCGGTTTTCCTTTGGTGCAATTAGCGGCGTGCAATTTGACTTAGGTGATAAATAACATTATAATAAAGCGGTGAGCAAAAAAGAGTTGATTAAGGGCGACACGATAGCCGAATACAAAAAGAGCGTTGCGAAGAAGAGCGGCGTATGTCTTTGTTTGGGCATTGTTACCGTTCTTTGTTTCGTTTTATGTTTATCGGTTGGTTCGGGCAAACTTACGTTTGTCGAGGTCGTGCGCGCATTGTTCGGGAAAGGCGACGAAACCAACGTTCTTATTATGCGGAATATCCGTTTGCCGCGAGTTATCGCCGCAGTTGTAGCAGGGGGCGGACTTGCGATTTCGGGGTGCGTTATGCAAAGTGTGTTACGCAATCCCGTTGCGTCGCCGTCTACGCTCGGTGTAGGCAACGCCGCTGTTTTCGGGGCCAATTTTGCCATCATCGTCGTTGGCGCAGGGGCGTTTCATTCTACGCACGGGACCTGGCTTACGATAGAAAATCCTTATCTCGTGTCGTTTTTCGCTTTTCTTTTTTCCGTCGTTTCCGTCGGCGTGATACTTTTGCTTACACGGACGAAAAAGTTCGGTTCGTCGTCAATCGTGTTATCCGGCGTTGCTTTGGGGGCGATTTTTCAGGCGGCGACGACCCTTGTGCAATATTTTGCGTCCGACACGTATGTAGCGTCGGCGGTTTACTGGACGTTCGGCGATTTGTCGAGAGCGACTTACCGGGAAGACCTGATTATGGCGGTTGTCGTGGCGGTCGGGTTCGTTTTCTTTTTCATAAAAAGATGGGATTATTCCGCTATGGCAAACGGCAATTCCGTTGCTTCCGGGCTGGGAGTCAACACGCTTGCGACGACGATAATATCATTACTTTTGGCTTCGCTCATAACGGCGGTATGTGTGGCGTTTTTGGGAATAATAGGCTTTATCGGGCTTATTGCGCCACAAATTATGCGTAAAATAATAGGCGACGATTTCCGATTTTTACTGCCTACGTCGTTTCTGTGCGGTGCGACCGTACTGCTCGTAGCGGACACGCTCGGCAGAATAGCGATTGCCGGCACAACCTTGCCTGTAGGCGCGATAACGTCGCTTATCGGCGGACCGGTGTTCCTGTACCTACTTTTGAAGGAGAAAAACGGCTATGGAATTAAAGATTAAAAACCTGTCGTTTTCCTATGAAAAAGGCAAAAAAACAGTCGATAACGCTTCTTTTACGGCAAAGCAAGGCAAAAGTCTGTTCATACTCGGCGCAAACGGCGCAGGGAAAAGCACGCTGATAAAACTCGTATGCGGCTTGCTGAAACCCGAAAGCGGAACCATAGAATTTGACGGAAAAAATTTGCTGACAACAAAACCGAAAGAGCGTGCAAAACTGATAAGCACGGTGCCTCAGGAAGTCTGGTTTCCCGAAACGACAGTGTTTGACGCCGTACTTCTCGGAAGACGACCGTATATAAAAAGCGGAACCAAAGAAACCGATTTAATCGCGGTACGCGATGCTCTGCGACTTCTCGATATGGAAGATTTTGCATTGAAAAACGTAAAAAACATATCGGGCGGAGAAAAGCAGAAAACCGCCGTTGCACGAGCGATCGCGCAGTCCACGCCGATTATGATTTTTGACGAATTGACGAGCAACCTAGACGTTAAAAATCAACACGAAACGCTCGTAATGTTAAAAAAAATCACCGAAGAAAAACGATTGATATCCGTTACTATCGTTCACGATATAAACCTTGCCTTAAATTTTGCGGATGAGATTTTATTGATGAAAAACGGAAAAACTGTAAAACAAGTTTCCGTTGAAGAAATCACGGAAAGCGATATAAACGACGTTTTTGAAATCCGAGCAAAAATAATCGATTGCGACGGAAAGAAAGCGGTTGTTTTCGGAGGATAAATATGAAAAAAACAAAGATATTTGTTTTTATATTTTTAGTTGCGATAATCGCGTGTTCTTTATTCGGTTGCGTGGACGTAAACAAAAACGGCGGCATAGAAATTACCGACCTTTTGGGAAGAAAAGTAGTCGTTCCGGAAAAAGTCGAAAGAGTGGTTTGCATAGGCGCGGGCGCGCTCAGACTTTATTCTTACGTCGGCGATTTAAGCAAACTTTGCGGCGTCGAAGACGTAGATAAAGACGGTACCGGGGTAGGAAAAACGCTTTCGATAAGACCTTATAAAATGGTAAACGGGGACCTTTTCAATTCCCTGCCGTCGTGCGGAACGGGCGGACCGACGGGGAGCGCGGACGCGGAAAAAATACTTTCCTGCCACCCCGACGTCGTTTTTTCGCTCTACACTTCGGACGTATCCGCTATGGACGAGTTGCAAAACAGAACGGGCATACCCGTAGTCGTGCTTAGTTACGGAACGGTGGAAGCGTTTGACGAAAGCGTAAAAAAATCGATCTCGCTTTTAGGCGAAGTGCTTAATAAGCAAGATCGCGCGAAAGAAGTCGTCCACTATATTTGCGGCATACAAAAAGACTTGGGAGAAAGATTTTCGTCGGTAAAAAAAGAAGATAAGCCGTCGGTGTATTTAGGTTGTCAAAGCAATTACGGCACGCACGGAATAGAAAGTTCCACCGCCGCTTATTCGATTTTCGACGTGTCCGGAATAAAAAACGTGCTTGACGAAAACGGCTACAAAGGGTACCAAAAGTCCGTTGATACGGAGTCCTTACTCAAAATGAACCCCGAAATCGTTATTCTGGACGCCGGCGGACTGAATATACTCAAAGGGCAGTTTAAGGACAAAGAAAAAGCGGACGTTTTTGCAAAAATTAAAGCGTTTCAAACCGGGGAAGTATATCTTCAGATGCCTTATAACGCGTATTATACGAATTTGGAAATCGCGTACTGCGACGCCTATTTCGACGCTTGCGTTGCGTATAAAGATCAAATGAAAGACTTCGATTACGTCGCTAAGGCACGAGAAATAATTGAATTTTTCCTGGGCGAAGATTGCTACGACCAAATAGCGGACAGTATGTACGGCGGTTTTCAAAAAATCGATTTAAGCAAGACGTTCGAATACTTCGGAGATAAATAATGAACACGGTAAAAGAATTTTTCAATAGGCTTGCGCCCGGTTGGAACGCGGCGGAAAAGCACACGAAGGAAGAGATTAAAGACTATATCACCGAAAGACTGCCGATAAAGAAAGGAATGAAGGTCCTTGACGTCGGCTGCGGAACGGGGATAATTACCGACGCGTTGTACGATCTCGCGCAAAACGAAGTTACGGCAATCGACGTGTCGGACGAGATGATTAAAATCGCAAAACAAACGCTCGCAGAAAGCACAGCCGATTTTGTCTGTGCCGATTTTTACGAGTTTTCACCGAAAGACAAGTACGATTACGTCGTTTGTTTTAACGCTTATCCGCATTTTATCGATTCGAAAAAATTTGTTCGTAAGGTAAACGAGTTGCTTGTTCGTGGCGGCGTTTGCGCAATAATGCACAATTTTGCAAGAGAAAAACTTGCCACTCACCACCGCGCTTTAAGCGAAAACGTATCGAGAACGATAGGTTCTGCGGAAGAAGAAGCAAGCCGCTTTTCCGAATTCTTCGACGTTATGTCAACTGTCGACAATAGCGAAGAATACCTTATTTTACTTAAAAAGAGATAATCAAAGAATGGTTTCCATTCCGATTTTTTGAACGTTCATTCCTAGTTTTTGATAGAAAGAAACTGCCGAAACGTTGTCTGCCCATACGTTAAGCGTGACGTTGTAAAATCCGTTGTTTCTTGCAAATTCTATCACGTATTCGTAAAGTTTTTTTCCTATGCCTTTTCCGCGAAAGGCTTTGTTTACGCATAGATGTCTACGTATAACGTTTTTATCGGTGTAAGGACGTTGCTGTCCTTGTGATCGACGTATATGCAAAACGCATATCCCGACACCGTTCCGTCCGTTTCCGCAACGAAAATCGGTCGATTATCGTCGGTAATTATTCGTTTTAGTTGTTCTTCGTCGTATTTTTTCGTGTTCGCTGCGAATAAATCCGGACGAATCGCATTATGCACGTTTTCAACCTGTAATAATAGTTCGTCCAAAATCGGTATGTCTTTTCCGGCGGCTCTTCTGATCCTGAGTTCCATTTTTTTTCCCGTTTATTTAATTCTATTTCGTATTATAATCCGCTTTCTTAAAACAATTAACGATTTATCTAAAGGACGGAACGGAAGAGTGGTTGCCGTTGACTAATATATGATATAATGATAAAATTGAATCTGAAAATAACGTTTTCAAGCGGAAAACTTTGAAAACAGGAGAGAACTTATGGCGTTGCTGTTAGTCGTAATTTACATAACCTTTATTTCACTCGGGTTGCCCGATTCTTTGTTCGGCGTCGCTTGGCCTGCGGCTCATCTGGAATTCTCGGTGAACGAAGGTTTCGGAGCGATTTATTCGATAATCATAGGCGTAACGACTGGCGGAATCAGTTTCTTTGCCGGAGGTCTTATAAGGAAATTCGGTACGGGGATCGTTACCGCGGTTTCGGTTTTGATGACGGCAATAAGTCTGATAGGTATAAGTTTTGCGCCCGATATTTGGGTTATGATGGTTTTCGCAATAATCGGCGGATTCGGCGCAGGCGCAATCGACACCGGATTAAATAACTTCGTTTCCATAAAATATAAAGCAATTCATATGAACTGGTTGCACTGCTTCTGGGGCGTCGGCGTTACCGTAAGTCCGCTTATTATGTCGTATTTTTTGAAAAACGCAACCTGGAGAGAAGGCTACAGAACGGTTTCTTATATTCAGTTCGCAATAACGATTATCGTTTTTCTATCTCTTTTCCTTTGGAAGAAGTATGATTTCAAAAGGGAAAAACAGGTGCCCGAAATCAAACAAAAGAAACCCAAAACAAGCATTATAAAGATTTTGAAACAAAAGGGAGTAATTTTCGGAATACTGTCGCTCGGATTTTATTGCAGTATGGAATCTCTCGTAGGAACGTGGGGCGCGAGTTATACCGTAAACGTCCGTAATCTTACCCCCGACGTCGCGGCCAAATACGTGTCGGCATACTTCGGCGGAATAATGGCAGGCAGGTTCATTTCGGGAATAGTGTCGCTTAAAGTCAGCGACAAAAATCTGATCCGCGGCGGAATTG
>CAJLYQ010000059.1 GCA_905210905.1 uncultured Christensenella sp. | reverse complement strand
TCTTGCTGTCGCGCGGTTTATGTTTATGCTTGTCCATAATGACGTTGCATTCATATAATCGATAATGAATAAAGCGAAAGAATCGATTCTCTCAGAAGATTGATATGTGCTCCAAAATAAAGCGCGTATAATATCATACCGTTAAGGGAAAAACGAAAAACGCCCACTTATCCGTATCCGTGGATACAGATAAACTATTATTTATTAAATTTATCAAGTTTTTCCGAGTTGCGTGAAGATATATAGAAGCGGTAGAAAGATTTATAAAAAAATTCGTTTCTACGCTTGATTTTCGGCGAAAAAAGAGTATAATACGTATCGAAAATGAGTGGCAAAACTATGCGTAAATCCGATTTTCATCGGGTTTACGCTTTTTTTTTTGTCATAACGGAAGGTGTAGAATGGAACGGACGGAACAAAACAAAATGGCGGTCGAGCCGGTTAAAAAACTTGTGTGGAAGATGGGTTTGCCGATGATCGTATCTATGGTCTTGCAGGCGCTCGGCTATGCGGTGAAACCGCTGATTACCGCGTTTTTACGGCTGGTTGTATTTACCTTTCCCGTCGCGTACCTTTTTACTTTGTCGAACGCCGTACTCGACTCGGTCTGGTGGACGTTCTTAATCGCCGAAGCGCTTACTTGCTCGTTTTCCGTTTGGTTTTTGATAAACGCCTATAAAAATAAGGTGCAAAAACTTTAATCTTTCGGGCGGATTATTCCGTTGACATTTATTTTCGCATTTTCTATAATTAAATATTATAAATATTTACGGAGAATTTGCGGAATGAAAAAGCCTTTTATCGACAAAGCCAAAGCGGAAGAAATTGCGGCAAAATATCCTACGCCGTTTTACGTTTACGACGAAAAGGGCATTTTAGACAACGCAAACGAACTTTATAAAGCGTTTTCCTGGAATAAGTCGTTCAAAGAATATTTTGCGGTTAAAGCGACGCCCAACCCGGAAATATTAAAACTGCTAAAAAGCGTGGGGTGTGGAGTGGATTGTTCGTCGTTTACCGAACTTCTTATGGCGAAAGAATGTGGTTTTTCCGGCGACGAAATTATGTTTAGCAGCAACGAAACGCCTGCCGAAGAATTCGTTCTTGCCCGAAAGTTGGGAGCAATCGTCAATCTTGACGATATTACCCATATAGATTTTTTGAAAGAAAACGGCGGTATTCCGAAAAAAATATCCCTCAGATACAACCCCGGCGGCGAGTTCAGCGTAAACAACCGCATTATGGGCAATCCCGCGGACGCGAAATACGGACTCACGAGAGCGCAACTTTCTTCGGCGGTAAAAAGACTGAAAGAAGAAGGCGCGGAAGAGTTCGGTTTGCACGCGTTTTTGGCGAGCAACACTTTAGGCAACGACTACTACGCAGAACTCGCGCGCGTGCTTTTCACTGCGATTGCCGAACTTACCGAAGAATTCGGCGTTAAGTTTACGTTTGTCAACCTGAGCGGCGGAATAGGCGTGCCTTACCGCCCCGATCAGCCGAAAAACGACGTTTTCGTAATAAGCGAAGGGGTAAAAAGAAAATACGACGAAATTCTCGCAAAAAACGGCATTTATCCGAGAATTTGTACCGAACTCGGCAGATATATGCTTGCGCCGTACGGCGCGCTCGTCACGAGAGCGATACACGAAAAACATATCTATAAAGAATATATCGGCGTGGACGCTTGCGCGGCGAACCTTATGCGTCCGGCAATTTACGGCGCGTACCACCATATCACGGTGTTGGGAAAGGAAAACGAACGACCGACAAAAGTTTACGACGTGGTCGGATCTCTGTGCGAAAACAGCGACAAGTTCGCGGTGGACAGACCCTTGCCGGAAATAGAAAAAGGGGATTTGCTATTTATCCACGACGCGGGCGCGCACGGTTTCAGTATGGGGTACAACTACAACGGCAGGCTGAGAAGCGCGGAAATTTTACTGCAAAAAGACGGTTCGTTCCGTCTGATACGTCGAGCGGAAACCCCCGAAGACTACTTTGCGACGTTGACGTTTTTACCCGAATTTTCAAAATATAAAAGGTAATCGGTTTCGAAAATAAAATATAATTTATGCGGAGGCGGAAAAAATGAAAGAAAAGTTTCGTTCGTTCGGTGCTGCCGTGAAACAAAAAGCGGATAAAGCAATCGACGGTTTTGCCCGTTTGGTGGTAAAAAAACGTTTATTGTTCACCGTTATTTTTGCGGTTATATTCGTGGCGAGTATTGTCGGATTTTTCTTCGTTAACACGAATTACGATTCGACCGCGTACCTGCCGTCCGACAGCGAAGTAAAACAAGGCTTGTCGGAGATGTTCGACAACTTCGGCGGCGGCGGAAACGGCTCGGTAATGATTACGAAAACCGTCGAAAACGAACAAAAATCAATACTTTTCGATGAAGCGAAAAAGTTCAAACAAAAAATTTGCGAAATAAAAGGTGTGGACGGCGTAATGTGGCTTGACGACCTGTTCGCGTCGTTTACTAAAGATTTTAACGACGATTATACGCAGTCCGAGTACGCCGAAACGATCCTATTGGTGCTCAGACTTACCGAAAAAGTAGACGTATCCGACCTTGCGAACAACGAAACAATTAAATCGCTTATCGCCGGAATAGATTTATCCGACCCCGAAACGGTGATTAAAGCGGTAGACAGCGTTCTCGCTACGTTTGCAAAAAAATATTTCGACGAAGAAATCGCTACCGGAAATTACTCGTTCGACTCGAAAAAAGGGAAAGCGATTATCTTATCGGCGTTAGCGCAAACGTTAAAAAATCCCGAATTTGCAGGAAAAATCGACGGATTTGGCGTAAACGAAGCGGAAGAACTTCTTCACGGTTTCGCTTCGTCTATAGAAATGTTTTATTCCGCAGACGAAAACGGCAAGTATTCGCCCCTGTTTCAAGTGACTTTCGTCGGTTCGGATTACGAAAAATCCACGATTAACGCAGTCGACGATATAAGAACCACCGCTAAAAACAGTGGTTACGGAATACATATGAGCGGCAACGCCGCCACGACGTATAACAGTATCGATTGCGTGGAAAAACAAACGACTTACGCCCTTATCGCGGTCGGAGCGGTCGTGCTCGTTATACTTTTCCTTTTCAGCACTTCGTTTTGGGAACCCGTGCTTTACCTTGCCGCAATCGGTATCGCCGTCGTAATAAATATGGGAACGAACGTCGTAATGGGCAGCGTTTCTTACCTTACGAGCGGCGTCGCAGGAATATTGCAACTCGCGCTTAGTATGGACTATTCGATTTTCCTTCTGAGCAGGTTCAAACAAGAAAAAGAGAAAAACCCCGACCCGGAAATCGCTATGATAAACGCGATAAAAGCGTCGCTCAGTCCGATCAGCGCAAGCAGCCTTACTACTATCGCAAGTTTCGTCGCACTGATGTTTATGAGTTACTCGATAGGGCTTGATATGGGCATAGTTTTCACAAAAGGCGTTATTTTCAGCCTTGCAAGCGTGTTTATGCTGCTTCCCGCGCTCGCGATTTACAGTAACAAACTTATCGTAAAAACCGAACACAAAAGTTTCAAACTAACTCTCTATAAATTCACCGGAGCGGTGCAAAAAGCGCGTTTCGTTTTGCCGATATTTTTGCTTGCGGTTATCGTTTTGTCGGCGGTCGGACAAAATTATATGAAGTTCGGTTACGGCGATACCGCTACTTTCGGCAGCGAAGGCTCGCTTATTTACGAAGACAAACAAGCGATAGAAAGCATTTTCGGCAGTCAGAACCAACTTGCCGCACTGATTAAAAACGATAAAGGAATGCAAAAAATAACGACTGTGGACGGTAAGGAAATTCCCGTAGAAGAGGCAATAACAACCGAACTTGCCGCAAAGGATTACGTAATAACCGCTCAGTCGGCGTCGGTTATAAAATCGAGCGGAACGGACAAATTGCTGCCGGCATCTTTCCTTAAACAATTCGACAACGGCGGCGAATATAACCGAATAGTAACGTATCTCGATTTGCCCGAAGAAGGGGAAGAAACGGAAAAAGCGATTAAAGAAATAAGAGAGATTTTTGCTGAATACGGAGTGGAAAAAGGCGATTATTATTTGCTCGGCGGATCAAGCAGCGCGCTAGAAATAAAAGAAATCGTAAACAAGGATTATACCACGATTACCTGGGTTTCGATTTTGCTCGTAATGGTGATTTTGTTCGTAACTTTCCGTAACGCGATTTTGCCCGTTTTGCTCATTTTCGTAATACAAGGCTCGGTATGGATCAGTATGAGCATAAGCGTGCTTACCGGCGACGTGATAGTATTCTTAGGATATATGATAGTCAGCGCGGTAATGCTCGGCGCAACGATCGACTACGGAATTTTGGTTACGTCGAATTATCTCGAACAAAGAAAATCTTACGAGAAATTCGACGCGATAAAATTTGCGGTAAGCAAGAGTTCGAGAGCGGTTCTTACGAGCAGTCTGATACTCTGTTGCGCAGGTATCGTCCTGTCGCTTACGTCCACTATGCCTGCGATAAAAGTATTCGGCGACCTTATATCCCGTACCGCCGCTTCGTCGCTCGTTCTTGTGTTCACGTTGCTGCCGTGTCTGCTTACCGTATTCGATAAATGGATAGAAAAAACCACTCTTTACGGCGGAAACTTCCATAAAGAAAACAAAGAAAAAACTCTCGTTGCGGAAACCGAAACTGCGAATTCGGATACCCCGGAAGAAGATAATTTGAACAAAGACGAGGCAGCGGCGAGTACGGACGGAGAAAACGAATGAAGAATTACGTTCTGATAGGAATGCCTTCGTGCGGTAAAACAACGCTCGGGCTTTTAATAGCGAAAAAAACGGGAAGAGAGTTCGTCGATACGGACAAACTCGTCGAACAAGCGGACGGAAGAACCATACCCGAAATTTTCGCAGAAGAAGGGGAAAGTTCTTTCCGGGAGAAAGAGAGAGAACAAGTAAAAATCGCCTCGCAAAAACGGAACGCGGTAATTTCGTGCGGCGGCGGCACGGTTATGGACGAACGCAACGTCGAGTGCTTAAAAAGCAACGGTTTTTTCGTGCTTATAAAGCGTTCGCTCGGACTTTTGTCCACCGAAGGGCGTCCGCTTTCAAAGGACGAACAAACCTTAAAAAATATGGAAAAAACGCGTATGCCCGTATATGAAAAAATTGCGGACGTGACGGTAATAAACGAAAGAAATCCCGAACTCGTTTCGGATGAAATAATCGGAGTATACAATGAAAATAATAGTAATTAACGGTCCTAATCTCGATATGCTCGGTATAAGAGAAAAAGAATTATACGGAAATAACGATTATAAGTCGCTCGTTAAGTTTTGTAAAGAACAAGGGAAAAAACGCGGTATAAAAATCGAATGTTTTCAGTCGAATTGCGAAGGAAAAATAATCGATAAAATTCACTCGTGTTACGGCAAAAAGGACGGAATAATCATCAACGCCGGAGGATATACGCATACGAGCGTTGCTATACTCGACGCTCTCAAGGCGGTAGCCCTTTTAACGGTCGAAGTCCATATTACCGATATCAACGCGCGCGAGGGCTACCGCAAGGTCAGTTTCATATCGGAATACGCCGCGAAAACGATTTGCGGAAAGGGCTTCGACGGTTACGCCGAAGCGATGGATTTCATTAAAGAAAACAAAAAAGGCTAGTTACTAATGATTATAGATTTTCATACACACGTTTTTCCCGACAGAATAGCGGGAAAAACGATTGAATTATTAAACGTTAAGTCCGGCGGACTTATTCCGAGTTACGACGGCACGTTAAACGGACTGTTAAAAAGAATGGATAACGAATCCGTGGATAAGTCCGTCGCTCTCGGCATCGCGACCAACGCTCACCAAATGAGGAGCGTAAACGATTTTGCCGCGTCGATAAACGGCGACAGAATAGTCGCTTTCGGCTCGGTTTATCCGGGTTTGCCCGATTGCCTTGACGAGTTGGACAGAATAAAATCGCTCGGACTTAAAGGAATTAAGTTCCATCCGGAATATCAGAACTTTTACGTCGACGACGAAAAAATGTTTCCTTTGTATAAAAAAGCAGGGGAATTAGGATTGATTACCGTTTTTCACGCAGGGGCGGATTTAGGATACGCTTCGCCGTATCGCTGTACGCCGGACAGGGCGGCAAAAATCGTCGAAAAGTTCGTTGCTCCCGTGGTGTTCGCACACTGGGGCGGCTGGCTGATGGGCGAAGAAGTGCTTAAACGTCTTGCAGGGAGCGACGCGTATTTCGATTTATCGTTCGGTTACGGCTCGATACCGAGAGAAGTCGCGCAAAAAATCGTGGAAAAACACGGCTCGGACAAACTGTTGATCGGCTCGGACGGACCGTGGCATACGATCGACCTTGAAAAACGGCTTATCGCAACTTTGGGATTAACCGACGAAGAAAAGGATAAGATTTTTTATAAAAACGCGGAAAAACTCCTTAAATTATCCTAAGAAGTTTTCCGTGTGAATTTCGGGTTCTCTGACCGTGTGCGTCGTTTCTTCCGACAGAGGAAGGGACGGCGTATTTTTATCGTCTTTTTTGTAAAGAAGTTTCAAAAGAACGGGAGCAACGAAGGAAGTGACGATTATCAGTACGAGAATGAACGGCATAATCGTCGTGTCGATAAGTCCGTTTTCTACGCCTTTTTGTGCGCATACGAGGCAAACTTCCGCCCTGACCATCATACCGATACCTGCTTTTGCCGAATCAGACCAAGAAAAACCGCACATTTTCGCGCCTAAACCGCAACCGATGAATTTACCTAAAATCGCCGCAAGAATAAAGCATACGCCGAAAAGTACCGTGTCGCCGTTTATGTTGCCGAAAGAAGTCGTGAGTCCGATATTAGCAAAGAAAACCGGACCGAAAAGCATATAAGTCGTGATGTCGGCTTTTCTGTCGATGTAGTCGGTTTCACGGGTTTTTGCAAGCATAAGTCCGGCAAAATACGCGCCCGTAATGTCCGCAACGCCGAAAAATTTCTCTGCGCAGTACGCAAAAACGAAACACAGTACGTAACTGAAAATCGGGATACGACGGTTGTGCGGATATTTTTCTTCCATTTTTTTGAAGAGCCAACGCATAAACAAGCCTATGGCGATTACCGCCGCGAAATAACCGAGCGTTTTTAGTAAAACCACCCATATTCCGCTGCTTTCGCCTTTGGATATTCCGACGACCACGCTTAACACGACCACGCCGATTATGTCGTCGATTATTGCCGCCGAGATTATTGCCGTGCCGATTTTCGAATTGAGTTTGCCGAGTTCTTTAAGCGTCGCTACGGTTACGCTGACCGAGGTAGCGGTAAGTATAACTCCGTAAAAAATGTTGCTTAAAACCGTCGCTCTCGACCAGTCTGAGAATTTACCGTTAAATCCGCACGCGACGAGAAAACCGAACGCAAGAGGGAAGATTACGCCGAGTACGGTTATTACCGAAGCGGCTACGCCCGTCTTTTTAATAAGTTTAACGTCCGTTTCAAGCCCTGCGCTGAACATTATTAAAATTACGCCGATTTTCGAGAAAAACGATAATCCCTCGTTGGTAAAATCGGTGAGAATTTTTTGGTTCGGAATATATTTTATACAACCGACCAAAACGCCGGCAAGGAGCATACCGACGACTTGCGGCATACCTATCTTGCGACAAAAGATACCCAAAAGTTTGGATAGAAGTAATATTAATGCCAAAGGCAGAAGTATTTCGTAGTATTGCATTTTGTATCCTCTCGTTATTGTTTCGCCTGCCCGCCCACCCACACGAAAGAGTGAATAAACGGTTGTTTTCGATTGTGTTTCTTCGCGATAAGACCGCCGCATTTTGCGACGGTCACCGTTCGTTTTCTATTTTAATTAAGCGGTTTCTATTTTGCTTGCTTTTTGTAAGCCGAGTTTGTCCACCGCGTTTTCGCGCATTTTGTATTTAAGTATTTTACCTGCGGCGTTCATCGGGAACGAATCGACGAAATCCACGTATCGCGGAACTTTATGTTTTGCCATATGGGTAAGGACGTATTCTTTAAGTTCGTCTTCGGTCATCGTTTCGCCTTCGTTAAGAATTACGCAAGCCATAATTTCTTCGCCGTACTGACTGTCCGGCACGCCGATTACCTGCACGTCCTTGACTTTCGGGTGAGTGTAGATAAAATCTTCGATTTCTTTGGGATAAATGTTTTCGCCGCCGCGAATAATCATATCTTTTATCCTGCCCGTGATTTTGTAGTATCCTTCGGGAGTTCTTCTCGCAAGGTCGCCGGTGTGAAGCCAACCGTCTTTATCGATTGCCGCCGCCGTCGCTTCGGGCATTTTGTAGTAGCCTTTCATTATGTTGTATCCGCGCGCAACGAATTCGCCGTCTACGTTGTCGGGTAAGTCAACCCCGGTTTCCGGATCTACGATTTTACATTCAACGCCGAATATCGGACCGCCTACGGTGTTTACTCTCGTTTCGAGCGAATCCGTCGTTTTGCTCATCGTGGTGGCAGGGGACGCTTCGGTCTGACCGTAGGTAATGCAAATTTCCGACATATGCATTTTTTCTACGACTTCTTGCATAACTTTGATCGGACACGGACTGCCAGCCATTATACCGGTACGCATATGCGAAAAATCCGTCGAGGCGAAGTCAGAATGGTTAAGCATAGCGATAAACATCGTCGGTACGCCGTGGAAAGCAGTTATTTGCTCTTTGTTTATGCAAGCAAGCCCTTTTCTCGGAGAGAAAGCGGTGATAGGGGACATAGTCGTGCCGTGAGTTACGCTTGCGGTCATCGCAAGCACCATTCCGAAACAGTGGAACATCGGCACCTGTATCATCATTTTGTCAGCCGTGGACAGGTCCATACAATCGCCGATCGCTTTGCCGTTGTTGACGACGTTGTAGTGCGTGAGCATAACTCCTTTCGGAAAACCCGTTGTTCCCGAAGTGTACTGCATATTGCAGACGTCGTTTTTGTCGATTTTTTTACGACGGGATTCAACTTCTTCGTAGGGGACCAAAGTGCTGAGTTTAACCGCTTCTTCCCACGAATAGCAACCTTTGTTTTCAAATCCGACCGTGATTACGTTTTTCAAAAACGGTAAACGTTTCGAATCCAGTCTGCCGGGTTGGCAAAATGCAAGTTCGGGACAAATTTCGTTTATTATAGCGGCGTAGTCGCTGTCTTTATAAGCGTTTATCATAACCAGCGTGTGCGTGTCCGATTGTCGGAGCAGGTACTCCGCTTCGTGAATTTTGTATGCGGTGTTTACCGTTACGAGAACCGCCCCGATTTTCGTCGTCGCCCAAAAAGTAATATACCAGGCAGGCACGTTCGTCGCCCAGATAGCAACGTGATCGCCGCGTTTAACCCCCATCGCAATGAGCGCGCGAGCAAACTCGTCGACGTCGTCGCGGAACTGCGGATACGTGCGGGTGTAGTCGAGTTCGGTATAACGAAACGCGTACTGTTCGGGGAATTCTTCGCAAATGCGGTCGAGAACGTCCGGGAAAGTCTCGTTTATCAGCGTTTCTTTCGGCCAGACGTATTTGCCGGTATAAGTTTTGTTGTCTTGAAGAGAACGCGTTTTTTTCTTGTAACGCGCCATATAGTTGGCAAACTGCGGCACGACGATACCTGCGTCGCTGAGTTCGTTCGACCACCGTTTTACCCATTCGAGTGAAACGAACCCGTCGTATTTGACGGTTTTTAACGCTTCGAAAATACGATCGAGCGGCATATCGCCTTCGCCGAAAAGTTTGTATCGAAGCACGCCGTCGGAGTCGATTTTACTGTCCTTTACGTGAACGTATTTTATGTAAGAGCCGAGATTGTCGACGGATTTTTCGGGCGATTCGTGCATAAACCTGTAAGGATGATGAATATCCCACAAAGCCGCGACGGAAGGAGAGCCTACCGCGTCGAGTAAACGACGAAGACGCATCGTGTCGGCATATACGCCGTTGGATTCCACGAGAAGCGTAACCCCCGCTTCCTTTGCAGGAAGAGCAAGCGTTTTTAACAGGTTTACGATATAAGCGTCGTCGACTTCACCGTTCGGTTTCGGTTCCTGATCGGCAAGAATTCTGACAAACGGCGTGGAAAGTTTTTTCGCAAGTGCAACGTAAGAGAGAAGTTCTTCCACGTTTTTTTGTTCGTGATCCTTGAATTTAAGGGCGCAACCCGAACTCAGACAGGGAATAACGAGTCCTAGTTCTTTTAGTTTGGCAATGGTAGAATCGATTTTTGCAGGCGAAAAGGGAATAGCGTGTATCGCCGAAATTTCGTCGCCGAGTCCGCGTATTTCGATACCGTCAAGACCGAAGTCCTTCGTCATCGAGTAAATCTCCGTCCAAGTAAAGTCCGGACAAGCCAAGGTGGAAAAACTGAGTTTCATCGTTATTTTTCTCCGTATTCGTTTTCTGTATATAAAGTAAATTTTAACATCTGTAAATACGTTTGGCAAACGAAAAACAAACATAAACGACAAAAATAAAGTAATATAACGGGTAAAAACCAAACTTCGGCAAAAAGTAGGAGCACAGAAAGAGCAAAACGCTTGCAAAAAAGGTTTTCGTTTGGTAGAATATAATCCGTGCGAAAGTAGTTCAACGGTAGAGCGCCACCTTCCCAAGGTGGTTGTTGCGAGTTCGAATCTCGTCTTTCGCTCCAAACACGGGTCGTCGGAAAGGCGACCCGATTTTTTAAGGAAGGTGAAATATATGCCCCTCGTCATTGCGTCGAACAACGCGCATAAAGTAAAGGAAATCAAAAAAATACTCGGCAACTTTTTCGACGACGTGCTTACAATGAAAGACGTCGGTTTGAATATGGAAATCGAAGAAACGGGAAGTACGTTTTACGAAAATTCTTTAATCAAAGCCGAAGCGGTAACGAAAGCGACAGGTTTTCCGTCCCTTGCCGACGACAGCGGTTTGTGCGTCGATTGCCTTAACGGCGCGCCCGGAGTGTATTCGGCAAGATACGCAGGAGAAGAACACGACGACGATAAAAACATCGATAAACTTCTTGCGGAAATGAAAGGGGAAACGAACCGCAAAGCGCGTTTCGTCACCGTATTAACCTTGCTTTATCCCGACGGAAGAAAAATCACGGTCGAAGGAACGACCGAAGGAAAGATTATCGAAGAAAGAAAGGGAACGGCAGGTTTCGGTTACGATCCCGTTTTTTACAGTACCGAACTTAATAAAACTTTCGGAGAAGCGACCGAAGAAGAAAAAAACTCGGTTTCGCACCGCGGAAACGCACTAAGAAAACTCGAAGAAATTTTAATATAGCGTGACCAAACGTTACGAGGCAAAAAGCGAGAACTGAATTCTCGCTTTTTTTTATTCGGATAAAACCAAAGTGCGTACGCCCAC
>CAJLYQ010000058.1 GCA_905210905.1 uncultured Christensenella sp. | reverse complement strand
ATATAATAGCAGAAATTAAGAAAAGGAGAACAAATTTTCTATGGATGCAAAAATCAACGCAAAGAAAGTCATCGCTAAGCGCGACAGGAATCGCGTGTTAGGGGCTCTCTCGTACGTCGCAGGCTTCCCGCTGTTGATTTTGTTCACGTTCATTTTTTCCATACCGTTTATTTCCGGTACGGGATTTAGCGGACTGACAAAGTACTACGGCGTTCTTGTCTGCGTTGCGGCGTGGCTCGTAATTACGCTTATTCAGATCATAGCGGCAATCGTTACGAGAAACTGCACGGCGCGCGGAGTTATCGTAATCGTGTTTACGCTTATCGTTATGGTCGGCGGACCCGTTTACTTCGATATCTGGGCGGCGAAACAGGTGGACGAAGCGAGAGTAAGTTACGTTCGTGACGTTTACGGCTTGGCAGAAGACGAAGAAGTCGATCTTAAGGAGAAATATTCCGATATCGACATCAAGGACTACAACTACCAAATCAACCATTATCTGCCTTGGACGAACAAAGGTTCTCTTACCGGTGATTTTAACGGTATGGTAGACGAATTCTGCAGAGTTTATAACGTCGGATACGGTTCTTCCGTTAAAGGCAGCGTAAACACCGACGGCAGCAAATACGGCAAAGCGTTGGAAAGAACGAATGCGGACGGCGAAGCCTATAACGAGTACTGGTTCGGCGAAAAAGGCGAAGTTTACAAAGAAAACGGGCTTTACGCCGACGGTTATATCTTCAGCTTGCCGGTAGCAAACGAAATTCTCATTACTTATTACGAAACGCAGGCTCAGTATAAAGCAGAGAAGAAAGACGCCGATAAAGAACTCGAAAAAGCGCTCAAAGCGGCTAAAAACGGCAGTGCGTGGAGAGAATACACGAGATCGGACGAATACAAAGCGGCATACGGCGAAGGCGGAACGGCGGACAGTTATATGATCACCGAAGCAAGACTGAACGAAATACTCAAAACGCTCGGCGTTCAGATCGTTGACAACAAAGTTCTGGAAGGACTTCCGAACAACCTTCTCGGATTTAACCTTGCCCAAATCGTAGACGACGCGTTGGAGAAGATGGGACTTACGAAAAACAATCTTAAAAATCTTTCGCTCGATAAAGTTCTCGGACTGGTAAAAGGACTGGGACTTGACGTAAGCAAAGACGATATAATGGCTCTCCTTGCCGGATATAGCAACTACGAAGTCAGCAACGTTAAGCCTTTGATGTACTTCATCGAAGACGAAACGCTCCGTACCTATGCGTACGCTAAGTATTTCGGACAGACCCACGGCGCGAATATCGGAAGCGTGCTTATTCCTACCGTAACGACCGACGCGGAAGGCGTAACGACTTACGGCAACGTCGGCAAAATAACGATGAGCGCAAGCGGACTTAACTATAAAGAAAACGCGTTTGAACTCAAAGAATGTTACAAACTCAAAGCGTTGAATTCCTACGTGCCCAAACTTTATCCGTTGTTTGCGGCGAGAAGATATGCGTATATCTTTGCGGGTATCATTTCTCTTATGTACGCTATATTCTATTATTCTCAGATGAAAGTCAAACTTCTCGGGAAAAAACTTGAAAAAATGAGTACGCTCGGAGGTGCGAGATAGTTATGAAAAAAGCATTGTGCGTTATATTCCATATATTAGGTTATCCTTTGCTCCTTGCGGCGGTACTGTACGCTAACTGGAACATAATGATGACGCAAACGAAGAACTACGGCGTGTTCGTGTTTGTCGGCGTTATCGTAGCGGTGGTAATGGCTCTTATTTACTACGTTTGTTATGCGGCTATTACTTCCAAAAAGAAGAAAAAGAGAAAGACCATATTCAATCAAACCGTTCGTCTTTGTATGGTAGTGGTAATCACTATGACCGGACTGTGGTGCGTATGCGATATCGCATTGCCCGATTTCCTTGCGGACGCTACGAGTTCTACCATTTACTACGAAGACCTTGCCGACAACTGGAAGGCGAGAGCGGAAGTCAACGAAGAACTTCTCAACAACTTTATTTACCTTAGCGTAAAGGCAGGAACGCTCCCCACGCCCGAAGGTATGAACGAAGAAGAAGCGGTAAAATATTACCAAGACTTAGGATACAAAAAATCAGTTAAAGAACTCGAAGGTAACGAATATTACAACTCGATAAGCGGTTTGTTCGCTATTCAGTATCAATCGATCAATGCAAACGGATACCAGACTTTCACGCATCCGTGGATCGACTTCGCAACCAGCGACAGACTGACCATTCCTTGCCTTGTCCACCTTTTACTCGACGAAAGAGAGATAAGCCAGTCTTCGATAAAAGACTACAAATATACCGAATATACCGAAACCGAAGACGGTAAGAAAGAAGTAACCACCGTATTGTTTGCGGTAGTAGACAAAACGACAAACACGATCGAACTTAAAGGCGTAAACTGGACGGTACTCGATATGCTCGGATCGGACAACGTTATCGAACTCGATACCGCTTCGCTCGGCACTATAGGCGGAGTTATCGGTATGGTTGATATCGGCGCGTTAAAACCCGTAACCGACATTTTGACCGGTCTTACGAAATGTCTTGCGGCAGACGGAATACTCGGCGGCGACATCAACGTATTGCTTTCTTCCGGAAACGGAAAAATCAAAATTACGCTCAGACCGACGACGGGATACCTTTCTCCCGAAGAGTTTGCAAAAACCAACCACCACAAAGGCGTGCTCGGGTACCAAGAAATGGCGTGGCTCGACAGCAACGGTCTTGTTTATGCGCTTGTAACGCTGTTTAGCACGAGAAAAATATTCCTTATCTTTGCTGCGTGGGGCGTGTTCATTAACATTATGATCGGCGTTTGCAGAGGTATGTGCAAAGAAGAAAGAGAAAAACGTCGCAGACTCGACGCAATCAAAGCCCCCGAAAAGACGGTCGCAAGAACGCCGTCTTACGGACCGCTTAGATAAAACTTTATAAGAACGCGGAAACGCGGCAAAACAAGGTTTTGCACTTGTATTAAAACGCAAGAAGCGCGCCATCGGCGCGCTTCTTTTCGTATGATTGATTTTACGGAAAACCTCATATAAAATCGCAATTAACAAAAATAAAAAAATTAAAAACTTTTTTTGAAAACCCCCGATTTTCGACCTTCTTACGACCAACGCCGAGTATAATGAGGGTATAAAGGATAAAAAGGGTTGTCCCGATACAGAAACGAGTGCGTCCGTTTCGCGATCGGGGGGAAAAGTCAGACGACGTGTCGAGTAGATTTCGCTCATGAAGGCGCGCCGTCTGATTGTTTTTTGCGATAGTATCACTGTTTTCAGCGCAAACAGTGATATTTTTAGCCTAACGGCGAAAAGGGATACGCCTGGCGGTTGAGATATTGTCCTCCGGGAAAACAATGATAGTTTTAGCCTGTCGGCTAAAAGTTGCGGTTTAATAAAAATATATTAATAATTTTCGCGCAGAGAAAACAGTGCTTTGCGTCGGCAAAATATCACTTGCGTAAGCAAGGACAACCATAAATGTCGAATTACGTTGTAAACTTAAAAGAAACAGTCGCGCTTTATTCAAAGCGCGACTGTTGTTATCGATAATATTTGTACGTTTTACGGGCGTTATTTTTTGTCGGAGGCTTCTTCGGTGACAAGCGTGACTTTATCTTTTTCGCTTATTATGCCGAGGATTTTGCCGGTTGCGCGGTCGGTATCTTTGGTTATTTTCGTTACGTCGAATGCGTAGTAGTAAGCGTTGTCTTCCATATCGTCGTTAAGGTAATAGATGATATTGTCGATGATGTCGTAACTTACGTAGGAAGAATTATACTTGCCGGAGAAGAAGTAAATCGCGTCGTCGCTCGCTTGCGTGAACGCGCCTTCGTTCTTATCGAAGAGTTTTACGTAATAGAACTTGCTGTCGAGAACGTAATAAACGAAAACTTCCGAGTCGGTTTCTTCTACCGATACGAGCGTAACTTCTTTTTCGAAGTTAAGACGCATAGGTTTGTTTTCGGCGGTGTAAACCTTATTCCCGTCCGACGCGAACACGTCGAAGTATTGTTTCGAGAAAGCAAGGGTATAACCGTTGCTTAAACGGCTGAACTTCGAATAAGTAGTATCCGTGCCGTAGGTGTAACGAACTTCGTTTTCCGCTTTATACGCCATATCTTTGTTCGAGAAAGTGCAGGAATAATAACCGTCTTTGAGTTTGCCGTTATCGTTGCCTTTCTTCGTGTAATACATCGTAAATCCGTCTTCCGAAGGAATTATATCGGAAACCGTCGTGGTGTAAAGAACGGCGCGGTCGGTGTTTCCGTTGTAGATATCGCTGCTTGCGATTTCTTTAAGGTCGCCGGTTTTCAGGTTGAACGCCCATACGATATAGTCGGCGGAGTAGTTGTTTTCGTCCGCATAGTTGTACATCGTGAACACGGCGTAGTCTCCGGCAAACTTGTAAGCGACGGCGGTTTGTTCTTCGCTCGTCGGGTTCTTCGCGTTGGACTTCGTGAGAAGTTTGATCTCGTTCGTTTCGGAGTTAACCGAGTAGATATAACTGTCGAAAGAATAAACGAGATACTTACTGTTGTCGCCGGCGTAAAGCACGATATCGTTGTCGTTGAGTTCTTTCAGAACTTCGGTTTTGCTGCCGTCTAAGGAAGTGCGTGTAAGCACGCCCTGAGTGTTCTTGTATTCGCGGTTGCTGTTTTTGTCAACGCTGGTCGTGTTGTAGTAAATATAACCGTTTACGATATAAATACCGCCGTAGGTTTTGTCTTCGCCGAATACGTTCTTCGGAACGATGGTTTGTACCGTGGTGTAGTCGGGTTCGCCGTTTTTAATCGTGGCGCGGCAAATCGAACCGCGAACGGGCGTTCCGAAAGTGTTGTCCACGGTTTCGCCGGCATAACCGTTAATAAAATAAACGTAGTCGCCGTAACGAACCGCCATTCCGCCGTTGCTTTTAATGCTTGCGTTTGCAGGAAGATCCGTTTTCACGGGGTCACGTTTGGTGTTTTCCGAACAAGCGGCAAAAGCGAGTACGAGAACCGCCAAAACGACGCAAATTGTAATAACAAGTGTCTTCTTTTTCATATCTTTACTCCCGTATAACTAAACGTGTCTATTATTATACTCAGTACATTATATACTATTTATTGTAAAAAAGCAATAATAATAACGTCCGAAAAAACAAAATTGAGCGCGCCGTAAAGCCGCGCGCGCCTTTCTCCGCCGTTAAGTCGGAGGCAAAACGTCAATATGCGTAGTCGGTAATGATATAATCGACTTTCATTTCTTTGTAAAACGCGTATTCTTCTTTGTTTTTTATCGTGTAAACGAACGTTGCGTGATCGTTGTTTCTCGAGCGAGAAATGAGTTTTTCGGTGAGAATTTTCTTGTTTACGCCCACGCTGTAACCCATTTTTTGATAACAATATGCGACTATCGACTGCCCGGCAAAGGTAAGAACCCGCGCGTAAGGGCTGATTTTTAACACGTTTTCTATGCTCGAAAGAGTAAAACTACCGAAATACGCCCCGTAATAACCGAGTTTTTTCATCGCTTCGGAAACCGGCGCGGTCAACGCTTCCACGTCGTATTCGCCCTTGATTTCGATGAGCGCGATTTTGTCGTATTCGTCGCAAATATTCAGATACTGCTCGTACGTCGCTATGCGGTACCCGATCGTCTTGTCCGCCGTGGCGTTGCCGTGATTAACCGTGTCTATCGGCAAATCCTTAATATCTTCGTAACGGGACTTCGTAATATAAACCGACTTGTCGACGAAAGGGTTGTCGTCGTGAGAACAAACCCAGACTCCGTCCAGCGTAAGCCGTATATCGGTTTCTATCCCGTTGAAAAACTCGTTTTCCCCGGCAGCGGTAAAGGCTTGAACCGTGTTGTCGTGGTATTTTCCCGAATACCCCCTGTGCGCTATGGTTTTCGTGCCTTCGTATCCGCCGGAAAAACCGTAAGTATACGTTTTATGAACCTGAATTATCATAAACATAATCCAGGTAAGCGTGAGTAAAACCACGAGAATCGCTGCTAAAACGGTGAGCGTGATTTTGGTCGGTTTGTTGAGTTTTGCGCGGATTTTCATAATAAAACTCCTTGAAAGGTGGTGCGTCGATTACAACAAGCGCAACGCGCCGTTTTCGGCTATCCGTAAAAACGCAACGCCCACGACTTCTTTTTCGGCGGCGAGAATACCGTCGTTGCTGTCGTAGGAATTGTTGCGGTTATCGCCCAGTACGTACAAATAACCGTCGGGTACGACGAAAACGTCTTCCTTAAAACCGCCCATAGCCGACATCGGTTCTTTGATTTTCGCTTCGGATACGAGTTCTCCGTTGCGATAAACGTGGAAAGCCTCGTCCTCGGCGGAAAAAACGGTCTTTATTTCATCGCCCGATTTGCCGATAACTCTCTTGATAAGGTTTTTTCCGAGCGTTTCCGATTCGAAAACGATAATATCGTCGAACTTAACCTTTTTCGTGCGGAAAAGCAGCACGCAGTCCTTGTCGTGAATGGTGGGCATCATCGAAGTGCCGCTTATCGGTTGTTTTACGATGTAATTGTTGGTGAAGAAGAACGCGCCCAAAGCGAGTATTACCGCGACGAGTATCCATATTATCGCGCTTAAAAGTTTGCTTTTTCCGCTTTTCGGTTCTTCTATTCGATTTTCGGCGAGTTCGCCTTCGTTATAATTCATACTATATATAGTCCGTTTTGATAAAAATTGTCGTTTTTTTAATTTCTTGCCGCAAACGCCGTTAAATAAACGTGAGTTTGTTAAGCGTTACGTTCGGGGTAACGACGGTGACCGAAGTCATTCCCGACCACGCCGAAAGCGGACGGAAAAGTTCGTCTTTGAAGTCCGAACACGCAAACCGCACGCCGGTAAACGTGTTGCTTTGCGCGATTCTCTTCGTCGCGCGGTACTCGACGGACGAACCCGTCCTTACGACGAGTTCTATCGGACCGGGAACGGGAGAGTACGCGTCCGCCTGAAGAAGTTTGCTCGAAGACGTGTATTTCGTCGCGTCGCCTACGAAAAGGCGCATCGCTCCGTTTCTGCAAACGGTCCCTTTCGCTCCCGAAGGAACGACGTTTTCTTCGATCGAATCCGACGCGGCTATGGGGTCGTCGCTTACGGGGATAAACTCGCCGTCCGCTCCGTGACGGAACAAAACCGCCGTGCTTTTGCTCGGCGAAAGGTATATCCGATACTCGGACAAATCGAGATACTTCGGTTGCTCCGTAGAGATAAGCCCGTTTACGTAATGCGTTTCCGTATAGAAATATAAATCCGCGCACTGAGCGTCGAAATCCATTTTGGCAAGATACTGTCCGTCGCCCACCGTTTCGCATACGGAACTCGACCAACTTCTCGTTTTGTGATTAGGGTTGTTGTACGAATAATAAAGCGTAAGCGATTTTATTTTCGGCGTGTTTTGCGCCACGACCGACGCGTAAACCGTGCCGTCGCGGTTGACTTCCACGCTCGTTTCCGGCGGATGGGGAAAGTCGCTTTTCCAGAACGACTGATTAAGCCAGTCGATAAAAACGCCCAACGCTTTTTCGTCCACGCAGTCCGAATATTTTTGAGTTATTGACACGGTAAGGGTACCCTTAACCAAAGTTCCGAGAGCCGAAAGGCGGTCTACGTCGCTTTTTTCTCCGTTGCTGCCGATTGCGGCGAAAACGGGGTGCGGATAGTCTTTGAGATAAGAAACGCCGCTTAAAGAAGCGATAAACGCTATGGTTTCGTCGTCGAAATCGACCACGCCGTCGGGATAACGCGGAACGTCGGAGTACTCGGGGTATCCGGCTTCGCACACGCACCCTAAGGCGCAGATTTTTTCTTTTTCGCAACCAGCCAAACGCATTGCGATTTCCGCCCCGTCGCGTATTCCTGCGGCGATCACGTCGGTAAAGCCGTATTCGCGTTTGACGAAAGCGAGCACGCGGCGGAATAAGAGCGTGTAAAGGTAAGCGCAGGTGTCTTTGGCGGTAGGGGACAGACGGGTAAGGCGATCGCCTTCTTCGCCGAACTTGCCGTAACTAAGGGACGGCGGAAAAACCGTTTCGGAAGAAGGGGAGCGGCCGTTGTAGTCTACTACCACGGCGTACGCGCCGACGGACAGAATAGCGTCGATAAGTTCTTTTTGCGGCGCGCGGGTGCGTTCTCCGACGATAATAACCGCTTTTTTCGAAAAGTAACACGGATTGAAGACGTCGAACGCAACGGTAAGATCGCCGTCCGGGCGGTGTTCCGCACAAATCGAATAAGACGCAGAGCGGTCGTCGGACGAAAGAACGGTTGCGTCGAAGTACTCGGTTTCCGGGTCGAAATCCGCCCACAACTCGCGCGGAGTGGGGATATAGCAATCGTCGCGCCGAACGGGTTTTACCGGGAGCGGAATATCGCTCGCGGCGTATACGACGACAGAATCGTAGGCGATTATGTCCTTTTTGTTTTCCGCAATTTCGTCGAAAACGCGTTCCGTTTTTGTAAGTTTTTTTCTCATATATCTCCTGATTTTATGCCGCAACGGGTAAATAATAGTCGCGTTCGGCAGTGGAAACGGTGATTCCTTTAAGCCGAACGGGAGTTTTGTTTCCCTTGTCTATTCTGATTTTTATTATTTGTCCGCCGTCGGTGAGCGTTTCGCCGTCCACGTTAAAAACGAGCAAAGTAAGGCTTTTTCCGTCCGAAGAAAGGTCGCTTCGGTAGGAAGTGGTTTCCGCCGAAAGAGAGGAAGTAAGCGTAAGATTGCTTTTTGCTCTCGTTACGCCGAGCGTTGCGTCGCCGTTAAGGGTGAACAGCATCGCGCATATCGGCAGTTTTTCTTTTTCGAGAGTAACCGTGTATTCGACGTACTCGTCGTCGGGGGCGAAATAAACCGACAAACCGAGCCGAGCGGTAGTTACGATTTCTCTTGACGAATTTTCGGGGTTATAAACGCGGTAAGACAGCGTTTCTTCGAAGTCGTTATATTTTATCGTCATCGTTTTCGTCCCGGTAGTGGAAGAATCGAAACCCGTCACCATATCGGCGGTGATTTTGATTTTTTCTTCCTTGCCGTCCGCGTATTTCGCTATAACGAACGCTCCGCTCGTGTCAAGGACGGCGTCCACTTTGTACTCCGTCGGAAACGCGTTGTCCGAAAGAGAGTAGGACTCGATTTTGCGCTCCGAACAAGCGAACAAAACGCAGGCGAAGAAACAAACGGCGATTAAAGAAAATATAGTCGGTAAAACTTTTTTCATTCCCGTTCTCCTTTATATTTGCGCAGCAGAGCGACGAAGTCGGATAGCGTATACGTTCCGTCGCCGTTCGCGTCGAAGTGCGAAATACGAGAGTTTTCGCTAAGCAGGGCGTTCATCCACTCGGTTTTGTCCGCGTCGGTAATAAAGCCGTCGCCGTCCGCGTCGCCGAGAAGATAAATCGAGTATTCCGCAACGGTTATACCGCCGTCGGTAGTCAGTTTCAGCGTCATATTATTGCCGACCGCGCGAGAAGAAAACGCGTTGAGCGAAAGTTCGTACTCTTCTTCCGTATCGAAGAAAACCGCTTTCAACGCGTACGAATTCAGCGAAGAAGAAAGAGAAGAAAGGGGCGTCGGGGAAGAAACGATTATTTTCTTTTCGGTTTCGTTGATTTTTATCGTCGTTTCGCACGGCGAGCCTTTTACTATCGAAATAAGGGAAGAACTCTTCGGCAAAACGTTTATTTTAACCGAGAAAGAAAATCTCGCGCCCGTGCCGATCGTCGCGCGCAGGGTCTGCAAGCCGGTTTTCGTGGGGGAGTAGGACGAAAGCAGAAGACTGCGGTACGAGTTCATATCCGCCGTAACCAACGACCCGTCGCCGAAAGTCACGGTAAGCACACCGCCTGAAAAATCGGGTTCGTAGCCGTAATCGACGGGGATATAATCGTTTTTACTGCCGAGATAGGATTTCGGATAAGTCGTTATTTTAACGTCGCTTACGGTAAGGTCGCCGGTGCAATAAACTTCGGTCTGAGTTTTCAATTCGGGAGCGGAAACCGCGACGAGAGTTATTATCGCCTTGTCGCCGGGCGCGCCGGAAGGAACGGTGTAAGTAAACTCGCTTTCGTCCAAAGTCCGTTTACTGCCGTCGTTAAACGTGCCGATAACGTTGAATTTAGGGACGAACGCGCTGCCGAAAAGCCTTTGCGTGTCCGTGTCGGAAACGGCGATCGACTTAATCGGAGAAACGACTTCTATCCCTTTAAGCGTGAAATAAACCGATTTTTTATAACAAACCAAAATATGGTCGTACTTGCCGTGAACGGTATTGTCGAACCCTTCTTTTATCACGAAATCCGACGGATCGGATTCGTCGTATTTTACGATTTCTTCCCTGCCCGAAGAATACTGAATTTTTATCGAAAGTCCGCTTAAAGAAAGCGTTTCTCCCGCGGAAATTTTCGTTTTCGTCGGTTTGGTAAGCACCGTCGCTTCAAACTTCTGCGAGTCGTAGATATACAAAGTAAACGGTATGGTTCTTTCTCCCGACTTGTCGGAGAAAACGACGTAAGCCGTCTGTCCTTCGGGACAAACTTTTTCTTCGTAGCGAAGTTCGTAGTCGGTCAGTTCTACCGGCGCGTTGGGGCGGGAACTGTATTTAAGATATACGCTTACGTCTATCGTTTCGCCGAAATAGGCGTAATGTTCGTTTTTTACGCTCGTTCCGTCGAGTTTCTTTCCCATAACGAACGAGTCGCTTATGTCGTTGCCGTCGAATCTGGCAAGATCTACGGTAAAAGTAAGGCTCTTGTTGTCCATCTCGTTTACCGATACGACTATGCCGGTGTTTACGCCGTCGGACGTGTATATCGCCGACGGAGAATACTTGTTCGCGGTTTTACTGCCGAGAGAAGGATAGCCGCCTTCTTCCGTGTTCAAAGCCGCTCGGGCGAGATTGTATTGTTCTTTTTCGGAAGTCGAAGAAATGCTCGTCGAAGCGGCGGCGTTCGGTCGGAAAACGAAAACTTCGTCCGGGTAAGAAGAACTTTCTATTTTCGCCTCCGTGTTGCCCGAAACCGAATTGTTTATTCTGTACACGATAAGTCCGCTCGACGGCAGTCCGCTGTCGTAAGGCGAAACGCTTTCTGAGTTGTTGCGGTATTCCAACCAGATACTTTCTTTCGAGTTTATCGTGATTTTATAAGCGACGACGTCGTTTTTCGACGATGACGAAGTGGGTTTTAACGTGTAAGTTCCGCCCGTGGTCAGTTCCACCACCTGTTTTTTGTCGAGAAAACCGAGATAAGAATCGCGCAGATATGACAAAGTAAACTGCGGAACGGCGTTGTTGTTGTGCATCAGATCCCACTGTCCGACGGGGAGATAACTTCGGTTGTCTTTGGGATAACCGAGTTTGTTGTCTTTATCGTAATAATGGTACAGGTCGGGAAGTCCTACGACGTGACCGAACTCGTGCGCGACCAAACCCACTTCGAACTTGTTTGCGAAAGTGAGCGTGTAGGTGTCTACCTTAACCCCTGCGAGCGCAGACGAAGTTTTTTGCGAAACGCTCGTCGACGTGATTTTGCTTATTCTGTCCAAATTCCAGGAGTGCGGCCAAAGCAGATGCCCCCAGGCTTTTTTGTCGTATTCGCCGCTTACGATGAAAGAAACGCTGTCGACGTATCCGTCGCCGTTAAGGTCGATTTCGTCAGGGGAAAGGGAAAAGTATTCGTCCGCCGCCGCTACCGCGCGGTTGAGAAGTTGACTTTCGGGATCGTACCTGACCGTTCCGTCCTCGCTCGTAACTTCGCCGTAGCGTGAACGGGGTTCGGAGTCGCGGTAAACGAAATAACCTGTGTGGTTATACACGAATTTGCTTTCCACCGAGAACGAGCCGTAACTAAGGCTTTCGTAATAGTTTTTCATAGACGAATTATCGCCGTTAAGACTGCGATCTATTTCTTCGACGGTGGAAGAAGGGAACATTCTCGACGGATTTTCGTCGGAAAAACAAATAAAAATGACGATATTGTAGACTTTGCCGTGTTTAAGCAGGGACGGATCGCCCGAAGCGAAGTTTATACCGCCGTTTTTGGCGGCGCTTCCGGAGTGCGTTCCGTCTTCGTTGTAGTTACGGGGAGAAAGGGTGGGCTCGTCCGCTTCCGAGCGGACGAAAGCGGTCACGCCGACGCTTACGACGAGAGCGAAAACGAGAATAAGAATTAACGGCAACAGCCGTGCGGTATACTTTTTCATAATAAATTATTTGTTATTTTACATTACGCGCGAACAAAAGTCAAGCGTGCCTGCGCGTATGCGCGTTTTTATGCGCAAAATCGACAAAATGCGACAAAATTCACACTCGGTC
>CAJLYQ010000057.1 GCA_905210905.1 uncultured Christensenella sp. | reverse complement strand
GCAAAGCGACTGCCGCAAAATCCCGCACGACGTTTGGTCGGCTATTTTACCCCTGCTGTCAACTTCGTTGACACCTTCCCCCAAGGGGAAGGCTTTTTTTATTAACTCATTTAACTTCTGTCGTGTGATATACTTATATAAGTAATACACTCATTGCGATACAGGGATGCAACGTCCCACGTTGCCGTTTGGTCGGAATTACTATCTGTATTTATCCGCCTCTCTCTCTGCCGCTCTGTACAAACTAAGGTGATATTTATACTTGCGTTTGCTTGCGATACACACCGCAAAAACGGTAATTATAATGATAAGCAAGATAATTCCGGAAATTACTAAAATCGTATAATCGTTGTAAATTACTATCGAACATTTTTCGTCGGTAGGAAGGGTTACGGACAAAATTCCGTCGTCCTGCGTGTAAACTTTTACTCGTTCGGTTTTGCCGTCTTCGTTAAGTTTACATACGGCGAGCATAAACTTAGATATCGTGTTGTCCTGAATGTTCAAAACGAACGTTTCTCCGTCCGCTCCGCCCGAAGTAAACTCGATATTATAGTTGTATTTTGTTCTTTTTAAGAGATTTTTGCTTTGATAATTGCCGGTTGTGACGTCAATTTTAGTATTTCCGCGGAAAGAACCGCCTGCCGTCGCGACTATACCGTTTATATCGGCAGAGTCAAGTCTTGCCTCGTTTACGTAAACGTTGCTCTCTTCGTACTTAATCGCGTAGTTTTCGGTTTCGCTCGCTCCGCTGCAAACAAACGTATAAATACCGGCTTTTTTGATCCCGTACGCCGCTTTCGGAATTTGGGGCGTAAACCCGAGAACGCTCTCGTTCTCTCCGTCGGCGAAACCGTCGTATTCCACGGCAAGTTCGTAATCCATTCCCGCCTTAACCGCTACTTCTTTGATTTTGACGGTAAGTGGTGCTTTTTTGATCTCAAAACTAACTTTTTCGTTATCCGAAACGCAATATTCGTCGTTATCGAGTTTTATCGTCGCCTCGTACTTTCCGGCTTTTATCGTAGCGGAAGACGTTTCCGTTTTTGCGTTTACCACGTCGCCGCTTTCCGGTCCGTCTTCATCAACTATCGCGTCGGGTTTTTGCCATTTTCCGTTGTAGAAAAACTCTTTTTCGGTGGGTTTAACCGAAATCGGTTTTTTATCGATAGCCACTTTTGCTTTTGCGGAAACAAGGTTCGTTTCGTACGTTTCCCCGTCGAGTTGAATTTCTTCCACCACGCAATAATAATAACCGCTGTCCGTGGCTTTGCCGACGCCGATCGACGGTCTTGTTCCCGTTCCGCCGCCAACTTTTTTCGCAACGTCTTCTTCCGTCGCGCTTCTGTACCAAGTGTACGTCGCTACCGCGCTTGCGTCGCTTAATTCTATGCTTAAAGTCGCGTTCACCTTGCCGTAAACGCCGCTTACGTCGGTCGGATCTCTCGTTATCGTAACTTCGCCGCCGTCGGCGTACGCCGATTTCCCTATGGGTACAGCCGCAAAAACAAGCGCGACAAGAACCGCCGCAATTATAATAAAAACAACCGAATTTCGGGTTTTACTCACCTTATCCCTCCGTTTTTTCGTCAATGGCGATCTTATAAACGGCTATTTTCTTTCCGTCTTTCGACAAAGCCGTTATACACGCATAGCCGTCGCCCGTGGATTTCAACGTCTTAAACGTCACCGTTCCGTCAATCGTTTCTTGCTTGAAAATCCCCGAATACTGCGTTTCTATAGTAAATTCGTAAATGTTATAGTTGTAGAAAAACTTAAACAAATCGTCTTCGGTGAGCGTTTCGCCTACTCTGAAGTTACGATCTTCTTCTTTTTCTTCGTCGAACTTGCTAACGGTCACGGTTTCGACGTTTACCGTGTATTTTACCGAATAGTACGTCGTTCCGCTATCGCTTACGCAAGCAACCGTCACGATCGCTTCGCCCGGCATACCGGCTTCCACGGTCCCGTCCTGATAAACGGTAGCGACCGTCGGATCGTCCGATTCGAAATAAATATTTCCGCTGCCGATTAACTCGCCGATCTCGCTTATACCGAATTTATCGCCCACCGCAAGCGTTTTGCTTAAAGTAACGTTGGGGTCTTTTCTGAACGGCGCGTATTCGACCAAAGTTTTTTCTTTTTCCACGCTTTTTTCGCTCGATTGCGCGTTGTCTTTTACGACAACGTAAATCGAACAAACCAATACGTCGTTTTTCGAAAAATTAAGTATGGACAAACCTTGTTTAGCCGCAACGTATTTAACCGAACCGTCGGCGTTATCAACGCGACTGAAAACCGTCGTATCGCTGTTATCGAACCTGTTGACAAACTGTTGCAGAGAATTCGCAAGACCGTAAACTTCGTCCAGAGTAAACTCGTCGCCCACGCCTAACGTCCAGCGCGATTCGTAGTGAACTACGTCCACGATTATTCTGTCCGTGGCCTTGCCGTAACTTACGTTGATAATTGCGTTACCTTCTTTTTTTGAGTAAATTATGCCGTTTTCTACGTCGACTACATCGGCGTATTCTTCGTTAACGGAATAATTTGCATCGTATTTGCCGATTTTTTCGGGAAGTTTGTAGTAAGTAAAGGTAAAAAGCGACACTTCTTCCGGCACTTCGTCCGAGTAGTCCGGCTCAAACAAGCCCATTCCTGCGCACCATCCGAGCGTTGCGCCGATAAGAACTACCGCCGTAGCGAACCAGTACCAGTAACGCTTGAAAAAAGCGCGCGCCTTAGCCGCACGCGGAGAAGTTTCTTTTTTTTGAATTTTCTTCGCCTTTTTACTCATTTCGCTGCTCGTCGGTATTTTTACTTGAGTATATGTTATCATGAGATAACATAATTGTCAATAACGGCAACGCCGAGCGTTGCCAACGTCCCACGTTGCTATTTGGCGTATTCGGCGTAAACGGTGTTTATATCGCCGTCGAGTGCGATTTTTCTGTCACGGATAAGTATTGCTCTTTCGCAAAGCATTTGCACGGCGGATTTACTGTGCGACACGATTACGAAAGTTACTCCGCTTTTTTGAAGTTCTTTCATCTTGTCGCGGCATTTTGCGCTGAACTTCGCGTCGCCGACAGCAAGAACTTCGTCGACGATTACTATGTCGGGTTTGCTGTTGACCGCAATGGCAAACCCAAGTCTTGCCGTCATACCGCTACTGTAATTCTTTATCGGCACTTCCATAAACTCTTCGAGTTCGGCAAACTTAACGATTTCGTCGTACTTGTCTTCCATCTCTTTACGTGTGTAACCTAGTATAGCACCGTTAAGAAAAACGTTTTCTTTTCCCGACGCGTCGGGATCGAACCCTGCGCCGATGTTAAGCATAGGCACCATAGTACCCTTAATCGTCACCGTGCCGCTAGTCGGCGGTATAATCCCCGCGACTATTCTCAAAAGCGTGCTCTTGCCTGCGCCGTTTCTCCCTACGATAGCCACCGATTCGCCGCGATATATGTTAAACGACACGTCGTTAAGAACGTTAAAATCTTTGTACTTGAGTTTCCTTTGCAAAAACCGTATTACGTACTCCTTGAGATTGTCCACCTTTTGCGTGGGCAGTCTGTAGTTCATCGTAACGTGTTCTACCTTAATAAGAACGTCTTCTTCTCTATGTTCCATTTTCCGCTCCGTATTATAAGTGGAAGATAAATTTCTTCTTGCTTACGCTAATAAATAGGTACCCGAACGCATACATAAAGATACCCATACCATATATTATAAGGTGCGCTTCCCAACCGGGAACGTGACCTGTTATTATCGTTCTGAAATAGTCGACGTAGTAATACATCGGATTAAATTTCAACACTTTCGTGAAAAGCGGATTGTTAAGAACGTTGATCGTATAGAAAATCGGCGTGACGTAGTTAAGCAACGTAACGAACACGGCGTAGATATTTTTTATATCTCTGAAATACACGTACACTACGGACAGTATAAACGACGCGCCTAAGGTAAACAGCATAAGCGCGGGCATCAAAACCAGCACCATAGCAAGCGTGGGTTTGAACGGTTGTTTGTAGATAAGCATTACGATTATCAGCGCAATGAACGCGAAAGCGAAGTTAACCAAGGAAGTATAAACCGGGATACGCGGATAGCACGTCACGGGGATTCTCGTCTGCATAACGAGCGCTCTTCTCGAAACGATACTCGTAAGTCCGCCGGTCGTTGCGGCGCGGAAAAAGGTATTGAATACCAGCATACCGCTAAGAACGTAAACGGAGTATTTCATTTCCGTCATATCTCTGCCGAACAGTTGGCTATACACGAACGACAAAACGAACATCGTAAGGAGCGGATTAAGCACCGTCCATATAATGCCCAGCACGGATTCGCGGTACATCGTTTTTACGTTACGCAAAACCATTACCGCAAGAAGGTTGGCGTTCTTTCTGCCGTCGTGGCGAAGTTCGTTTATTTTTTCCTTTCTTGCAGTTCTTTTAATCTTCGTCTGTTCTTTATTCATCTGCGTTTTCTCTTCCGCCATCGGAATATTTCCTTTTCATTTCTTCTATTTTTTCTTCGGGCACGTTTTTAAGGAAGCGTTCTTCCCCTTTCAGTATGACGCCGAAAGTCTTAAAAAACAACTTTACGTCCAACCCAAAAGAAACGTTTTGCGCGTAGTACACGTCATAATAACTTCTTCCCTGTTTTTCGAGATAGCCGTTACCGTTGGTCTGGGCAAGTCCGCTCAGTCCGGGTTTTACGTCGAATTTGTGCCTTTCCCATTCTTCGTATTCTTCAAGGTACACCGGCATAAGGGGTCTTGGTCCGATAAAACTCATATCACCTTTAAGTATGTTAAATAATTGCGGAGTTTCGTCGAGTTTCAGTTTTCTTAAAACCTTGCCGACCGCCGTTACGCTCGGATTGTCGTCTTCGATAACCGCGTGGTCGGTGTCGAATTTAACGTCGGTGGACTTCATCGTGCGAAACTTATAGATAAGAAAAATTTTGCCGTCTTTGCCGACTCGTTCCTGACGGAAAAACGCTTTGCCTCGCCCGTCCGCTCTTACCAAAATCGTCGCTATCAAAAAAACGGGCGACATTATGATAATTCCTATTAAAGCAAAAAACCTATCGAGAAAACTCTTAATCTTCAAGTACATTATCCACCCGCTTTTATTGTTGCATTATGAAAAGTCTGGGCTTTATGTTAAGTTTTTCAACGTGCATAAATCCTTCGTATTCCCTTGCTTCGCCGTCCACGCAAAACGTTTGTTTGTCGGTAAGATTGATTTCCACGTTCCTGACCGGGATAAAATCGATATGCCGCGAGTGGTATTCTTCTTTTCTGAACCCGATAAAAAACGTTCTGAAAAACGGGAAAAACATCTTTATCTTGCCCCACAGGTTGTTTTTACCCGTGTTCTTTATCATAAGCAAGTGCATATTTTTGTCGTCCGCTCTGTACGCTTTATTGAATTTGAAACCGAAACAACGGTCCGAGTCGATAATCATTATCAACGAATACCGTCCGCCGTAAGTTTCTTCGTCCGTCACTATCTCCGCGCCTATGTCGTAAACTTTGTAGGCCGCAAACACCTTGGCGACGTAAGCAAGCGCCTTGAACTTTTTCTTTGCGCCGGATTTCGCTTTGTAACCGATTTCGGTAAACGCGCCTGCGGCGATAACGTAAGAAAAAAGGTTTTTATTGACCATTCCCATACAGGGAAGTCTGCGCGATTTTTTCAGGTTTTCGCCCGTCGCTTTCGCGCGTTCGTTAAGCGTGCCGAACGGAAAATAGAATATGTCTATCGCCATATCCTTGCACTTGTTGACGGCGTTGTTTATCGTTCCGTCACCGCCGCAAACTATAAGTTTGTCGTACCCCGTCACGTCGTAGTCCTGATCGGGCGACAAAAGCCGTAATTCGTCGATCTGATCGTTTTTCGCGCATACGAAACGTATGGCGTCCACATCCACGCCTTCGGAATTACCGCTCATATCATTGACGACTATTAAAGTCTTTTTCATTCCGTCCTTTAAGAGAGTTCTTTCTTCGCCGCGTCTAGCGCGCGAGAAATAACTTTGTCCATATCGTAATATTTATATTCGCCAAGTCTGCCGCCGAATATAACGAACTTTTCTTTACGGGCCTTTTCTTCGTACTTTGCGTACAGTTCGCCGTTGCGTTCGTCGTTAATCGGATAGTAGGCTTCCATTCCTTCTTTCCACTCCACGGGATACTCTTTGCTTATCACCGTCTTAGGACACTTAGTAAACTCGAAATGCTTGTGTTCGATTATTCTCGTATAAGGCACTTCGTACTCCGTATAGTTGATTACCGCATTACCCTGATAATCTTCTATATCGAGAATTTGGTTCTCAAACTCAACAGTTCGGTATTCTAATTTGCCGTACTCGTAGTTATAAAACTCGTCTATCTTCCCGGTAAAAACTGTTTTTCCGAACGTGTCGTTCGTTTCCTTAACGAACTCGAAATAGTCCGTGCCGGTCCTTACTTCGATACCGTCGAGCATTCTTTTTACCATCTCGGTATATCCGCCTATCGGTATGCCCTGATACTTAGCGTTGAAGTAATTGTTGTCGTACTCGAACCTGAGCGGAAGTCTTTTTATGATAAACGCGGGCAAATCTTTGCATCTTCTGCCCCATTGTTTTTCGGTGTACCCTTTCACGAGTTTTTCGAAAACGTCCTTGCCTACGAGTTTAAGCGCCTGTTCTTCGAGATTTTGCGGTTCTCCGATATCGAGTTCGGCAATCTGCTCGGCAATTTTCGCTTTCGCCTCTTCCGCCGTGGTCACGCCCCAAAGTTGATGAAACGTGTTCATATTAAACGGCAGATTGTATCTTTCGCCTTTATAGACGGCTATCGGGCTGTTGATAAAGCCGTTAAACGAAGCAAAGCGGTTTGCGTACGCCCATACTTCGTCGTCGTTGGTATGGAAAATGTGCGCGCCGTAGCGATGGACGTTAATCCCTTCCACCTTTTCGCAGTATACGTTGCCGGCGACGTGGTCGCGTTTGTCGATGACAAGACATTTCTTCCCTGCGTCCGTCGCTTCGCGGGCAAAAACCGCGCCGAAAAGCCCCGCTCCCACTATAAGATAATCGTATTTCATAATTTTGCGCCTAACTCCTTGATATAATCCCTGAACTCCGCTCCGACGAGAGAAGACCGCAGAGCGAACTCAACGTTTGCCTGACAAAAACCGAGTTTGTTGCCTAAGTCGTAACGCCGTCCTTCGAATTCATACGCGTATCCGCCGCGTTTTTGCATAAGATTTCTGAGCGCGACGGTAAGATATATTTCGTTTTTGAAAATCGGCGCGTTTCGTAACTCGCTAAAAATTTCGGGGGGTAAAACGAACCTGCCTAAACTTACCAAATCGCTCGGAAGGTCTTCTATCGGCGGTTTTTCTATAATATCGAGAACTTCGGTAAGCCTACCATCGGTTTTTCCTTTTTTAATAACGCCGCACCGCGACGCTGTTTCCGCGTCGGTACGCTGTACGCCGATTATCGCTTTCCCCGTTTTTTCAAACGCGTCGCACAGTTGTCCGACGACGGGTTTGTTTTCCGAATAAATCACATCGTCGCCGAACATAACGGCAAACGGTTCGTCGCCTATCGCTTTCTCCGCAACGAGAACGGCGTCGCCGTTTCCGCGCATAGGTTCTTGCAATACGAAACTTATTTTCGCCGTGTCGAGTATGCGATCGATGGATTCGAGGCGGCTTCTGTCTTTCATTCCGTCGTAAAGAGGATTTTTGCCGAAGTAGTTTTCGATGGCTTGCTTGCCCTTGCTTACCACTATAACTATGTCCGTAATCCCTGCGCCGATCGCTTCTTCGACGATATACTGCAACGCCGGCTTGTCAACAAGCGGCAACATCTCTTTCGGGACGCCTTTCGTTATGGGCAGAAAACGGGTACCGTAACCCGCCGCAGGAATAACAGCCTTCCTTACTTTCATTCTTTCTTCTCCTTTTCCCTTTCTCGTCTTTTCGATATAACGATTTATACCTGTGAATGCATAATATACGCTTTTCTTCGTATTATTTATACCATTATAAGTTAGTAAACCCCTTTTGTCAATGTTTTTCATTCTTCCGTTTGTATCCGTTGATACGCGTTTTTCGTCATTTTTTGACTATATTTATTAGTTAAGTAACCTTAACTGCTATTTAAGGCTACCAATACGCCCTATTCACGAAAGTTAAGTATTGTTTTGTCCGAAAGCGTTTTAATCGAAATAAAATATTTTGTATTAAAAAACAAACCGTCTTGACAAAACGAGAAGCAAGCGGTAAAATATTATATAGAAAAATTCTTTTTATAAAGGAGAAAACAAAAAATGAAAAGAGCATTAAAAATCGTTATGATGGTTGCGCTTATCGCAGTAACGGCGGCGATCTTGTTCGCTTGCGTACCGACAAACATCGAAAAGGCTACCGCCAAAATGGAAAAAGCGGGATACACCGTTGTTTCTTTTAAGAATTCCGCGGACGGATACGAAGGCGGTTTCAGCGCTACGAAAATAAGCATCGGCGAAGGATCCGGCACTTTAAACGCGTCCTATTTCAAAGACAGCAAGTCCGCTAAAGAATACTACAACAAAATATACAGCGAAGACAACGAAACGAAGAAAGAAGACAGAATCGTTAAATGCAGCGGAAGATGGGTTTACTTCGGAACGAAAGCCGCGGTTGAAGCGTTCGAAAAATAATCGAAATTTCTTTATAACGAAAGAACCGACTAGTTCGGTTCTTTTTTTTTGCGCCCGACATAGATTTTTAATATGAAAAATCTTGCTTATTACAACGGTGCGGTGGGAGAAATGACGGATATGTCGGTGCCGTTTTGCGACCGCGTCTGTTTCTTCGGCGACGGCGTTTACGACGCCGCGTATTCCAGAAACGGAAAAGTTTTTACTTTGGACGAGCACGTAGACAGGCTGTTTTTCAGCGCGCGCAGGGTGGGCATAGTCCCCTCTCTTACCGCCGACAAACTTTCTTCGCTTATCCGTTCGCTCGTTACCCGTTGCGACGAAAACGAATGTTTTGTGTATTTTCAACTTACGCGCGGTATATCCGTGCCGAGAAGTCACGTTCCTGTCGAAACTAAATCCAACCTATGGATAACGGTCACGCCGAAAAAAATTACTCCGCGCGGAAAAACTTTCGACCTGATGACGTACCCGGACGAGCGGTACGGGTATTGTTTCGTAAAAACGCTTAACCTTATCCCGAACGTGCTTGCGGCGACGCGAGCAAAAGAGAACGATTGCGACGAAGCGATTTTCGTCGAAGACGGGTTCGTAAACGAGTGCGCGCACAGCAATATCCATATACTTAAAAACGGTGAACTCATCACGCCGCCGCCGGGAAGAAAAACTCTCGGCGGTATTGCGCGCAAACACCTTATCGCCGCTTGCCGCGCTCAAAACGTAGCCGTAACCGAACGAAAGTTCAGCGTGGAAGAAATGTTTTCTTCGGACGAAGTTTTCGTAACGAGCGCAGGAACGTTTCTCGCTCCGGCAAAAACTATCGACGGTAAAAAAGTAGGCGGCGGAGCAACCTTGCTCACCGAAAAACTCACCGATTTGCTTTACGGAGAATTTTATGCCGCTACCGACTGACCGCGTCGTCGCGTCGATAAGCAAATCGGCGATAAAACGCAATTTAGAGTTCTTCCGTGAAAACACCGACGGGAAAAAAATTTTCGCCGTGCTGAAAGCCGCTTGCTACGGACACGGCGAATCGCTTATTCCCTACATAGCGTCGCTGTCCGACGGCGTTGCCGTGGCGACGATAGAAGAAGGAATTTCGGTGCGCCGTTATAACCGCGACAAACCCGTCCTTATCTTAGGATTCGTTCCTATCGACCTGATTCCGTCCGCAGTGGAAAACGACCTGTCGATAACGGTTTTTTCTCTCGAATACGCTCGCGCTGCGAACGATATTTGCCAAAAAATCGGCAAAAAAATCAAAGTCCACGTCAAAATAAACACCGGTATGAACCGACTTGGTTTTTCGTGTTTTTCAACGGAAATTTACGAGTTGTTTTCCCTTAAAAATCTTCGTTTCGAAGGGATTTTCAGTCACTATGCGGTGTCGGAAAACGACAACAAAACCGCGTTTTGCGAACAAACGAAAAAATTCGTACTTGCCACGGAAAAACTTAAAAAATATGCCGAATTCGACTACGTTCACATCGCAAGCACGCACTCGGCGAATAGAAATTCCGTCGGCAACGCCGTTCGGATAGGTTACGGACTTTACGGATACAGCAAGAACGGTCTTACGCCCGCTCTTTCTTTGCGCGCCGCCGTCGTACAAACGCGCACTGTCGATAAAGGCGAATGCGTCGGCTACGATTACACCTTTTGCGCGCCCCAAAAAACGAAAATAGCGACTATTGCCGTAGGTTACGGCGACGGGTATCCGAGAAGTTTGTCGGGAAAAGGAAAAGTGGTTTATAACGGCGAATTTTTGCCGATTATCGGCAGAATTTGTATGGATATGGCTTCAATTGACGTAAAAAAAACCGACGTCGAAGTCGGTTCTTACGTCACGATACTCGGGAGCGACAACGGTAAAACCGTTACCGCCGAAGATATAGGGTTCGGATACGAAACGCTTTGTCGGATTGCTCCGAGAGTAAAGAAAATACTGATTGACTAGTCGTCGCTTTTTACGCCGTCCAGTTCGAGATGCGGCAAGTTCAGTTTGAACACCGACGCAAGAATACGGATCACGAACACCACGGCAGTGGACACGCCGAACGCCCAGCCGTCACCCACGTTGCATTTAATCATATAATAACAGATTACGCTGCCGATAAGAGCGGCGACCGCATATATCCTTTTCCTAAAAACCATCGGTATAGAACGGCTCATAATATCGCGCAAGATTCCGCCGCCGCAACCCGTGGTCATTCCTACGAAAATGCACAAAAACGCATTGTTTCCATACCCTGCTTTTATCGCCACGATTACTCCCACCGCCGCGAAAATACCGAGTCCGAGCGAGTCGAAAACGTTAAAAACTTCGTTAATAACCCGTCTGTGTCCGACGTAGGCTTTCTTGAAAATCGCTATCGCAACGAAAACGACGAGAGAAGTAACGGAAGCGGCAAGAAGATACGAATAATCTTCGAACATTGCCGGCGGAGTTTTACCGATAATCAGGTCACGAACGACGCCGCCGCCGAGTGCGGTAACCACGCCCAAAAAAACTACGCCGAAAACGTCGAGTTTCCGTTCGAGCGCAACCATCGCTCCCGTAACCGCAAACGCAACCGTTCCTATTATTTCAAGCACGAATACTACCGTAGACGACATATTTTTATACCCGAATTATTATATTACCCGTATGCGCTTTTTGTCAATAAGAAAGCGCGCGATTTACTCTCGCGCGCTCCGACTTTTATCCGGAATATTTTTACTTTTTTAGTATTGAAAAAACTTTACCTTTTCGTACGGTCGCCCGGAGACGCAACTTTTTTCCGGACGGTCTCTATGCCTACTTACCATACCGTCCGACAAGTTCGTCAATGCTGATATCCATCGCATCCGCCATAGCCCAACAATCCTTAACGTTCGGTACGTTTACGCCGTTTTCCCAGTAACTGATTGCGGCGTGCGTTACTCCGACCCTGCGAGCAAGTTCTTTTTGCGTAAGTCCTTGCGTAATCCTATTGATTTTTATCGCTTTACCGATTTGATTCTCTACCATATTTATTAAGAATATAAGTATTCTTACATTTATTGCTTGACATTTAAGAATTCTTACATTATACTTAAAAAAATTCACTTTTAAGGAGGACAAACTATGGCAAATTACGCAGAAAAAAACTTAACTATAGGCGAACAAATCGTCTTGGACGCAAAAAAATCTTTTGTTGCGGTATTCCCGCATTTTATAAGATTTTTAACGACAGAATTAACTTTAACTAATAAAAAAGTTATCGGAAAAGTCGGTTTCATCCGTACTCATTCGTTGTCTGCCGCTCTCAACAGAATTCAGAACGTATCCGTGTCCAGCGGTTTAATGGGAAAGATTTTTAAGTACGGCACCGTTAAAATCGAAACCGCCGGTTCCGAACCCCTTTATTTTTACGGCATAAAGAGACCGGAAGAATTCAAGAAAGCGGTTTTCAACCAAATTGACGTATTTGAACAGGATAGACTTCAAAATCAAGCATCGCAAATGGCAGGTGCAATGGCTAATGCAATTAAGCAATAACCTTAACGATTTCTATAGAAAAAAACACGCTGTCAGGCGTGTTTTGTTTATCCGTCTATTTTACCTGTTTCGGCGTCTTGAAAAAACAACCAGTATCCGTCGTAGCCGTCCGGGTTTTCTAGCGGAAACCAGTCGGCTATTCCGTCCGCTACCTTAGGCGGTTTTACGTTCGCTTTTCCCGGGACTCCGTAGCCTAAATATCTGACTTTGCCGTCTTCTTTGAGTTTGCCCACGACGTAATAATCTTCCCCGTCGTACGTCACCTTTACCCATTCCGAATCGGGTATCGCTTGCGTAAGTAGCCTTTCCTGCGGATATACCACGAAAAGTTCGTCTATCTTATCGCTTATTCCTATATAATAACCGCTTTTTTCTTCGCCCAGCCTACTCAGCATCTCACTTTCTTCGTCGCCTTGCTCGTTTTCTTCGCCGCTTTTCTCGTTTGCGCCTATTCCCGTTTCTCCTGTTACTTCGTCGGTTTCTCCCCTTTTCTCATCGACCGTTTCGTCGCTTTCTTCCGTCTTGTTATCGCTTGTTTGACGGTTTTGCGTCGGATCTTCCGATAAAACCGTATCCTCACTTTGCGGGCGGGCGGGTG
>CAJLYQ010000056.1 GCA_905210905.1 uncultured Christensenella sp. | reverse complement strand
TGCATACTTGCCTGGACGACGGCGACGATGACGCTTTTCTTCTGGATACTGAAAAAGACCGTCGGACTCAGAGTTTCGCCCGAAGAAGAACTTAAAGGACTTGACGTAACCGAACACGGAATGCCGTCGGCGTACGCGGATTTCGTTGCTGCGGTGGACAGAACGGTTTATCCCGAAGCGATTGCGGTAAGCGGCGACGTGCCGGTAGCGGAAGCGGTGGAAGTCAAGGTAGAACCGTCGGTAGAAACCGCGCCCGAAGAAGGCAAACCGAAGTTTACGAAGGTAGAAATTATCTGCAAAGAGCGTATGCTGGAAACGCTTAAAGACGCTATGATGAAAATCGGCATAACGGGAATGACGGTATCCCACGTAATGGGTTGCGGAGCCCAAAAAGGCAAACCCGAGTATTACAGAGGCGTTATGCTCGAACCTACGCTGCTGCCGAAAATACAGGTCGATATGGTAATCAGCAAAGTTCCCGTCAGAGAAGTAATAGAAACGGCAAAGAAAGTGCTTTACACCGGACATATCGGCGACGGAAAGATATTCGTTTACGACGTGGAAAACGTGGTTAAGGTGCGTACCGGAGAAGAAGGGTACGCGGCGCTGCAAGACGTGGAATAAATATTGTGTATCCGACCAAACGTTACACGGGCGCTTGACGCAGTCACTGCGTTTTGTGCGCACAAACGCTTAGCCCGTGTAAGTCGGATTACCAAGGAAGCAAAATGACACATTTTGCTTGGGGAGTGAAGTTCGCAGGGGCGTTGCCCCTCGCTCGCTCCCCATAAGGGCGGCACTCACGGCGCGTGTCCGCTCGTGCCGGCAAAGTGCCTTTGCTCGCATTAAAAGTAAATACTTGTGTCGTGCGACAAACTTATACAAACACTATACTTGTTGCGTAAGGAGATGCAACGCTCGCATCAGTCACTGACGTGACAGCGTTCCCCCCAAGGGGAAGCCTTTTCTTGTGTTGAAAGCAGTTACTATTGTCGTGCGATAGGCTTATACGCGTAATACACTCATTGCGATACAGGGATGCAACGTCCCACGTTGCCGAAAAGGAGAAAAAAGATATGTGTTCTATAATGGGAATGGAAGGGTACGCCGTACCTATGGAGAAGTTCAAAGAAGGGTTTGACGCGACGATTTCGCGCGGACCGGATATGTCGAGAATAGTCGACGTAAAAAACGGCGTGCTGGCTTTTCATCGTCTTGCGATAATGGGACTTGACGAAAGCGGTATGCAGCCGTTTGAACTGAACGGTAATTACGTCGTTTGCAACGGTGAAATTTACGGTTTCCGCAAACTCAAAAAAGAACTGGAAAACGACGGTTACGTTTTTCATAGCGAGAGCGATTCCGAGATAATACTTCCCCTTTACGAGAAATACGGCTACGATCTTTTCGGTATGCTCGACGCGGAGTACGCGCTTATTATTTACGACGGAAAGAAAAATTCTTTTATCGCCGCGCGCGACCCTATCGGTATTCGTCCGTTGTTCTACGGTTTTACCGAAAGCGGCATTATTTTTGCGAGCGAACCGAAAAACCTTACCGGGATATGCAAAAAAATATTTCCTTTTCCCCCGGGATACTACTACGCGGACGGAAAATTCACGCGGTACAGAGATATTACGGCGGTTAAAGAATACGTCACCGGCTCGCTCGACGAAATTTGCAAAAATATCAAAGAAAAACTCGTACGCGGCATAGAAAAACGCCTTGACGCCGACGCGCCGATAGGTTTTCTTCTTTCGGGCGGTCTGGACAGTTCTCTCGTGTGCGCCGTTTCCGCAAAAATACTTAACAAGCCTATAAAAACGTTTGCCGTAGGTATGAAAGAAGACGCTATCGACCTTAAATACGCGCGCGAAGTCGCCGACTACATAAAAAGCGACCATACCGAAGTAATCATCACGAAAGAAGACGTCTTGTCTTCGCTTGAAGAAGTAGTTAAAATTCTCGCAACCTACGATATAACGACTATCAGGGCGAGCGTGGGAATGTATCTCGTTTGCAAGGCGATCAGACGGCAGACGGACGTAAGAGTACTTATGACAGGCGAAATAAGCGACGAACTTTTCGGTTATAAATACACGGATTTTGCGCCGAACGCCCAAGCGTTTCAAGCCGAATCGGTAAAAAGAATTCAAGAACTCTATATGTACGACGTTCTCAGAGCGGACAGGTGCATAAGCGTAAACTCGATGGAAGCGAGAGTACCGTTCGGCGATCTTGATTTCGTTTCTTACGTAATGAGCATAGACCCGAAACTTAAAATGAACGTCTACGATAAAGGGAAATATCTCCTTCGCAGGGCGTTTGCGGGACCTTACCTTCCGCACGATATTTTATACAGAGAAAAAGCGGCGTTTTCGGACGCCGTAGGACACTCTTTGGTAAACCATATAAAAGAATATGCGGAAAAGAAATATACCGACGAAGAGTACGAAGAAAGAAGAAAAAAGTACGATTTTGCGACGCCGTTCACGAAAGAATCTCTGCTATACAGAGAACTGTTCGAAAAATACTATAAAGGCAACGCGGAGATGATAAAAGACTTCTGGATGCCGAACAAATCCTGGGACGGTTGCAACGTAAACGACCCGTCGGCAAGAGTTTTGTCAAACTACGGCGAAAGCGGAAAATAAACTAACGGCTGCCATTATCGGCAGCCGTTTTTATCGGAATCCATATAAAAACACGGTCGTTTTATCGGACAAATCGGCGCGCGCACGTTACGACTATTGACAATTTTTAACTTTCGAAGATATACTGATTACAGAATAAAAAAGGAGCGGTGCGATTATGAAAAAGACGGCGAAAATCCTTATTCTGGCAGTATTGTGCTTCACGATCGGAGCGAGCGTGTGCGGTTGTTCGTCTTCGCAATGGACAACCGCGATCGTTAAGGCAAACGCTTTTGAAGGAACGAGATCGGAAGTTCGGCTAGGCGACGAGATAAAAACGAGCCTTGAAGGGTTTTCCGCAAAATTTACTTCGGGAGTAATCGGCTTGTCCGACGGGCGGAACGTCGCTGTTTCCCCGGTTTCTCTCTATTCCGCTTTGGCAATGGCGGTCGCCTGCACGCAGGGAAACACGTCCGAGCAGATTTTGGGCGCGCTCGATATAGACGAGTCGACGCTGTTTTCTTCGGTTTTCAAACTGAACGAAAGTCTGAACCGTTCGTTCTACTGCACGGGCGCAACGGGATCGGAAAAGTTAAACGGCAGAGTTTTGCTCACTAATTCCGTATGGCTGGACAAAAGTCTTAACTATAAATCCGAATGTGTGGACTTGCTTTCGTCGGTTTTCAACGCGTCCACTTTGCAAACCGATTTCAGGAACGACAACGCAAAATCGAACCGTCTTGTGCGGGAATTCGTTAAAGACAAAACGAACGGACTTATAAACAACGACTTCGATTTTAACGATTTGACGAACTTTATTTTGCTAAACACGCTTTACGTTAAAGACGTGTGGAATTTGCTTGGCGACGATTGTCAGACAACGAAATCTCCTTACGACTTTACCGAAACGAGCGGAGCGGTTAAGAGCAGAAAACTTCTCGAATCGGGTTATTTTCCCGGTAAAAAACATATCGGCAAAGGGTTTACTTCTTTTTCTTGCCATACGTACTATAACTGTGAAATAACCTTTTTGCTTCCCGACGACGGCGAGTCCGTAAAAACCGTTATGACCGACGAGAACGTTCTCGACGCATTGACCGCAAAATACGTTACTTCGGACGAAGAGAGCAAAACTATGTACTTTACGAGATGTCTTTTTCCGGAATTCGTTGCAAGTTACAATAACGGTGTGGCGGATTTGTTGAAAGAAAAATTCGGCATAACGGATTTATTCGAACAAAAAAAGTGCGATTTGTCCGCTCTCACCGACGATCGCAACGCATATTGCGGGGACGTAAGGCACGTTACGCAACTTGAAGTAAACAAAAAGGGAATAGAAGGAGCGGCGGTTACCGCAATATACGGCAACACCTCGACGGCGAACAGAGAGCAGGAATACGCCAAAGTTTACGAAGATTTTATCGTGAATAAGGCGTTCGGGTTTTTAATCACCGACGGCAACGGCACCGTGCTGTTTTCCGGAGCGGTCAATACCATATAATAAATGAGAGAATTAAAGTTTTATTTTTCGCCGATAGGCGCGCTGACGGCAGAGTTCGAAGACGGGTTTCTCGTCGGATTGAGTTTCGGACGGAACGGTGAAGAAACCGATTTAACCGAACCTAACGAGTCGGTTTACGAACGAACGAGAGAGTGGCTCGACGAGTATTTTTCGGGGAGAAAACCGGAGTTTGATTTGCCGATTAAACTTAGCGGAACGCCTTTCCGTAATATGGTTTGGGAAAGGCTGAAAAGCATAAAATACGGACAAACCGTCACCTACGGAGAGATTGCCGAAGAGGCGGCTCGTCTTAGCGGAAAAATCAAAATGTCGGCGCAGGCGGTAGGCGGTGCGGTGGGCAAAAACCCGATTGCGATAATCGTGCCGTGCCATCGTGTTCTCGGCAAGAACGGGAAGATTACCGGGTACGCGGGCGGCGTTGACAAGAAAGCGGAACTTCTTAAAATCGAAGGCATAGATTTCGTTTTTTAGTACGGTTACGGTATCCCAAACTTAACTTAAATTGTGGATAAGTATTGCTAAAACCGGGGAGTTATCCACATTTACGTATGAGTTATCCACATTTCAACCGTTTTTATCCACAGAAAAAGGGCGGTTTGTTGCGACGGATACGGCGGTTTGGAGGAAGAACGCTTGCGAAGGGAAGCGTAATATGATAAAATAACGGTAATTAGGGGTACCCTAACAAGGTGAAAGATGAAAAGTATAGAAAGAAAGAGAAGAAGTTTGCTTGTTTGGTCGATAATCGCTTCGGTATGTTTACCGCTCGGAATAGCGGGTACCGTAGTGGGCGCGACGAAAGGGATCGGCGTTTTGCTGGGGTTCGGGATAGCGGCGATAGTGTTCGGATTTTACGGCTCGCCCATACTTTGGATACAGTTCGGTCAGTCGGGGATAATGCGTCGGCTGGTGGTTGCGGTGGAAACGGACAATTTGTACACGCTTAAAGAAATTTCGTCCGCAATCAATATGAACGAGAAAGAAACGGAAGAGAGAATCAAGACGGCGATTACCAAGCGGTATCTTGTGGGGTATTTGTACGAGAACGGCGAGTTGAGCGTTAATTCGAACGTGAAGAAGTTTGCCGAAAAGAGAACGGTGGTATGCACGGCGTGCGGAGCGAAGTTCGTTGCGGACGCACATTCGCCGATAAGCGTTTGTCCGTATTGCGGAACGGAGTACGGCAGAGAAAAGCGTTAATAGAAAGTTAAGTCAAAAAAACGGAACGCGACGCGCTCCGTTTTTCGTTTTCCGATAGAGAAACCGTTATTTCTCGGCGAAAAGAAGAGTATCTTTCGTCACAAGCGTAACGATGTCGAGAATCCAGGTTATTGCCCAGCCTACGAGCAACCAGACGATACCGGCGATAAGGGTGACGTTGTTTTTATAAGCGATGCCTTTAACGATACGATAAATCGCCCATACGATGTCAAGACCGGGAAGAGCGAGAATTATTTTTACGATTTTCGGCAAATTGTCGAATGCGGAAATAAAACTTTTCATAAATAGGTGCCTCCTTAGAAAATTGGTTACTAATATGATAATATTTTATTTTAGGAAATGCAAAATATAACGAAAATTTTATATAAAAGGGGAGATGGGAGAATGGAAACCTTAAAAAAGTGCAAAAAAAGAACATAACGCTTGACAAAACGACGAAACGGCATATATCATAAAACGAAAGGGAAAATCATATACGGGGGTGTTTCAGATTCGACTGGTGTGAAAGGGAGCGTTAAGCATACCGAAGGCTCGGCTTCGTAAAAACGGAACTTAAAAAATAAACGACAATAGTCAAAATTCTTACGCTTACGCCGCTTAGTGCGTAGCCGTCGGACCCCGTATTCCGCGGACGGGAATTCCGGCGTCAATCACGCGGAAAAACGAGCCCGAGAGCGTTGCGACTCGGGAACGGGACTAAGCAACTAAGGTATCGGGAAGTGAGTTCGTGGACGAACCCGATCGACAAAAAACAACGGACTGAGTATGGAGAAAGACGCTTTTAATCTCATTAGGACGCGAGTGCAAGTCTCGCCATCTCCACCATAAAACACGCAAGCCGTTCCGACTTGCGGTTTTTTTATCCGAACCGAAAGCGGAAGTTCGGTATACCTATCGGTAAGAACTATTTTTTTACCCCGAGCGTACGAGAAAAACTGTAAAATGGCACAAGTTTTGGCGGTCTTGTGCTTTTTTTTTGCGTTGTTTATTATCGGGATGTCAGATCGAAACGATATCGTTTGCGGACGCCAAAACGGTATTGTCGTGCAACGAAGCGTATTCTTTTACGGCGTTCGTAAACCCGGAAAGGGAGAACAGATAGAAATAGACGTTGCCTTCGAGAAAAACTTTCGATTGCAGTTTTTTCAACTGTTGCATATCGAAGGCTTCGTTTGTGAACTTACATTCGCCGTAGATAAAATTTTTCTTTTGGAAATCAGGGGCAAGAATATCGATTTTGAGGTTGACCGATTGTTTTTTTCCGTCGATCGTCCGAGTGGTTTTACCCCAATAACGCGAAGCGTTGTGAATTCTGAACGGCAACCGATTGCCCTTATTCAGGATATACAGGTATTCGAGACAGACTTTTTCAAACGGTTGAGAGGCGAAGTCGTGAAGGTTACCTTTGACAGCGTCGTTCCAAACGCCGTCGACGTCGTCGTTTTCAAGGTCGGTTAGGTTCCGATAAGCAAACGCATACCAAAAGCGGAAAAAATTATCGGTCAGAATATAGTTGCCTTTGGTGGCATTGCTTTTATCTTTATCGGAAGGAAGCGCGGGAGATTCTTTTTCGACGATAGAAATCTCGATTAAGTTTTTGAGATACACGCTGAGTTTACTTTTTTCAAGTTGAGTTTTGCTCAGAATATCGCTGAAAGAATTGTTTCCGAGCGCAATGGCTTCGACGATGGTGTTGTAAACGGAAGTTTCCCTAAGTTCTTGTTTTAACAGAAATTCAACTTCGTTATAAAGCGAACAGCCTTTACGGAGAATATTCCGTTTTACGTTTTCTTCCAAAGAAAGTTTGCCGCTAAATTGCCGTAGGTAATGCGGAACGCCGCCGAGTATGGAATAAGCTAAAAGTTTGTCTTCATCTGAAAAATTCGGGAAGAATTTGATCGCGTCGGTGTAGGGCATCGGTTTCATTTTATAAATACCCGTTGTCCTGCCGTATAGCGGATTTTTTTCGGCGAGCAACTCTTTTTCGATAAAACTCATTGCGCTTCCGCAAATGATAATCATTACGTTTTCATGGCGCAATTTTTCGTCCCATAATACCTGCAAAACCGACGGAATGCTTTCGTTCACTTTGCAAGCGTAGGGGAATTCGTCAATCACAAGCAGTTTCTTTTCGTTTGTCCGAATATGCAAAACCGAAGAAAACGCCGCTTCCCAATTCGAGAAACAATCGACGTATTCAAATTCCGGGATATTGTAAGCGTGTATTTTATCGGTAAAAGACTGAAGTTGTTTCTTGTCGGTATATTCGCGGCAAGTGTAAAAATACACTTTTTGTCTTTGCAGAATTCGTTCAGAAGTTCGGTTTTCCCGACGCGTCGTCTGCCGTACAAAACGATGAATTCCGCCCGATCGGACGAATAAGCGTCGTTCAAAAACTTTAATTCCGTTTCTCGACCTGTGAACATAGAACAGCACTCCTTAGGTATAATCTAAATTAGTCAAATCACGATTTGACAATTCTGTTATATCCCAAAATCGTTCGTTGTCAACGTGTAAAGGTTAAAAACGAAAAAATTTCAAAAGAATAATAGAAAACGAAAGGTACGATACTTTACAATGGAAAAGATAATCGAACTGAGAGAAAAGTACGATTTGCATACGACTGCGGAAAGGTTTATACCCGACGAAGGCGGAATTCCTTGCGGCGACGCCGAGTTTCTCCGCAAATATCCGCAAATAAAGGAAAATCCCTTTAGTAAAGGAAATCCCGCTTTCAAGGCGGGATTTATATTTGTTCCAGGAGTTCTTTCAGTTCGGATTCCGTGATTTGAGAAACTTTGGTCAGATCGCTTTTTACGGAATCGGCGATTGCGCCGTAGTCGGGAACGTGTTCGTCGCTAAGGCGTTCTTTTTCGTCCACGTAATCGCGCATTGCGCTGCCGAAGTCCCCGGCGATGGCTCGTTCGAGTTCGTCTCGCCATTCTTTGAGTTCTTTATAACCGTTGTCGTAGCCGCGGACGAGTTCTTCCTTAGAGCGGAATTTTTCGAGTTTCGTTTTGAATTTCGTTATTCTGTCACATTCGAGCGCGTATTTTACTTTTGCCAAAGCGACGTATTCTTCGCCTTTTTTTCTTGCGAATTCGAGCGCGCTTGCGATTTCTTTTTCTCTTGCGCGGTAATCCGATATGATTTCGCTTAATCTGCGGTTTTCTTCCCGTAGTTCTTCGATCCGTGCCGCCTGCTGTTCGATAAACGCTTTTTCGGCGGCGTTTTCTTTGATTTTTTTCGTTTTTTTCCGTTTCATATCCCGATTATGCCCCGTTATCTTTGTCGATATTCGTTTTATTTTGTAATTAGTTGTCTAAATTGCGTTGATTTGCTATAATACTAAGAAAAAGGAAAACGGAGTAAATTACAATGAGAGCGATAGTGTCGGTAATAGGCGAAGATCGGCGCGGAATTATAGCGAAGGTCGCTACCGCGTTGTGGGAGATGAACATTAACGTTGAGGATATTTCCCAAACCATAATGCAAAAATACTTTACGATGATAATGCTCGTCGATTTGAGCGAAGCGAACCTTGCGTTCGACGAGATTTCCGCTCGGCTTAAACAGACCGGGGAAAAAATCGGCGTAGACATTCGTATCCAATCCGAAGCCATTTTTCAGGCGATGCACAGAGTTTAACACGGGCGGTTTTATATGATTTCCATTAACGAAGTATTAGAAACGAACCGTATGGTCGATTCGCAACATCTCGACGTTCGTACCGTCACGATGGGTATATCCCTTTTCGACTGTATCGGCGGAGATATCGACGCTACGTGTAAAAACGTTTACGAAAAAATAAATTCCAAAGCCGGGTCTTTGGTAAAAACCGCCAACGAGATTGCGAGCGAAACGGGTATTCCTATAGTAAACAAGCGTATATCCGTCACTCCGGTGAGCCTTATAACCGCAAGAACGGGCGGTTCGGAAAAACTTGCGGCGGTTCTCGACCGTTGTTCGATAGAATGCGGAGTGGACTTTATCGGCGGTTATTCCGCGCTCGTCCATAAGGGAATGACGGACTACGAAAAGCGGTTCATCGAAACCATACCCTATACGCTTGCGACTACGAAGAACCTGTGTTCGTCGGTAAACGTCGCGTCCACGCGCACGGGTATAAATATGGACGCGGTTAAGCTTATGGGCGAGATCGTGAAACAAACGGCTTACGAAACGCGCGACAGCGGAAGCATCGGTTGCGCCAAACTCGTGGTATTTGCCAACGCAGTGGAAGACAATCCGTTTATGGCGGGAGCGTTTCACGGAGTAGGGGAAGCGGACACGGTGATAAACGTCGGCGTAAGCGGTCCCGGTGTGGTAAAAGCCGCTCTCGAACACGTTAAAGGCAAAGACCTTACCGAAGTTGCGGAAACCGTCAAAAAGGTAGCCTATAAAATAACCAGAGTAGGGCAGTTTGTCGCTATGGAAGCCTCGAAAAGGCTTAACGCAAATTTCGGAATAGTGGATCTAAGCCTTGCGCCTACGCCGGTAATGGGAGATTCCGTCGCGCATATTTTGGAAGAAATAGGGCTTGAAAGCGTGGGGGCATGCGGAACGACCGCTTGTCTTGCTTTGCTTAACGACGCCGTTAAAAAAGGCGGTTTTATGGCGACGAGCCACGTCGGCGGACTCAGCGGAGCGTTTATCCCGGTAAGCGAAGACATAGGAATGATAAACGCCGTGCAAAGGGGTGCGCTGAAGATAGAAAAACTTGAAGCGATGACGGCGGTTTGCAGCGTAGGACTTGATATGATAGCGGTGGCGGGCAGTACGCCTGCGGAAGTTATTTCCGCCCTGATAGCCGACGAAGCGGCGATAGGAATGGTTAACGGAAAAACCACTGCGGTAAGGGTAATACCCGTTTACGGCAAAGAAAGCGGCTCGGTGGATTTCGGCGGATTGCTCGGAAGCGCGCCGATTATGCCGATAAGCACGTTCTCTCCTGCGGCGTTCGTGTCCCGTGGCGGAAGAATACCGGCACCGGTTTGGGCGCATAAAAACTGATATTTTCCGTTATAAAGCGATTTTTTGCGCCGAAAAACGAGCGAGTCTGCCCACCCGCCCGCCCGACAGGGTGAAGAAAGCGGAGAGTTCAATTTTTCCACGTATTATATAATCGCACATTAAAGCGGAAAAACGAAGTAGAAAAGGTGAAATATGCAACAGGTAGCGAAGTTTGAAAAGGTAAGTTTCGACGAGTTCAGGAAAGCGTTTGCGACTTCGGACGAAAGCGAGATAAGAAAGATTTACGACGGGATTAAACTTCCGAAAAGGGCGACGAAGGGGAGCGCCGGGTATGATTTTTACGCGCCGATCGACGTTGCGCTGAATCCGGGGGAGAGCGTTAAGATACCTACCGGGATAAGAGTTATGATCGCGGACGGCTGGGTGCTTGCGCTGTTTCCGAGAAGCGGACTGGGGTTTAAGTACAGAATGCAACTCGACAACACGGTCGGGATTATCGACTCGGACTATTACGGCAGCGACAACGAAGGGCATATCTTTTGCAAAGTAACCAACGATTCGAAAGAAGGAAAGACGGTGGAAGTAAAGTGCGGCAACGGTTTTTGTCAGGGGATTTTTCTGCCGTTCGGAATAACGACCGACGACGAAGCGAGCGCGGTGAGAAACGGCGGTTTCGGCAGCACGACGACGTTATAACGCCCGAAAAAGGGACGTAGAATATCAGGCTGTTTTATTTGTATCGGTTTATTTGACAAAATCGACAAATAAATGTATACTTTTTGAGCAATGATTGACGAGGATATAAAGAATAAACTACTTATACTTTTTATACTTGACAAGTACGAAACCCCTATAAACCAGGATTTGCTTACGCAAATGTGCTGTGTGGAGAACAACTGGGTTCCGTACTTTTGCTTTGCCCATTTTATCGACGAACTTATCGGAGCGAGATTCGTTTTTTCCAAACCCGATCCGCATAACAAAGGGGATAATCTCCTTACCATAAGCGAAGACGGCAAGGTCTGTCTGAGTTATTTTTACAGCAGTATCTTTAAGTCGGTAAGAGACGATGTAGCGGAATATATAAAGAATAACAAACTCGAATACCAAAAGAAACAGGAGTTCGTTTGCTCGTCCGAACCGAACGGCGACGGTACGTATACCGTAAGATGCTGCGTGCTTAACGGCGAAATAACGATGTTCGAACTTAAATTCACCGTGCCGACCAAAGCAAAAGCCAACAGCGTGGCAGCAAAATGGCAGGAATCCGCCCCCGAAGTGTACAAAACTTACGTGGAAATGATGATTGACTGATAAGAGAACGAACGATATTAAGAAATAACGGCGAAAAAAAGAAATTGCCATAAAGCGAACAAACAGAAAATAAAACGCTTGCAAAACGGCAGACAATGTGATAATATAGAGATACTTTCAAGCCGAAGTGGTGGAATGGCAGACGCGGCGGACTCAAAATCCGCTGATGGCAACATCGTGCGGGTTCAAGTCCCGCCTTCGGCACCAAATAAAAAACCGAGTATATATATACTCGGTTTTTTATTTGCCTTATACCGGACCCGCGAACCGCGCAAAAAGCGGTTCGCAAGTTTGCGAGCTACGCCGCAAACCTGACGAGATAACACACGCTATTTTCCAAACTCTAAACGCCGAAACCGTATCGCTCTTAAAGCGGGGACAACAGTACATACGAGTGATCCGTTATACCGCACACAAAATCAAAATAAACAGAATCTTTGAGATATTTTTGAGTTCGTTTTATTTTTATATAAGAGATTATTTCAGGTTAGAAGTTAAAATATTCTTTTTATTCATTGATTTTATTCATAAATTTTTAAAAAGATTGAATTATTTTTAACGATATGTTATATTAGTTATGCCAAACTAAACGAATCCTTGTTTGCAAGGACACATTATCCTTATGAAGGTGTATTATAACCTTTTGCAACGCATTACAGCATTTGTTAAAAATGCAAATTCCATTCGGTGCGTTGTGTAAGGTGATACTTGCATAGAATCCGTTTAGTTTGGCGACTTTCGGAGTTTGCGTTTTTGTGCGGCAACTTCGGTTGTCGCATTTTTTATTTTACGGCACAGAAAAGGAGTAAAAGTATGTTTAAGAACGTCAATAAAAAGATTAAAAGTTTAGCTACCTTTTATGCAATTGCGGGAATTGTTTTTGCCATAGTGGTAGCGGTGCTACTTTTTAAGGAAGCTGACGACTCTTCTTTCATTCTTGGCTTAATCATTCTCGGAGCAGGACTAATAGCGTTGTTAATCGCCTCGTTTGCATTGTACGGCTTCGGAGAATTACTCGGCCAAGTGTCCGATATCGAAGACTCCGTTAAAAAACTAATATTGCTGAATATAAATGAAAAAACAATAATCGACGCCGCTGATTATAAAACAATAATAAAGAATATTAGCGACGATATTGTTAACGAATATATCAACGCTGTTGACGAAAATAGTAACAACGAAGATAATAACGATAGTGAAAACGACGATATCGTTAACGAGTATATCTACGCTATCAACGAAGATAATAACGATGAAGATAATAACGATAGTGAAAACGACGATATTCCTCGTGAAGACGAATGTCCTTGCTGCTTTCATAAGATAACCAAAGGCAGTAAAGAATGTCCTTACTGCGGATATAAATTAGAAAGACATTAATCTCTTTCTTTAGCTATTGCATTCCATTGGTGTTGTGCCCCACAATAATTAAACACACGTAAATCCGTATAATAAAAGGCGTTGTCGGCAATATTTAACTTAACTATTTAAACCTTTTAAGGAAAACTAAATTTTTTAACTAATATATTACAATAGAGTGTATAATTGATGAACCTTTACAGCATAGATTAATAAACGCTTGACATCTCAAGCTAATGAATGTAATATATTACTATGAATTCACTAATTTAGTGAATATGGAATACATATATTATGGGATGTGAATGCTAAAAATAGAGTATAAGAATTTATATGTTGAGAAACTTTGTATAGATGAAAAGTTTGCTCAAAGAAAATTGCCACTTGTTGCCGCAAAAGCTTTGCGTCTTCTTATGCCTATTTTGTCATCTTGCGAAAACCTTGCTTTTTTTATGAAACCAGAGAACCTGGGATATCATTTAGAAAAGCTAAAAGGAAAACATCAATATGAAATGTCGTTGAGAGTAAAAAGAGGAGAGAACAATTGTGGTTATAGAATGATTTTTGAATGTACAAATACAGACATAAAAGATGATTACATAAATATGACAGCCATACGTATACTTGATATAAACAACCACAAATATTAAGAAGGAGAAAGGAAAATGCGTAAAGAATGGACAAAGTTAAATTATGCAGTGCATCCGGGAGAAATTTTAAAAGAATACTTAGATGACTCTGGGATGACGCAGGTTAAGCTTGCAAAAAAAATAGGGATCAATAAAACCATTATAAATGAAATAATCCATGGGAAACGTCCAATTACTATGAAAACGGCAATAAAACTTGAAAAAGCCTTTTCTTTTGATGCACAATTTTGGGGGAATTTGCAAATGATTTATGATGAAGCGGTTGAGAGGCTTAAAATAAAAAAAGATGAACAAACAAGCGTTACTCATACTCTTTTGAGTGAAACTAATACAACTCACCTTATTGTTGAATATATTACTAAAACCACAGACGTCTGCACAAACCTCTCTATTTGTGCCGCTTAAAAGGAGTTATTATTATGAAAAAAAATATTGATAGCGTTTTAAAAATGATGGATTTGTATTTTTCCTCTTTTTCCTTTCAACAGAAAAAAGATAAAATGGGAGAAATGCCCCTCACAATTAATTATAATATAGAACATCAACAAAATGATGCGGATAGTTCTATATATCGGGTAATTATAACTACGACAATAAATGACGACGATGAAAGAATAAAATTAGAGGTTGTTGCAACTGGAGTATTTAAAATTGATGACATGACAATTGATGATAGTTTGAGAGATTCCATAATAAACTTTAATACCGTCGCAATAATGTTTCCGTATATTCGTAGCCAAATATCCATATTGACAACACAACCGGGGCTTATGCCTATTCAAATTCCGATTATAGATGTAAATAAATTGGTAAAAGCTTAATAATTACCAAACGATGGATATTCGTTTTACGTAATACTCTGCACACCACACAATAAATAGAAACGGCGGATAAAACCGCTATTTCTTCTAAAGCAAGTTCGTACAAATTATGCTATACGGCACCAAAATAAAACGAGTCGCAAAAAGCGGCTCTTTTTATTTTCTTAATGAGCGGGACTTGAACGGGCGGACAAAGCGACAATATAAAAGCCTTCCCCCCCCCTCGGGGGAAGGTG
>CAJLYQ010000055.1 GCA_905210905.1 uncultured Christensenella sp. | reverse complement strand
ATAACATAAGGAGCGAGTAATGGAGAAAATTCAGCACAGTTACAATCAGGACGCCATACAGGTTCTCGAAGGTCTTGAACCGGTCAGAGTTCGTCCCGGTATGTACATCGGTAGTACCGATCTTCACGGATTGCATCACCTTGTCACCGAGGTCGTCGACAACTCTATCGACGAAGCGCTTGCGGGTTACTGTACGCATATAGAAGTGTTCATCAAGCCCGACGGAAGCGTTACCGTACAAGATAACGGAAGAGGTATTCCGACGGGTATTATAGAAAAGGAAGGCAAATCGGCGGTAGAAGTCGTTCTTACCAAACTCCACGCCGGCGGTAAATTCGGCGGCGGCGGATACAAGATAAGCGGCGGTCTTCACGGCGTAGGCGTATCGGTAGTTAACGCGCTGAGCAATCAACTTACCGTTACCGTCAAACAGAACGGAAACGTATACACGCAGCACTTTAAGCGCGGTATACCGCAGGACACGCTTACCGTAGTCGGTTCTACCGACGAAACGGGAACGATGGTAAACTTCTCGCCGGACGATACGATTTTCGAATCGGTTACGTTTAACTTCGACACGATGAAAACCCGTCTTCGCGAACTTGCCTATCTTAACAAAGGACTTCGTATCAGCCTTACGGACGAGAGAGAAGGACAGGAACAGAGCGAAACGTTCTATTACGAAGGCGGTATCGTTCACTTCGTGGAACAACTCAACGCCAGCAAAGAAACCCTTCTTCCGAAGATAATCTACGTTGACGAAAAGGCGAGCGACTGCGAAATCGAAATCGCGTTGCAATACAACACTTCCTACGCGGACGTTATTTACGCTTACGCCAACAACATTAACACCGAAGAAGGCGGCACGCATCTTGACGGATTCAAATTCAGCCTTACCAAAGTAATAAACGAGTACGGACAAAAACTCAAAGTTCTCAAAGACAACGAGAAGTTGAAGACCGAAGACATACTCGAAGGCATCACGGCGATTATCAGCGTCAAACTCCCGGATCCGCAGTTTGAAGGACAGACAAAAACCAAACTCGGCAACAGTTACATAAAAGGTTTGGTCAGTAAGGTCGTAAACGACAAAATCGGTGAATTTTTCGAAGAAAACCCGAAGGTGGCAAAAGACCTTATAGCGAAGTCGGTCAACGCTCAGAGAGCGCGTGAAGCGGCGAGAATAGCAAGAGAAAACTTCCGTCGCAAGGGCGTGTTTGAAAGTTCTTCTCTTCCGGGCAAACTTGCGGACTGTTCGGACACTAATCCGGAACATTGCGAAATCTATCTCGTAGAGGGTGATTCCGCAGGCGGAACGGCGAAGGAGGGGCGAGACAGACACTATCAGGCGATACTGCCGCTCAAAGGTAAGATACTTAACGTAGAAAAGGCGAGATTGCACAAAATTCTCGACAACGACGAAATCAAAGCGATGATCAAGGCGTTCGGTTGCGGATACAAAGAAGAGTTTGACATTACCAAACTTCGTTACGACAGAATAATCTGTATGACCGATGCCGACGTGGACGGCAGCCACATAAGAATACTGCTGCTCACTTTCTTCTTCCGTTTTATGCGTCCGCTTATCGAAGAAGGACACGTATACGTCGCGTTGCCGCCGCTTTACAAACTTACCAAAGGTAAGACGGAGCGTTATTGCTACGACGACGAAGAACTTAAACAAGCGCAGGAAGAAATGGGAAGATGTGAACTTCAGCGTTACAAAGGTTTGGGCGAAATGAACGCGCATCAGTTGTTTGATACCACGATGAATCCGGAAACGAGAACGCTTTTACGCGTTACGATGGACGACGCGGTGGCGGCGGACGAGATATTCACCGTGCTTATGGGCGAGAATGCGGAACTCAGAAGAGCGTTTATCGAAGAAAACGCCACGCTGGTAAACGAACTCGACCTTGACATCTAGGGAGGACAAAATGGCAAAGAAAGACAACGAACTGGAAAACATTAAGGAGATACTTTCCAAAACCAGGATAATCCCCGTAAACGTACGCGACCAAATGAGCAAATGCTTTATCAGTTACGCTATGGCGGTCAACGTAAGTCGTGCGATTCCGGACGTAAGAGACGGACTTAAACCCGTTCACAGAAGAATTTTGTACGCAATGTACGATATGGGCAACACCTACGACAAGCCGACCAAGAAGTGCGCGCGTATCGTCGGTGAAGTTCTCGGTAAATACCATCCGCACGGCGACTCGTCGGTTTACGACGCACTCGTCAGACTTGCGCAGTGGTTCAGCATAAACGTTCCTCTCGTCGACGGACAGGGAAACTTCGGTACGGTTGACGGCGACCCGGCGGCGGCGCAGAGATACACCGAGGCTCGTCTTAGCAAGATAGCGGGCGAGATGCTCAGAGATATCGACAAAGAAACGGTTGATTTCTATCCGAACTTCGACGATACGCTTATGCAGCCCGTCGTTCTTCCGGCGCATTTTCCGAACCTTCTGGTAAACGGCAGCGAAGGTATAGCGGTAGGTATGGCGACGAGTATTCCGCCGCACAATATGACGGAAGTAATAAACGGTACGATTGCCCTTTTGCAAAACCCGGACATCACCGTTGACGAACTTATGACGTACATACCGGCTCCGGACTACCCGACGGGCGCGCTCGTTATGGGCAGAGCGGCGATTGCGCAGGCTTACAGAACCGGACACGGCGGCGTCGTTATGCGTGCTCGCGCGGAAATCGAAGAACACAACGGAAAAGAACGTATAATAGTTACCGAACTTCCGTATCAGGTAAACAAAGCGTTGCTTATCAAAAACATCGCCGATCAGGTTAAAGACAAGAAACTCGACGGTATCAGCGACATAAGAGAAGAAAGCGACCGTTTCGGTATGCGTGTGGTAATCGAAGTTAAGCGCGACTTTAGCGCAAACGTCGTACTTAACACGTTGTATAAACAGACGAATATGCAGGTTTCCACCGGTATTAACTTCCTTGCGCTTGTCAGAGGCAAGCCGGTAGTGCTTAACCTTAAAGAAATGCTTTCCGAATACCTTGCGCACCAAGTAAACGTAATCGAAAGAAGAACGCGTTTTAACCTTAACAAGGCAATCGAAAGAGAGCATATCGTAAAAGGTTTGATTATCGCTATCGCCAACATCGACGAAGTAATCAAAGTCATTAAAGAAAGTCGCGAAAGACAGATAGCGTGCAACGCGCTTATGGACAACTTCCTGTTAAGCGAAAAACAAGCCAACGCTATACTCGATATGCGTCTTGCAAGTTTGACCGGACTGCAGGTAGAAAAACTTAAAGCGGAAGAGGCGGAACTGCAACTCACCATTGCGGACCTTACCGACATACTCGCAAAACCCGAAAGGGTAAGAGCGATTATCGGAGACGAACTCGCGCAGGTGAGAGATACCTACGGTAAACCGAGAAAGAGCGAACTCAGTTACGACGACAGCGAAATCGACATCGAAGATCTTATCGCAAGAGAAGATATCGTTATTTCGATGACCTATCAAGGATATATCAAGAGAATGCCGGTAAGCGAATACAAGGCGCAAAACCGCGGCGGCGTGGGCGTAACCGCACACAAAACGAAAGACGAAGACTTCGTCAAGAAAATGTTTGTATGCAATACTCACGACGATCTGTTGTTCTTCAGTAATCGCGGTAGAGCATACCGAATCAGGGCGTATAGGGTACCCGAAGCGACGAAAACGGCAAAGGGCAGAGCAATGGTCAACGTGCTTCCGCTAGCCGAAGGCGAAAGGATAACCGCGTTCTTACCGATAAAAGAATACAACGACGGATACATCGTAATGGCGACGAGAGACGGGCTTATCCGTAAGAGCGAAATAAGCGAGTTCGAATCCGTCAGAGCGAACGGTAAACTTGCGATAACCTTGCTTGGCGACGACGAACTTATCGAAGTCGAAATGACGAACGGCGAACACGATATACTCGTGGCGAGCCACAACGGTAAATGTATCAGGTTCTCGGAAAAAGACGTAAGAAGAACGGGCAGAGGAAGTCAGGGCGTACGCAGTATAAAACTCGACGAAGGCGACTATCTCGTAGATATGGCGATCGTCGAAGAAGGGCTTAACGTAATTACGATAAGCGAAAAAGGTTTCGGCAAACGCACGGACGTAAGCGAATTCAGAGTTCAGTCGAGAGCGGGTAAAGGAATAAAGGCAGGCAACTTCAACGAGAGGACGGGATTGCTTGTCAATATGAAACTTGTCGGCGACGACGACGATATAATCCTTATTGCGGACAACGGAACGATGATAAGAATACGCGCTTCGCAAGTCAGCAAGATAGGAAGAAGCACGAAGGGCGTCACGATAATGAAACTCAAAGGCGACGCGAAAGTCGTAGCGATGGCAATTACGATGCACGACGACGAAGCGGATTTCGACGACGTAGAAGTGGACGAAGCCGCGCTTAAAGAGGCGCAGGCGGAAGCGAACAGTGCGGCGGAAGAAGAAACCGTCGAAGCGGAAGCCACGACCGAAAACGTCGAAAAAGACGAGGAATAGTAAAAAATTAAACGACCGCCGCATTTTTGCGGCGTTTAGCCGTTAATAAAAACGTTAAATCGGAGATTGTGAATATGTATCGTATAATCGTAAACCCCGTTGCGGGAAAAGGAAAAGCAGTCGAAATCTTAGCGACCGTCGAAGGGATTTTCGCTAAGCGCGGAGTAGAATACAGCGTTTATAAGACCGAAAAATGCGGTGACGCAACCAAAATTACCGAAGAATTGACAAAAAACGGAGCGGATTTAGTCGTGCTCGGCGGTGACGGAACGTTTAACGAAGTTCTTAACGGTATAGTCGACTTCGAAAACACGACCGTCGGGTTCGTTCCTTGCGGAACGGGCAACGACTACGTAAAAGCGACCGACATACCCACCAACCCCGAAAAAGCGGCGGAAAGAATATTGAACGGAAAAATCGGATATACCGATTTTATCGATATGAACGGAAAACGTTGTCTTAACGTGGCAGGCGGCGGAATGGACACCGACGTACTGGTAAAATACGCCGAAATGAAGTGTTTTAAGGGCAAAGCGAAGTACTATGCGAGTTTGATAAGCGTACTTTTGCACCTTAAATTCCACAAAGTAAGAGTATCGATAGACGGCGGCGCGCCGGCGGAAAAGAGCGTTTTCTTAATCAGCATAGCAAACGGAATTTACATAGGCGGCGGAATGCCGATAAGTCCGTCTTCCGTGCTTAACGACGGCAAACTCAACGTCGTTATCGTAAACGAGATAAAACCGAGAAAAGTTCTCGGACTTTTGCTTAAATTCCTTAAAGGGAAACACGTAAACGAGCCTTGCACCGAAGAATACCTTTGCGACAGTGCGAAAATAGAAATTCTCGACGAAGGCAAAGTCCAAGCCGACGGCGAGGTTATGGAAGAGAAAGTGTTGGATTGTCGAATAGTGCATAATACGCTAAGAACGTACATCGAATAAAAAAGGTAACAGGATAATCGATAGACGTTTGTTTACGTCGCGGAAACGTAGCGCGGCGTAGGGGTTGTTTGGAGAAAAAATGATGAAACTTAACGAACATCTTATAGCGAAAACCGAGCCGATTGCGGACGAAAGGAACGTTATTTGCGGCGACGGGTACAGACTTAGCGTCCTTACCGACACGCTTTTGCGCGTTGAAGTGCAAAAAGACGGTATTTTTACCGACGAAGCGACTCAGTACGTCTGGAACAGGAACTTTGACGCGGTTGATTTTGACGTAAAAAACGACGGAAAACTTTGTAAAATAGTTACAGAAAAAACCACGTTCGTTTTCGACGTAAAGAAAAAGAAAGTCGTTCGGATCGAGTTTAGCGACGGAAGAACGGTTTCGGCAACAAACCGCGGAAATCTAGGCGGCACTTGTCGAACGCTGGATATGAGGATAGGCAAAGTTCGGCTCGGGAACGGCGTTTTGTCGAGAAACGGCGTTGCCGTGCTGCGCGATGACGGACTCGTCCTTTGCGGCGACGGAGTGGTTCGCGAACGCAAAGCGAAAGAAAAAGACGAGTATATTTTTGGCGCCGGCAAGGATTATCGGAAAGCGCTTGACGATTACTTTTATCTTACGGGGAAAACGCCGATGCTTCCGAGATACGTTCTCGGCAACTGGTGGAGCAGGTACTACGCGTACAAACAGGACGAATATATCAACCTTATGAACCGGTTCGAAAAGGAAAAAATTCCTATTACGGTGGCTACGGTGGATATGGACTGGCACTGGGTAAACGTTAATAAAAAGTTCGGCACGCATTACACTTCCAAAAATCCGTTTCAGCCCGAAGGTTGGACGGGGTATAGTTGGAATACTGACCTTTTCCCCGATTATAAGGCGTTTTTAAGTTGGTTGCATAAACATAACTACCACGTTACGCTCAATCTGCACCCTGCTTCCGGGATAAGAAGTTACGAAGACTGCTACGTCGATATGGCGCGCGCAATGGGAATCGATCCCGCGACGAAACGCGACGTACCGTTCGATTTTTCGGACAATAAATTTGTTAACGCATATTTTGACGTCGTTCACCGCCCGTACGAGAACGACGGCGTGGACTTTTGGTGGATCGACTGGCAACAAGGAACGAAATCAACGGTAAAAAACGTCGATCCGTTGTGGTTGCTTAATCACTACCACTATCTCGACAACGCAAGGAACGGCAACAGGGGACTGGTTTTGTCGCGTTTTTGCGGCGTAGGCGCGCAAAGGTATCCGTTGGGGTTCAGCGGCGACTACATCGTCAGATGGTCGAGCCTTAACTTTCAACCGGAGTTTACCAACCGCGCGAGCAATATAGGTTACGACTGGTGGAGCCACGATATAGGCGGACATAATTTCGGAATTTACGACGACGAACTGTATCTCAGATGGTGTCAGTACGGTGTTTTCAGCCCGATTAACAGACTACACAGCACTTGTTTTGCGTTGCAAGGGAAAGAACCGTGGAAACACAGCGAAACCGTGCGAAGAATAACGAGCGATTACCTTAGATTAAGACACGCGCTTATCCCGTACGTTTATACCGCGTCGTACCGCACGCACAAAGACAACGTTGCGCTTTGCGAGCCGATGTACTACCGTTATCCCGACGAAAAAGAAGCGTACAAAGTAAACAATCAGTACGTTTTCGGCGGGAAACTCATCGTTTGTCCGATAACCGAAAGGGCGGATAAACGCACGAAACTTGCCTGCGCCGAAGTTTGGTTGCCCGAAAAGGCGAGATATACGGACGTGTTTACGGGTACGATTTACGAAGGCGGAAAGAAAATTAAAATGTTCCGCGACCTTGAATATATCCCGGTTTTGGCAAAAGAAGGCACGATTATACCGTTGTCGGCGGACGAAGGAAACGGTTGTGACAATCCTAAAAACGTAAAACTGCTCGTTTTCAGGGGTAACGGCAGTTACGAACTGTACGAAGACGACGGAAAAACGAACGAATTCGAAAACGGAGCGTTTGCGACGACCGAGTATACGATAGAAGAAAACGGCGATACGCTTACCCTTAAAATCAACCCGACGAAAGGCGATCTTAGCCTTGTTCCCGAAAAAAGACGGTACGAAATATGCTTTAAGGACGTGGAAAACGGCAAAGTTTACGCAGACGGAAAAGAACTGCCGTTAAATAACGTCGTAATCGAAACGGAAAGCGCAGTCGGAGCGACCGTTACCGTAGAAAAAGCAGAAGGGAAAACGAACGGAGATTTGTTCGAAAGAGCAAACGAAATATTCAGCAGAGTACAAGGCAATAATTTGCTGAAACAGGCAAAATACCTTAATATCGCCAAAGCGACGACCAAAGAAGAACTGATAAAAGCAATCAAAAGAAGCGGTTTTTCGAAACGAGCGAAAGAAGCCGCACTCGAATATTTGCAATAGGAAATATGATTAAAGACGGAATTTTTACCTGCCCGTTTTGCGGAGAAAACCTTACCGTTAAGGGCAAAAGTTTGTTTTGCGTAAACAACCATTGCTTCGACGTAGCCAAATCCGGTTACGTCAATTTGCTGCCGGTCGATAAAAAGAACTCGGTTAATCCCGGCGACAATAAAGAAATGATCGCCGCGCGGGTAAGAGTAATGAACAAAGGATATTACAAGACGCTCGCCGACAAAATAATCGAAAAACTCGGCGGTCTTAACCCGACGAGAATACTTGACGCCGGGTGCGGAACGGGCTACATTCCTTATAGACTGAAAGAAGAGTTTAAGGATACCGAAGTAGTGGGTACGGATATCTCAAAGTATGCAATAGAGCAAGCAAGCAAGTTGTATAAAGAGCCTGCGTTCGCGGTGGCGAGCAGTAAGAGTATGCCGTTTGAAAAAGGCAAAGCGGACGCGGTGATTTGTGCGTTCGCGCCGGTATACGCAAGCGAGTTCGGTAGAGTGAGCAAAGAAGGCGCAATATTTTTAAGAGTTGTTCCGGCGAAAGAACATTTGTACGGATTGAAAGAATTTTTATACGACGCACCGAGATACAACGAAGAAGACGAAACGAGTTTTTGCGGATACGAAGGGATCGGCGTGGAAAAAGCGGAAGGAGAGTTCGTCGGAGATAAAGACGATATTGCCGCGCTCGTAAAAATGACGCCGTACTATTACCATACTTCCGTGGAAAAACTCGAAAAAATTAACAGCATTGAGCGACTTGCGGTTAATACCGCTTTCGAGATAAGGACGTTTCGTAAAATTTAGTTTTTTTCCGATAAAATACAGCGCGCGATGAAAGGAATCGCCGTATGAAGAGCGAACAAACCGAACCCTGCCGCGCAAAGGATTATGCCTTTAGTGCGGTTTTCTTTTATCGGACAGGCACCGACGATACCCGTTATCGGTAAATCGAATCAACGTTATATATAGCACGACGTTTTCCGTCGGTAAAATCCGACGAAAAAACCGCTACAAAACGGAAATCAAGCCAAGTTTTCTGTTCTCGTAAGACAGGATTTCCGCTATGTCCGAATAAGGTAAAGGTAAACGGTCGAGCAACACGAAAATACTAATTTGGGTACTCGTAAAAGCACTTTTAAGCGACTGACACGGCACGTTTACGTTTCGGAACGACGGAATATAGGACGTGTTTTGTATTAAGGCGTTAAGTTTTGCGAGCGAGCGGTAGATTACGTTTTTTATGTAGTTAAGCGTTCTGCGTTGCTGACAGGACGAGCGCGGAAGCATACCTACGAGGTAGTCGAGTTGGTTTTCTTCCAGGATTACGATTTGTTCTATCGTGGCGGCTCCGTCGTCGGAGTTTTCGAGAGCGGTGCGGTATTCGCGCGCGAGTCGTTCGAGATTGTTGGGCATAGCGTCTCCGTTTTTGTCATAATATGTCGAAAATTCGAAAAAAGTGATTATTTTTTGTAAGGCGGAATTAAATTATTGCATTATCCTTGATTATGTAGTAAAATATTTAATAATTCTAATAACGAATGAAATAAATTTTTTCAGAGGTAAAAATGCTGGATTTAAGATTTGTATGCGATAACATCGATTTGGTTAAAGACAAACTTGCCAAAAGAAACAGTAAACTCGATTTGACCGAACTTACCGAACTCGCCGCCGAACGTCGCGCGACGATAAAGAAGACGGAAACGCTCAAAGCGGAAAAGAACAAGGCCAGTGCGGACATAGCCGCTATGAAAAAGAACAAACAGCCTTGCGACGATTTGATTGCCGCTATGAAAGAAAAGGGCGAAGAGATTAAAAAACTCGACGCGCGTCTTGCCGAAGTCGAAGCGCGCCTGACCGAGATAATGTACGTTATACCCAACCTCGTAGACGACAGTCTTCCCGTAGGACCGGACGACAGTTATAACGTGGAAGTAAGAAGATATCTTCAGCCGACCGAGTTTTCCTTTACGCCTCAGGCGCACTGGGACATCGGCGAAAAGTACGGCTGGCTTAACCCCCAACAGGCGGCGAAAATAACGGGTACCCGTTTTACCGTTTATCACGGACTCGGCGCAAGACTGGAAAGAGCGGTCATCAACTATATGCTCGACACCCACACGGCAAACGGCTACGAAGAAGTTCTTCCCCCGTTTATGGTTAACAAGGACTCGATGCTCGGCACCGGTCAACTTCCTAAGTTCGAAGAAGATATGTACGCGGTAAAAAACAGCGATTTCTATCTTGTGCCGACTGCGGAAGTTCCCGTAACCAACCTTCACCGCAACGAGATACTCGCGGCGAAAGATTTGCCGATCAAGTACTGCGCTTACACGGCTTGTTTCAGAGGCGAAGCCGGCAGTGCGGGGAGAGATACCAGAGGACTTATCCGTCAACACCAGTTCAACAAAGTAGAACTCGTTAAGTTCACCCGTCCGGAAACGAGTTTTGACGAACTCGAAGACCTTACGCACGAAGCGGAAAGTATTCTGCAAGGACTTAAAATTCCGTACAGAGTGGTTTGCCTGTCGACGGGCGACGTAGGTTTCGGTTCTTGCAAAACGTACGATATCGAAGTTTGGATGCCGTCTTACGGCAGGTTCGTGGAAATCTCTTCGTGCAGTAACTATATCGACTTCCAGGCACGCAGAGCGAACATCAAGTTCAGAGACAACGACGGCAAAGTAAAACTCGTTCATACGCTTAACGGCAGCGGACTTGCGGTCGGCAGAACGGTAGCGGCGATACTCGAAAACTATCAGAACGAAGACGGCACGGTTACCGTACCCGAAGTGCTGAGAAAGTACGTCGGACTCGATATTCTGAAATAAAAAAACAATCGAAGTTGCGTTCGTTTTTACGATTAACAATCAATAAAAAGGAACATTGAATGAAAAAGAAGAACTCCTTCGGCGACATAATAGGAGCGATAGCGGGCGGTTTTGCCGCGATAATCAAAGGCTTAATCCGCTTGCTGCTCAAAGTTTTGGTAACTTTCGGACTGTGGTTGCCCGCTCTTTATGCGCTGCTTGGGGTTATTCTTTATTACGGAGCGGATTTTAACCCGTTCGTGTTCGACGTTTATAGCGTAATTTATCTGTCGGGCGGCGTGGCTTGCGTCGTCTGCGCGATTATCATATCGGTAAGAAACGTGTTCGTTTTGCCGGTAAAAAGCGCGGTTAATCGCAGAAGAGACAGATTAAACGACGAGTGGGCGGAAGAAAAATTCGCCGAAGAAGAACAAGCCGAACGCCTTAAAAAAGAAAAGGAAGAACGTCGTTTCAGTCCGCCTGAGGGCGATTATCCCGTTTTTGACGAAAAAGAACAGGAAAAACCGCGCGAAAAGGAAGAAAAAATCGAAGAGCCGGAGTATCTCGTGGACTTGGACGAAGAGGACGAGTCGGAAGCGGAACGGCGAAAAGCCGGAGAACTTCTTTTCGACTGGGTGCCGGTAAAGAAAGAAGTTAAGGCAAAACCGAAAATGGAAAGCACGCCGAAAAAGGAAATTCCCGAAGTGTATTTTTCCAAACTTAACCCCAGTATACTCGTGCACGAGTACAAGGACAGGTTCGAACTTTTCCAAATGACGGGGGATAAGACCGTTTATATCGGTGTCGAATACAAATAATGGCTAAGAAAAAAAGAGTGTGGGAATTGGATTTTTGGCGAGGACTGGCAATAATCCTCGTCGTGTTCGACCACGCTTTTTTCGATTATGCCCGAATTTTTTCGGCTTGGGAAAACTGCGGAGTGCCGCTTCTTGAAAAAATAAACGAAATTTCCGTTTCTTACTTTATCGGCGACGTGCGCTTTTTTTGGCGCCCTGCGTTTTTATTCCTGTTTTTCTGCGTTTCGGGAATCTGTACTTCGATGTCGAAAAACAACTTTCTTCGCGGCGTAAAATTATGGTGCGTAGCGCTGTGCATAAGCGTAATTACTTTCATCGCCGAAGCGCTCGGCGGACAAGGAACGTTCGTTTTGTTCGGCGTTTTGCACTGCCTGGCGGCGATAATTTTAATCTATTCTTTAGTGGATTTTATAATCCGCGGCGCATTTTTTACAATCGAAAAAATATCGAAAAAACCGATAAACGAGATAATAAAAGTAGCGGTAAACGCAACGATAATGTTCGTTATTTGCGCGGTTACGCTATATGTTAATATTAAGTACAATCCGAGATTTTACGACGTGGAAAAGAACTACGCAATAAGCGAACTCGACGGAAAAATCTTCGGAATTTTATTCTTTACCAACGAGTGGTGGACTGCGGATTACTTCCCGATTTTCCCGTTTATATCCTTTTTCTTTTTCGGAGCGGGCATATCGAAAATTCTATACAGCAAAAAGAAAACGCTTTTCCCTTTGCTTGACGGGTGCTGGCACAACGTTTTTTCCGCGGCGGGCAGACACTCGCTTGCCGTTTATCTGCTCGGACAGGTGGTTGCTTTGGTTATGGGCGTTTTGCTCTCGCTTGCGTTTTTAGGGACGACGCTATTGTTCTCGTAAAGACTTAACGAAGGCATTTTCCGAATTCTTTTTCTTAGAGTAATTATCGAACAAATCAAATAAAAAAGCCGTACTCGGCACACCGAGAAACATTCCCCAAAATCCGAATATTCCGCCCCAAAGTATAATTGATACCGTTATCCAAAATCCGCTTAATCCGACGTATTTTCCTACGATAACGGGATATGTCGTAAAGCCTTCTATTTGCTGCAGGATAATCACCGCTATCAAAAATACGAGCGCCTTGTCAGGGGAAGCGGCAAAGACGATCACCGTACCTATCGTACCGGCAATATATGCGCCTAATATGGGAATTAGGTTCATAAAACCTACGATTAGGGATATCAAAGCGGCATAAGGCACTTTAAGAATAAGCATCGTCATATAACACGCGAACCCGAGAATACACGCTTCGGTGAGTTGACCGCCGAGATATTTTGAGAACTTTTCCGACGCACCGGTAAGGAAAGAACGCACTTTTAAGTTTTTGTCTTTGAAGAGTAAACCGATTGCGTTTTTCAGACGGGATTTAACTTCTTTTCTGCCGGTAATCAGCATTACGGCAACGACAGTTCCGAACAATACGTTGTATATTCCGGTAAAAAGCGTTTGCATCAGATTTATGATTTGCGGAACGTAATCGGTGATTTTTGAGACGACGAATTTATACGCTTTTTCAAGAACGGGTTGTAAAAATTCCAAGCCTTTTATTCCGCTTACGGCGGCGGTTACCGTGCCGGAAGAAAATCTTTCGATAATTTCTTTTACGCTTTTCACGCCCTGCGGAATAATAAGGACGGACAGTACGGCGACAACTCCGCCGAATATAAGAAAGGTGAGTGACAGGCAAAGAAGTTCTTTGATTTTAGCGTTTTTTACGTTTTTGAATACTTTTCGCTCGAAAAAAGACAAAGGTACGCTCATCGCAAGGGCAAGCACGACGCCGATTATGACGGGTTGCAGAATTTTGAAAATTTTGCCTAAAAATCCGCCTACCGCGCCGAAATTGAATACAAAAAAAGCCGCAATCGTTACGAGCAAAAGTTTTATTACGAATTCCGCGCACGGTTTTTTCATATTGTTAGTATATATGCTCCGCAAAAAAATATTACATCGACAAAAATCGACTTTTTTCGACGATAAACGCGTATTAACAATGATTGATATAGGTTATAATTCGTAGAAAAGGAGATAAAAATGCGTACGGGAACGAAGTTTTTTAACGGCGAAAATTACGGAGAATTTGCCGCGATTTTTAATAATTATTATTCTGCCGGGAAAGTGGCGGTAATTGCGAGCGAAAAGACGGACGGCGACGAATTGATCAGAGCGCTCGGCTCGGACTACAACGCCTTGCTTTATTCTTCGAGCCGCGTTCCGGACGCCTTGCCCGACGGGGTGCGTTTTTTGATAGGGATCGGCGGAACGGAAGTAATTTCAAAAGTAAAAAATCTTGCCAAAGGTCGCAAATTTGCGTTTATTCCCGATTTTTTCGATTATCGGTTTTTGTGCTCGTTTGACGGAATTTTCGCTTTGCCGGAATTCGTCTTTTTAAGCGAAAAAGCAAGAAGCGATAAAAGGTTTTTTTGCGAAAGACTGTACGAAAACGTGTTCGTTTTGTACGCAGAGTGCGTGATAAAACTTTATTACGGCGGCGCGTATCCGTACGGCGATTGCGTTGCGGAAACGTATAAAGGTTTTGCCGAGCGAGTTTTGCGCGGACGTTCGTCGAAAGAAGATTTTTTAAGCGAAGGAATAAGGTTTGTTGCCGGCGCGGTGAACTATTTTTACGGCGAAAAGACTCGTTCGTTGATTACAGACAAGGTGTCGGGTGAATACGGAAACGCTCCGGGCGACGCTTTTTTGACGGCGTATTTTCTTATTTTAATGCTTAAAAACTTTACAAAACGCCCGTTCCGTGATATTCTTTTACCGTCGGAAAGACCCGTTGTCGGAGTAAAGAGCATAGAGAGCAGGGCGTTTGACGAAAGCGTTTTGCCGACCGACGAAGAACTGAAAGGCTATTATCGAAAAATATCTTTTCTCGTCGATATGAACGAACCCGATACGGAAAGACTGCTCGACGCACTCGGACGTGCGGCGGACGAAAACAGTCCGGTTTTTGCGATAATAAATAACGAAGGAATTACGGACGCATTAAAAAATGAAAAACCTGAACGACATTTCTGTATATCTATTTGATATGGACGGCACGCTCAATATGGGCGAAAGACCCCTCCCCGGAGCAATGGAAACCCTGAAAATCCTTACCGACGCGGGAAAAACCGTTTGTTTCGTAACCAACAACAGTTCCAAAAGCAAATACGATTACCTTAAAAAAGTGCGCAGAATGGGGTACGACGCCGATATTAAGCAGGTGATCACGAGCGGTATGGCAGGCG
>CAJLYQ010000054.1 GCA_905210905.1 uncultured Christensenella sp. | reverse complement strand
ATGAGCCGACCGCTCTGACCAACTGAGCTAAAGGCCCTTATTCGGACTAATCTGGTCGGGGTGAAGAGACTCGAACTCCCGACCCCATGGTCCCAAACCACGTGCGCTACCAATCTGCGCTACACCCCGTCGGTTGGTACATTCATAAGTGACGTTTAATAATATACTATATATATTCCCCGTTGTCAAATACTTTTTTATAATTTTCTAAAAAATTTTTTAAGTATTATTTTCTCTCTCGACTTTAATGACGCCTTTCAATCCCGATAGTTTTTTTATGATCTTATCCAAGTCGTCTGCAGAACGGATTTCAAGAATAATTTTTACTATCATCTTGTCTTTCGCTTTGCTTTCGCTTGCGCTGAACGACGTCATACGAATGCCGAGTTTTACCACAAGCCCGGTTATTTGCGCTATAACGTAGTTGTTCAGGTCGGTTTCGATATGCAGCGGCGCGTTAAACAAAGTTCCGTTTACGTTCGTCCACCAAGCGGCTTTGAAACGCTCTTTCTCCATATTTGCAATGTTCGGACAAGTCGCCTTGTGTGCGATAACTCCCCTTCCCCTCGTTATATATCCGACTATATCGTCTCCCGGCAAAGGATTGCAACAACGAGCGATACTTATCGGGAAATCGTCAAAACCTTCGACAACTATCCCCGACCGCGGTTTTTGCTGTATAACCGTTTCGGTTGAATTAAACTGCTGCGGAGTGGTTTTTACGACGGACTTTTTATAGAACTCGATAAGTTTTGCTATAATCTGCTGCGCTTTGATTCCGCCGCAACCTATCGTTGCGTACATATCGTCCGTGTCGTTAAGATTATGTCTGTCAAGTATAAGTTTGACGGACGAATCCATCATAAGATCGCCGAGCGAGTATCCGCGCCGTTTCGCTTCTTCTTCAAGCATATCGCGACCGAGTTTAATATTCTCGGTTTTCATTGCTTTCTTGAAGTAACTTCTTATTTTTGCTTTCGCCGTAGGCGTTTTAACAAAGTTAAGCCAGTCTCTCGACGGACCTTTTGCCGCATTCGAAGTAATAACTTCCACAACGTCGCCGTTTTCCAGAACGGTATTTACCGGTTTTATTTTATTGTTTACCTTAATTCCGATACACCTGTTGCCGACTTCGCTGTGAATTCTGTACGCAAAATCTATTGCCGTGGAACCTACCGGCAAGTCGATAACCGTTCCTTTGGGGGTAAAAATAAATATTTCGTTTGTCGAAACGTTCATTTTGAGCGTGTCCAAAAACTCAAGCGAGTCTTTCAGATCGCCCTGAACGTCGATAACTTCTTTAATCCAACCGAGTTTTTTGTCAAGTTCGGACATAGAACGCGACGAAATGCCTTCTTTATATTTCCAGTGCGCGGCGATACCGTATTCCGCTATGCGGTTCATTTCAACCGTGCGGATCTGAACTTCGAAAATTTGCCCGAAGTCCGTGACGATCGTCGTATGCAAACTTTGGTACATATTCGGCTTAGGCGACGCGATATAATCCTTAAATCTCCCGGGAACGGGTTTCCACATCGAGTGGATCAAACCCAGAACGGTATAACAGTCGCTTATCGTGTCTACGATTACCCTTACTGCAACGAGATCGTAAATTTCTTCAAAAGTTTTTCCCTGATTGCGCATTTTTTTGAAAATCGAGTAAAAATGCTTAGGTCTGCCTTTGATCTCGTACTTAATTCCGAGTTCGTTTAATTGTGCGGACAACGTTTCCGCTACCCTTTCGACAAGGTGCATTCTGTTTATTCTTTGCGAATCCAGTTTTTCGCAAAGAAACTTGTAGTCGTCCGGGTAAAGATATTTCATCGACAAGTCTTCAAGTTCGCACTTGATTCCGGATATACCTAGCCTTCCGGCAAGCGGAGCGTATATGTCGAGTGTTTCACGGGACTTACGAAGTCTTTTTTCCTGCGTTTGGTACTCCAAAGTACGCATATTATGCAGTCTGTCGGCGAGTTTAACGAGAAGAACTCTTATATCTTTTGCCATTGCCATAAAGAGTTTTCTTATGGTTTCGGCTTGCGCGAGTTCTATGTCGGTAGCGGTATTGTCGTTGGAAACGTTAATACGAGTAAGTTTGGTTACGCCCATTACCATCTCGTATATTCCGTTGCCGAATTTGCTTTTTATATCGTTTTCGGTATAAGTCGTATCTTCGATTACGTCGTGCAGTAGTGCGGCTATTATCGTATCTGAATCCAAGCCGTAATCCATTAAGATATCGGCAACTGCGATGGGGTGAATGATATACGGCTCTCCGGACGCGCGCTTCTGATCTTTATGTGCTTCCGTAGCAAAATTTAACGCGTACTCTATCGACAGGTACTCGTCTTCCGAATATATTTCGTGCGCTTTTTTCAAAAAATCCATACTTTAACCGTTTATGTATCTGTATAACGACGATTGCGTTAACTCGACTTTTTTGTTTTTGACTGTTATTATACCATCTTCGCCCCAATTAAGCAAATCTAATTCTATAAATATATAACATCCGGTTATGAAACGAATCTTACGTAGCTCGTTGCTTTCGCCCTGTAAAAGTTCTTCTTGTAAACCATAAATCGACGTATATTTCTTAAACGGTAAGATCTTTTTCTTCAAAAACGTATAAAGTTCGCGAAGTTCCGGTGTCGAAATTTTATATTTGAATGCGTCATTATCGCTGAATTCGCATTTTATTCCGCTGTTTTTTATATACGAACGCAAACCATTTCCCGCTTTGTCGGCAAAAATAATCTTCGAATAGTAGAAAAACGGATAATCTATATCGGGCGCAATAACGAGAGAGTCGCGTATCTCGTGTTTCGGTCGATTGTAAATAACGACGTCGATTCCCTCGTTTTCACGAATGATTTTTTCTGCTGTCCGAGGCGTGTACGCAATGTAAAGCGTAGGTTTGTCCGACGATCTTTTACCGCAAGACGCCGTTTTGTTAATCGATAAAAAAGTTTTGCAAAAATTTTCGGCGGCAAGGCTTTCGGTAAAAGAATTAGTCTTAAACGCCATCTCTTTCAGCATAAATTGCGTGTACACTTTGCCGTTAAAATAGTTTTTATCGAATGTATACAATATGTCAAAACCGTTGTTTTCGGCAAGCGCCGAGTATTTTAGCTTATCAAAAGCGACAAGTTCGCCTGCTTTGAATTTTGCTTTAACGTGCTGAGTTCTGCCGATTTGCTTAAACTTTGCGGCAGAAGAAGTATCGAGAAAAACTGGAATGGGATTTTTATGTCCGAACGGCTCGAGCAGTTCGATTTCTTTGATGGTTGCCGTGTCGATGCTTGCTATGTCGAGTTTTTCGTCGTAATATGCTTTTCGAACGAAAACCGACGGATCGGTGTTTTTTATAACGTAATCGTTAAAAATATCTCTTACCGCCTCGAAGTCTTTCTCTTCCATTGAAACCCCGGCAGCCATTTCGTGTCCGCCGTAAGAAACGAGTTTTTCGTTGTTTTTATCGAATAGTTCGAATAAATTTATGCCCGCAATGCTTCTTGCCGAACCTTTCAAGGTATTTTTCCCTTCTTGCAGACATACCATTATGACGGGTAAATTAAAATATTCGGCTAATTTTGCGCACACGATACCGACAATGCCTTCGAGCCAATCCCCTTTCAGCATTATGATTTTGTATTTGGAAAAATCGTATTGCTTTAACGCCTCGACCGCTTCGTCGAAGATTTTGGCGTTCATATCCTGTCTTTCGGTGTTGAGCGAAGCGAGTTGTTCGGCAAGAAGCGCAAGTTCTGTCGGATCGTCGTCGGTAAGGAGTTTTAACGAGATTTCCGCGCTTTGAAGTCTTCCTGCTGCGTTTATTCTCGGAGCGATTTTGAATCCTACGTCTCCGGTCGTAAGATTTTTGGCGTCGACTTTTGCCGAATACAGCAATTCTTTTATACCCGGACGACAACGACCTTTTTTAATTGCGTCCATACCGTATTTTACGATTATTCTGTTGTCGCCTCTCAGCGGTACGATGTCGGCGAGCGTGCTTATCGCGCATACGTCGAAATATTTTATTGCGGCTTCGTTGTCGAACAATGCTCTTACTAGCGTAAAAACTACTCCCGCTCCGCATAAAGGCGTTGCGCCCGGGGCAAGAAACGGGTTGAGAATAAGGCAATCGGGTAAACTTTCGTTGGGCTGGTGGTGGTCCGTTACTATTACGTCCATTCCCAACGATTTTGCGTAAGCGACTTCGTTTACCGAATTTATACCGCAGTCTACCGTGATAAGTAAATCGGGTGAAAAACGTTGTTTTATGTAATCTATAGCGGATACGTTCAGTCCGTAACCTTCTTTCGCTCTTGTGGGTATGTAATGAAGTATTTCGTGTCCTTTGTCTTTTAACGCTAGGGTAAAAATCGTTATCGCTCCGACTCCGTCGCAGTCGTAATCGCCGTACGCAAGAATTCGTTCGCCGTTTACGAACGCTTTCTTAATTCTTTCGGTAACCGAGTTCATATCGGGGAATAAATACGGCGTCGACAAATCGTCGGGAGTGCCGTATAAAAATTTATTTACGTCGCTCGGCGTACTTATATCGCGAGATATCAGCAAATCGGCAAGCATCGGACTAATTCTGCAGTCTTTTGCAAGTTTCTTTACCTTTTCGTCGTCGTTGATACGCTTTTTTTGAAAATTCATACTTACCTTTTTCTCTTTATAAATTTAACGGGCGCATTATCGCGCCCGTTAAATTCGTGCGAAAACATATCGATTACGCTCTCGCTCTTTTGTGTTGTTTAGCAAACTTCTTGTTCTTGGTGCTAAGTTTAATCTTGTCGCCGAGATCCTTAAGCGCACCCCAAAGCGGTGCCGCAAGGAATACCGACGAATAGAAACCTGCAATCAAACCGAAGATAATCGGAAGTCCGAAAGTTACTATAGACGCAACTCCCATTGCCACGAGTACGATCATAACGATAAGCGTGGTAAACGTGGTGAAGAGCGTTCTTCTCATAGTGCTGAAAATAGCGTTGTTGATTACCAGACCTTCGTCGTACTTCTTGCCTTGTTTCTTTAACGGTTTGATTACCGAACGGATTCTGTCGAATACGACTATCGTGTTGTTTATTGAGTATCCTACGATGGTAATAAGTCCCGCAACGATGCTGTCGCCTATTTCTATATAGAATATAACGGACAAAGCAAACATTATTATAAGGTCGTGTAACTGTATCAGTACCGCCGCAAGTCCGCTGTAGAAGTCGAAACGAATTACGATATAAAGCAGCATAAGTACGAGCGCGATCGCTACCGATATAGCAGCCGTTTTCAAAAGGTTCTTACTGGATTCGCTTCCGATTACCGAGAAAGTAACGCCGTTGTCCGCAATTTCGTCAAACGTTCCGGCATTTGCCATAGCGTACAGTTCTTCTTTAATCTGAGTGTTGGTTTCGTCCATTGCTTTGGCATCGCTCGTCGCACTACCCGTTCCGGATACCCAGTTGGGATACTGAATAATTATCGTGCTGTCACCGCTGGACTGGTTACGAGCCTTGTTGGTCGGTATACCGTGCTTTTCAAGTACGTTGTAAATTTTGTTTACGTTTTCGTCGTATTTAGCGCCGAGATTTGCCTGAGGATCTTTGAATTCTATCGTAAGTATCGATCCGCCCTGGAAGTCAATACCGATATTCGCAAAATACTGGTATTTGGTTTTGTTAAGCGAATAACACGTTCCGCAAATAAGCATTACGAGAATGACAATAAGCGGCGGAATCCAGAACAACGCTCTGTTCTTGTTTATATCGATCTTCTTTATTTTTCCGATTAAGTTCGTAAATTTCTCTTTCATTGTATCCGTCCCCCCTTATTAAGCGTTTACAGCGTTTTCGCCGAGGTCGGACGCAGATTTCTTTTTCTTGTCCGTTTTTGCGTGTAATCCGTAGAATCTGTCGTTTTCGTCGTTAATTCCGAGGAAGCATTTAAGCAATACTCTGGTAACGAAGATCGCGCTGAACATCGACAAAATTACACCGATGAGAAGGGTTATCGCAAAACTCTTTACCGACGCAGAACCGGCGATTATCATAACTATCGCACCGATCAACGTGGTAATGTTGGAGTCTAGAATGGTAACGAACGCACTCTTGAACCCTGCGTCGACAGCGGAAGGTATACTTTTCATAATCGGACTGTCGCCTTTTCCGAAACGTTCTTCCTTAATTCTTTCGAATATGATTACGTTTGCGTCAACCGCCATACCTATACTCAAAATTACGCCGGCAATACCGCTGATGGTAAGTTCTACCCAAGGAACGATTGCAAGGAGTACGAGCAAAAGTTCGGTGTAAATAAGAAGCGCCAAAGCAGAAGCAAGTCCGAGTCCGCGATAGAACAAGATCATAAAGATAATGATTATTCCTACACCGATTGCGCCTGCGATAAGGCTGTAACGGAGCGCTTCCGAACCGAGCGAAGAACTTACGGTATCACAGTTATAAAGTCTAAGTTTGACTTCGGTAATACCCGCTTGAATTTTAACTTGATATTGATAAGCCTGTTCGTAACTGAATTTACCGGTTATGCTCGCTCTGCCGTTTGTAATCGCTTCGTTTATGGTAGGCTCCATAAGTTTGTTATCGTCTATATAAATGGCGAGCGTTTTGCCTTTGTATTTTTCGGAGATTTCTGCAAATTTTGCCGTACCCGCTTTGTTAAATTGAATCGCAAGAGCGTAATATCCGCTATTGTTTTCGTCTTGCGTGATGCCGCATTTGTCGATGTTACCCGTGCCGGTCATGACGATTTCGCCGTCGCTGTTACGGAATGTAAGCGTGCTGGATTCGCCGATAAGGCTCATAAGCGATTCCGTATCTTTTAGTCCTGCAACTTCTACTCTGATGTAATCGTTGCCCGCTTTGGTAACTTTTTCTACGATTGCTTCGGAATACCCTTTGCTGAGAAGTATATCTTCGAGGTTGCTCATAGCGCCCTGAATATCTTCGTCGGAAACTTTTCTTCCGTCTTCGAACCAACATTCGTATTCGGCGTAAATGCCGCCTTTAAGGTCGATTCCCAAATCAATTCCGTAAATCAGCCACGTAAAGTCTTTGTCGCTGTCGGCAATCGGGAATTTGCTCTCGCCGTTAAGGGGTACGGTAAATAAAACGAGCGTTATAAACAGTACGGCTATCACGACAAGAATAATTATCGATTTAGTCTTGCTCACTTGGTTTGCCTCCAAACATAAGTATCTTGATTATTATACATAATCGGCTCAATTATGTCAACGGAAAAAAATATATATATATTATAATAAGCCAAAATTAAGCCCACAAAAAAGAAAAAACGGTGTATTACCGTTTTTCTATTGCCGCTACAGCCAAAGCGCACTCCAAGCGTTTCTTTGCAAGTTCGCAACCGACCTCGTATTGCCCGTCGAGCGTTCCGGTGAAGTTATAGGCGTTTGCTGTGCATCCGCCGCTGCAGTTATATTTAGCGAAACAGTCCTTGCAATGCGGCTTGTTAAGGACGCATAGTTCGGAAAAACGCTCCCGAATGTCCTGGTTTAGTATCCCGTCGTATACATTTCCGATCAAAAAGTCGTCTTTGCCGACGAACTGATGACACGGATAAATTTCGCCTTGCGGCGAAATCGCAAGATATTCTGTACCCGCTCCGCAACCCGTCAGACGCTTGTTTTGGCACGCGCCGTGTTCCAAATCGATCATAAAATGGAAGAAGTTAAACCACTTTTTCGTCTTTCTTCTGTCGATGTATGCTTGCGTGAATTTATCGTATTCCGCACAAACGGAAGCAAGCATCTCTTTCGTGAGAGCAAGTGGCGAAGAGTCGGGTAAAACCACCGGTTCAACCGAAATTTGATCGAAACCGGCGTCGTTTAACGCCAAAATATCGTTTGCAAAGTCGAGGTTGCCCGACGTGAACGTCGCGCGGACGTAATACTTCTTATCTCCTCTTACGGCGCGGAATTTTTGCGCGTTTTTAAGAATCGTTTCGTAGCAAGCCTTGCCGTTTCTCGCTTTTCTCGTGGCGTTATGTACGCTTTCTCTGCCGTCTATGCTAAGAACGACGTTGTCCATCGTTTCGTTCAGATAAGCGATGTTTTCGTCGTTAAGGAGAAGGCAGTTCGTCGTCATTGTAAAACTTATTCGCTTACCGATTTTACTAGCCTGCTCGTTTCCGTAATCGACCACTGCTTTAACCGTTTTCATATTCATAAGCGGTTCGCCGCCGAAAAAGTCGATTTCGAGATTTTTACGTTTACCGGACTTTGCGAGCAATAAGTCCACCGCTTTTTTGCCGACTTCGGGCGACATATAATCTCTTTCGGTGTTATAAGTGCCGCCTCCGGCAAAACAATAAGTGCAGTTCAGATTGCAATCGTGGCAAACGTGCAAACAAAGAGCCTTAATTTCGTCGGCGTTCTTTTTGTATTCCGTAACGAGCGGTTTGCTGTTAAGCGTTCCGTCTTTTTCGAGTTCGTCGAAGTCGGCGGCAAGTTCGTCAAGATCGTTTTTTGCGATAACGGAAAAATCTTTCTCTTCAGCAGAAGAGAAAGTCTTGCCGTATCTTTTTTTAGCGTACAAAAAAGCGACGTAATCTACTTCGAGCAGACTGCCGCTTTCAACGTCCCACAGGAAATAGTATTTTTTATCCCCGTAGGTATAACCGAAAGTATGAACCATTGCTTACAGGCTTTCTTTCTTCGTAACGTTAATTTTTTCTTCTTGTTTGCAGGACTGGTTGCCTACGGTGCAACTCGTTTTGCAAGCGGATTGACAACTGGATTGACATTCTCCGCAACCGGTTTCGTGCTTTTTGCAAAGAGATTTGCTGAACAATTTGGTGATGTGTTTCATTATTTAATTCCTCCGTGGAGATTATTTTCGTGTATATTATAACGGCATTTGAAAAATAAATCAATCGTTTTGCCGAATTTTTCGCGAATAATAGAACGTAAAGCGAAATATAATTTAGCAAAACTTGTTTGATGAGGTGTTTATGGTAAAATCAGGCGCAAAAAAATATTTTTTTACCGACGTGCTTAAAGGAGCGCTCGTTTCCGTTTTGATCGGCGCAATTCTTATTCTCGTTTTCGCTACGGTACTTAATTTCGTGCCGATAAACGAAACCGTCGTAACGGTAATAAATCAGATAATTAAAGTAATCGCGATTTTCGTCGGGTGCTTTTTCGGTTTCAAAGAAAAGAAAAACGGGATACTTAAAGGGCTGTTGTCCGGGCTAATCTATTCTCTCGGCACTGCGCTGATTTTTGCGTTGATAAACAAATCTTTCACTTTTTCTTACGGTATTCTGCTCGACGCGGCTTTAGGCGGCGTAATCGGAGCGATTTGCGGAATAATCTCGGTTAATATAGGAAAAAACAAAGTTTAACGCTTTTTTATAAAGAAAAGCCGCGGATAATTCCGCGGCTTTATTGATTTTGCGATAGCAATTACTTGTTCGCTCCGTCTTGCATTTTGGAGCGAATAGCGTTTTTGATGATGGTAACGTGAGTCGGCGCTTCTTCCGTTCCGACGTTGATTACGTATTGATCCGTACCGGGATCGTATTCAACGATAGTTCCTACAAATCCGCCGATAGTCATAATCTTATCTCCGACCTGAATGGAGTTCATCATTTCTTCTTGTTTCTTCTTTTGTTTTCTTTGGGGTATAATTGTCATTACAATCATGAGCACGAGAAAAACACCGAGAATGATATACATCGTGTAGGTATTGTTCCATGCCGCGAGCAAACTGGTCATTTTAAATTCTCCTTTATAAAGATGTAAGTTTATAATACACTATTCTTCCCTATTATGCAAGCGAATTTACGGATTTTAATAGTGTTTTAATCTTTCCTATCAAATTTTATAGTTTTCAAAGAATTCGTCGCGGAAGTCTTTCAGCCTGTCTTGCCAAATCGCCTCTTTGATTTTATTCATTAACCTGTGAAGGAAGCGTATATTATGGATAGACAACAATCTTCCGCCGAAAATTTCGTCGGTATTTATAAGGTGTCTTACGTACGCTTTAGTGTAGTTTCTGCAGCAATAACAATCGCAACCTTCTTCGACGGGAGTAAAATCTTCCTTAAAGGCGGCGTTTCTTATCGTTACGTCCCCTTTCAACGTCATAGCCGTTCCGTTTCTCGCAATTCTGGTGGGCAGAACGCAGTCGAACATATCTATTCCGCGGAGAACGCCTTCGACAAGACAGTCCGCACTTCCCACGCCCATAAGGTATCTGGGCATTAGTTCGGGATAATACGGGCGCAAAGCGTCGAGCATCTCGTACATCACGGGTTTGGGCTCGCCTACGGACAATCCGCCTATCGCTATACCGCATTTAGCGTAAGGAACGGTTTTTTTCGCACTTTCGATACGCAAATCTTTATACATATTTCCCTGAATAATCGGGAAAAGCATCTGATCGGGATTTGTTGCGACCTTATAACACCTGTCGAGCCATTTTATCGTACGGTTAAGCGCGTCTTCCGCTTTTTCGTGCGATATGTCAGGTTCGGTACATTCGTCGAACGCCATCATAATATCGCTTCCGAGCGCTTGCTGAATTTCAATGGATTTTTCGGGCGTGAAAAAGTGTTTGCTCCCGTCGATGAAACTGTTAAAAGTGCAGCCTTCGTCGGTAATTTTTCTCATACTCGATAAACTGAACACCTGAAAACCGCCGCTGTCCGTAAGAATAGGCTTGTGCCAGTTCATAAATTTATGCAATCCGCCCGCTTTTCTGATTAGTTCGTGTCCCGGGCGAAGATACAAATGATAGGTGTTGCTCAAAATAATCTGAGAGCCTAATCCTTCTACCTCTTCGGGAGCAAGCGCTTTAACGCTTGCCATCGTGCCTACAGGCATAAACACGGGAGTTTCGATTACTCCGTGCGGCGTGGTAAGGCGACCTATTCTTGCGCCCGTTTGTTTACATTCTTTGATTATTTCGTACTTAAACATAATGTTTCTCTCACAGTAAAATCATTGCGTCGCCGAAACTGAAAAATCTGTATTTGTCGCTTACGGCGTGGTTGTATAATTCAAGCGTTTTATCCTTGGTAAGGAACGCGCTTACGAGCATAATAAGGGTAGATTCGGGTAAATGGAAGTTCGTGATCAATCCTTTTACGGTTTTGAACCTGTACCCGGGGTAAATAAAAATATCCGTGTCGCCCTTCGTCGGTTTGACGTAACCGTTTTCGTCGGACGAGGATTCGAGTACCCGAACCGAAGTCGTTCCGACTGCAATTACCCTACGCCCGTCCTTTATCGCACGATTGATTTTTTCCGCCGCCTCTTCGTTTATCTCGTAATACTCGGAATGCATTTTGTGTTCGAGAACGTTATCTTCCTTAACGGGTCTGAACGTTCCCAGTCCGACGTGAAGAAGAACTTCGGCAAACTCAACGCCTTTATCTTTGAGTTTTTGTATAAGTTCCTGCGTAAAATGAAGTCCTGCCGTAGGTGCGGCGCTCGAACCGCGAACTTTGTTATAAACCGTCTGATATCTCTCCTTATCGTCGAGTTTTTCGGTAATATAAGGGGGAAGCGGAACTTCGCCGACTCTGTCGAGAATATCCTCGAAAACTCCGTCAAACTCGAATTTAATCGTTCTTACGCCGTCGTCCGGGTTGATTGATTCTATTACGAGAGAGAGTTCGTCGTTAACGACGAGTTTCGACCCGATTTTCGCTTTTCGTGCAGGTCTTAGCAGCGCCTCGTAGTGCGTCAGATCTACCCTTTTAAGAAGCAGAACTTCAAATCGTCTTCCGGACTCGTTGTATGCGTATATTCTCGCGTTTATTACGCGCGTATTATTGACTACGAGCAAATCTCCTTTTTGCAGAATGTTTTCCACGTCGTAAAAATGCAAATCTTTTGCTTCGTCGGTTGCTTTGTTATAGTATAAAAGTCTTGCCGCGTCGCGCGGTTCGATAGGTGTCTGCGCAATAAGTTCTTGCGGCAAATCATAATAAAAATCGCTTTTTACCATATTATATCTCCGTTATCGTCTATCGAAAAACCGTTGTCAGACGGATCCGCTTTTCTGCAACCGAAATGCTTGTACGCTCCCTGGGTGCAAACTCTTCCGCGCGGAGTACGCGCTATAAAACCTAATTGTAAAAGGTAGGGTTCGTATACGTCTTCGATCGTGTTCGAATCTTCGCCGCTCGCCGCAGCCAAAGTATCCAAACCTACCGGACCGCCGGCAAACTTGTCAATTATCGTTTTTATTATATTTACGTCGGTTTTGTCTAAACCGAGTTCGTCGATTTCCAGCAACGCAAGCGCTTTTTTCGCTTGTTCGAGCGTAACCGTGTCCATATTGTCGTACTCGGTAAAGTCACGAACTCGTCTTAAAAGGCGGTTGGCTATTCTCGGCGTTCCGCGAGAGCGTTTTGCGATCTCTTCCGCTCCTTCGGGAGTAATCTTTATGTTTAGAATTTTCGCCGAACGATTTACTATCAGCGCAAGTTCTTCTTTGGTGTACATTTCAAGTCGGCAAATCACGCCGAAACGATCTCTTAAAGGTGCGCTGAGCATACCCGCTTTGGTCGTTGCGCCGACGAGGGTAAACGGTTCTATGGGAATTCTCATCGTTCTCGCGCTCGGTCCTTTGCCGGTAACTATGTCAAGAGCGTTGTCTTCCATTGCCGAGTACAATATTTCTTCTACCGTCGGGTTAAGTCTGTGTATTTCGTCGATGAAAAGCACGTCCCCTTTCTGCATATTCGTCAAAATTGCGGCAAGGTCTCCCGCTCTTTCTATCGCGGGTCCGGTCGTAACTCTTATAGATGCGTTCATTTCGGAAGCGATGATGTGGCTAAGCGTGGTTTTTCCAAGTCCCGGCGGGCCGTAAAGAAGGACGTGATCGAGCGTTTCTTTACGTTTTTTCGCGGAATGCATAAAAACTTTCAGGTTTTCTTTTACCTTGTTTTGTCCGACGTAGTCTTCCAGCCTTTTGGGACGCAAAGCGTTTTCCGCTTCGTCGAAATCGAGCCGTTCGCTCGCAACAAGCCGTTCGGTTCTATCGGCGGACAGATCGGGCGGCGTATATTTGGTGGAAGAAATGTAAAATTGTTCGTCTGCCATATTTTTCTCCGATATTAGTTAAGACTGCGCAAACTTAAAGCGATGAGTTCTTGCAAATCGCGCGCTTTCGGTCTTGCGGCTTTAACCGCTTTGACCGCTTCGTTCTGCGTAAATCCGAGACCGCGTAACGCGTAAATAGCGTCTTCGGAATCTTTGTCGAGTTCTTCTTTGGTTTGTTCGATCGCAATTCCTTCGATTGCGGCGTCGATAGCCGCTTCCGCTGCGGCGTCCAAACTTTCTTTAAGTTCGAGAACGATTCTTTCCGCTGTTTTCTTGCCGATACCTTTGATTTTCGATAAGGTTTTTACGTCGGCGTTTATTATCGCTACCATAAGTTTGTTAAGTTCTATTCCCGAAAGAATGCTGAGCGCCGCTTTCGGTCCCACTCCGCTTATTGTGATAAGTTTCAGAAACATATTTTTTTCTTCTTTGGTATAAAAACCGTAAAGAAAAACGCCGTCTTCGCGAACGTTAAGATACGTATACAGTTGTACGAACGAATTGTTGCCTATTTGCGTCAGCGTCGTAGAACTTACGAAAATTTCGTATCCTATTCCGCCATTGTCGATAACGACCGTTCCGTCGCTTTTATCCGCTACCTGACCTTTAACGTAACCTATCATCTGTTTTAACCGCCCTTTTATATTCCGAAAAGCGAAGAAGTTCTTGCTACCTGAGCGTGAGTAATCGCCGCAGCCAAAGCGTCCGCAGCGTCGTCGGGTTTAGGAACTTCGTCAAGTTTCAAAAGAACTTTGACCATATACTGAATTTGTTTTTTTTCGGCTTTGCCGTAACCGGTAAGTGCCTGTTTGATTTGCATCGGGGTGTACTCGAAAAGATTTTTGCATTTTTTGTACACCGTAAGCAAAATCGCTCCGCGCGCTTCCGCTACCGCTATTGCCGTTTTTTGGTTGTTTTGGAAAAATAATTCTTCGATAGCCACCGCTTCGGGGTTATACTTGTCGATGATGTAGTCGAATGCGTCCGCAATAACTTTTAATCGTTTCGGTAAAGAATCTTCTTTCGGAGTTTGAATAACGCCGTATTCGACGGGTATGATTTTGTTGCCCGCTCTAGAATCTATTACGCCGAAACCGACCGTCCCGTACCCGGGGTCGATACCTAGAATTATCATAAATGATATAATAAACTTTTTTATGAGAAAAGTCAAACCAAATGTACGTCGGGTTATTTTATAACGGTTACTCGGCTTGAAAAAAATTTTTTATATTGTCGACGCGAATTTTCGTTTGCAAAAAACAACGCAAAAATTTAAGATATGCGAGAAAATGCAGTTTATAATATTTCGTAAAGTTTGTTTTTTATTTCGGGGAAATCGGTAATTTTTCGTTCCGTTCTTTCGGGCAATTCTTTTTCGTAAACGATGTTTCCGTCCGTAATTACGACTATTTTATCCGCAAGAAGCAATGCTTCGTCGATGTCGTGCGTAACGAAAACCGTAGTTTTTTTATCGTTTTCGTACATACGTAAAAAAATATCGAGTATGCGTTTTTTCAAAGAGTAATCCAACCCTTTGAACGGTTCGTCCATAAGGAGAAGTTTGGCAGGATATGCGAACGCTCTGGCGAGCGATACTCTCTGCGCCATTCCACCGCTCAGCGAAGACGGATATTTTTTTATACTGTCGGTTAATTCCACTTTGGCAAGAATTTCATCTACTATTTTTTTTCTTGTTTTCTTGTCGAGAAAGGCTTTTTTAAGAAAAAAATCCACGTTGTTTTCTACCGTTAAATGCGATAAAAGTAATGGGTCTTGGAATATATAACTTATTTCGTCCGTTTGTCCTTCGATTGTGCCGGAAAACTTCACTTCGTTACTTAATATTCTTAAAAGCGTTGTTTTTCCGCAACCGGACGGTCCGAGTACGGCGGTAATTTTTTTATC